>QKHE01000003.1 GCA_003250155.1 Chloroflexota bacterium | reverse complement strand
CGGCCCGATCTGCGCCCGCAGCATCGCCTCGATCTCGGGCGGAACCTCCGACCACGGCTCGTCGCTGGACGGTCGCGGTGCCGGGCGCCCGCCGCCGCGGGCGGCGGGCGGCTCGCGCCGGCCGGTCCCGGAATCACGGCCCCGTGGCGGCTCGACGTAACGGGAGATGCCGCCACCGCGGCCACCGCCGTAGCGCTCGCGCTCCAGGGCTGCCGCGTACGCGGAGCCGCGGCCGCCCCGGCCACGTCCGCCCTGGCGCCGGCGTCGCTCGGTCAGCAGATACTCGGGGATCTCGGGCTCCTCGAGGTCCTCGTCGTCGGGCGGCGGCGCGGGCGCGTCGCTCCGTCCCGCAGCCGAGATCCCGATCTGCGAGTCCCACACCGACCCGAAGGTCGAGGCCGGGCGCAGCCGCGATGGCGGGGCGTCAAGGGCCCCCTCGTCGGCTCCGGCGTCGTCGCCGCCGTCCCCGGCCGCGACTTCACCGAGCTCGGCGTCACTCTCGTCGTGTCCGCGGCCCCGCCCGCGACCCCGGCCGCCACGGCGGCGGCGGCGGCGGCGAGCCCCGTCGTCAGCACCGTTCTCGGCGCCGTCGATGTCGGCGCCATCGTCGCCTTCGAGGGCGACCGGCTCGAGCTCGGCGGCGGAGGCTGCTTCCTCGTCAGCCGCATCCTTGGCGCCGGCAGCCCGGGACAGCTTCTCGCCGGGCAGGACGACGAGCGTCGCGTCGCTGGACGTCGACGCGGTCCTGCGCGAGCGCCCGCGCCCCGATGTCGCGGCGGCCGGCTCGGCCGTCCGTCGGCTTCGACCACGGCCGCGGCCACGCTCCGTCGTGCCTTCCGACTGCTTCTCGGGCACCTCGGTCATCGACAGGTCGGCCTCGTCGCCCGCGACCCGCCGCCCGGATCGCGACGAGCCCTTCTCGACCTTGGCGATCTGGGTGATGTCGGTGAACTGGTCCGCGACATCCATGAGGTCGGACGAGGTGTTGCCGCGGAAGCTGACGACCTCGACCCGGACGCCCATCTCCTGGACGGCCCGGATCGCGGGCGCGAAGTCGCCGTCGCCCGAGACGACGATCGCGACGTCGAGGTTCCGGGCGGTCTTCATCATGTCGACCACCAGCTCGATGTCGAGGTTGGCCTTGACCTTGCCATCGCCGTACTTGCGGATGTCCTTGCTGACGACGCGGTAGCCGTGGCGCCGCAGGAAGTCGTGGAAGTTGCGCTGGTTCTCGTTCTCGGGATCGAGCCCTGTATATGCGTAGGCGCGCACGAGGTCTCGCCCGGCGCTGCCCGCCTTGAGGAGCGTGACGTAGTCGATGTCCACCCCGGCCGCCTTGGCCGCGTAGAAGATGTTCGCCACGTCCACAAAGACGGCGACGTTCTTGCCCACCCTGTCTCCTATGTGTCGGACGGCAGCGGCGCCATGTCGGCCCGGTCCGTCCTATCGCCTGCCGCCGGCCGGGGCGACCGGCCGACGGAGGTACGTGCCCTGTTCGGTGAACTCCTGACGTTCCCAGCGGGCACGATCGGCCGGGTCGTCCGGCTGCGGCGCCTCGACGGACGCGCAGCCCTTGTTGGCCGCGGAGCGGACGCACTCCTCGATGAGGCTGGCCGCCACGGCGTCTGGGTCGCTCGTCGGATCGACGACGAGCAGGTCGATGGTTCCGACATAGCCGCCTGCCCGGACACTGGGCCGGATCGCCAGGACGGCGCCGCCGAGAAGCTCGCGACGCCGCTCGGCGACCAGCACTGTGGCGTGCGGCAGGAAGACGAGCTGCCGAAGCAGGTCGGTCGCGCCGATCTGGCCGGCGAGAGCACCGCCGAGCTGCCCACCGCTCAGGGCGGCGAGTCGCTCGATGTCGGTGATCCGAGCGGTCCGGATCTGGTACTCCACGCGGCGGGATGCTCCCTTCGCTGTCGGATTGGCGCCACCTCGATCTCGACCGAGCGTCAGCCCCGCCGGGCCCGATCCGGAGCCGGTGCCGCCGTCCGCACGGGAGAAAGAGCGCGCGCTACGCGCCTGTGGATCCTTCCCGGGCGGCGAACGACCGGCCTTGCAATCGGTGCGCCGTTCCCTATCATACGCTATCGCTTCGGCGGCCACCTGCGCGCCGCCGGCAGTTCGCCCCTGATTTCGCGGCCGTTGCGTCCCTCCGGGCATTCACGACAGCTTCGCGTTCGAGGCATCGTCGTTCGATCCGGGAAGCGCGGCCGGGAGGAGGTTCAGCGGCACTGCCCGGCGGTCGAAGGAGCGTCCGACCGATGGTCGTCCGGGCCCACCGGGCGATCGGTTTTCGAGGAGGAGACTGCATGAAGCTCAGGAAGCTCGGAGCCCTTGCTGTCGTCAGCGCCCTGGCGTTCGGCGCTTGTACGCAGGGAACCCCCGCGCCCAGCGACGAGCTGGGTGTGATCACGATCGGCCCGAACGACAACGTCCACATCGCGTTCTGGGGCGTCCTGTCCGGCGCCGACGCGTCGCTTGGCCAGGACTCGCTGGACGGTGCCAAGATCGCGCTCGCCGACCATGATGGCAAGTTCCGCGGTCACGACATCACCCTCAGCACGGATGACGGGCAGTGCACCGTCGAGGGCGGCGCGGCGGCGGCGGCGAAGATGGCCGCGGACTCGACGATCGTCGGCCTCGTCGGCTCGTCCTGCTCGGACGAGGCGGTCGGCGGAATCAAGGCCATCTCCGATGCCGGCCTGACGACGATCTCGCCGTCGAACACGCGCCCGGCGCTGACCTCGCCGGACCGCGGACCCGACTACGCCGGCTACCTGCGAACCGCCCACAGCGACGCGTTCCAGGGCAAGGCCGTGGCCGAATTCGTCTACAACGAGCTGGGCAAGACGACCGCCGCCACCATCCATGATGGCAGCGCCTACGCCGAGGCCCTCCAGCAGGTCTTCGCCGACGAGTACACCGCCCTGGGCGGCACGATCGTCATCCAGGAGCAGGTCGGCAAGGACACGACCGACATGACGCCGGTCCTGACCCGCGTCGCGGGTGCCAATCCCGAGGTCCTGTATTACCCGATCTTCGTGGCCGCCGGCGGCTTCATCACCGACCAGGCCCGCGACGTCCCGGGTCTCGAGAACACCGTGCTGATCGGCTCCGACGGCATGTTCACTCCCGACTTCGTCGAGGCCGCCGGCCCGAACGCCGAGGGGATGTACCTGTCGAGCCCGAACTTCTCGGCATTCCAGGCTGGCTACACCGGCTTCCTCGAGAAGTACCAGGCCCTGGTCGGCAGCGCGCCGATCTCGGCGTTCCACGCTCACGCGTACGATGCCTTCAACATCCTTTACGCGGCCCTTGACAAGGTCGCCGTGGAGGCTGACGACGGCACGATCTACATCCCGAAGAAGGCCCTTCGTGACGCGATCTACGCCACCAAGGACTTCCAGGGCATCACCGGCATCCTGTCGTGCTCGGCGAGTGGCGACTGCGGCGCCCCGCTCATCGCCGTCTACCAGATCACGGCCCGCGAGGTCGGCGGCCAGTGGCCGCCGGAGGCTCCGGTCTGGCCGTAGTCGCGTCGCGCATGCGGGTCAGCGCTCCGACGGAGCACTGACGTCGACCGGATGGGCCGGGCAGCGCCCGGCCCATCCGGCTATTCGGTAGGAAGGGGAGGGGCCGCCAGGATGCAGGTCAGGCTCGCCGACCGCGTCACCGATCTCGCGATCGCGACGTTCCTGTGGGCGTTCCGGATCAGCGTCGTCCTGATCGTGGTCGTCGGCTCGTTCCTGACGCTCAGCAGCGGCAAGTACGGCCTCGAGACCTGGACCGGCCTGGTCATCACCGGGCTCACCACGGGCAGCGTGTACGCGCTCGTGGCGCTCGGCTACACGATGGTCTACGGCATCCTCCGGATGATCAACTTCGCCCACGGCGACATCTTCATGATCGGCGGCTTTGCCGGCTACTTCGCCGGGCTGGCGCTGTCCCGGCTCGGCTTCCTGAACGCGAACGCGATCGCGTCGCTGATCTCGATCATGATCATGATGGTCGTCGCGGGCGTGTTCGCGCTGGTCGTGGCCCTGCTCGTCGAGCGGATCGCCTACCGACCACTGCGGAACGCCCCGCGGCTGATCCCGCTGATCAGCGCCTTCGGCGCGTCGTACTTCCTGGAGTACTCGGTCAAGGGCTGGGCCGGCCCCGGCGTCTACGCCTTCCCCGACGTCGCCGTGCTCGACCAGCTCGTGCCGATCGATTTCGTTCGAATCAAGTGGCTGGACGTGCTGGTCGTCATCGCCGCGCTGGTCATGATGGCCGGCCTGTACTTCTTCGTGATGCGGACCAAGGTCGGGACCGCCATCCGGGCCGTCTCCGAGGACAAGGCCACTGCGGCGCTGATGGGCATCGACGTCGACCGCGCCATCGTCACGACGTTCGCCGTGGGTGCCGCGATGGCCGGGGCGGCCGGCGTCCTGTTCGGCCTGATGTTCCGCCAGATCAACTACTTCAGCGGCTTCGAGCCGGGCCTGAAGGCGTTCACGGCGGCGGTCCTGGGCGGCATCGGCAACATCCCGGGGGCGATGCTCGGCGGCCTCTTCCTCGGCCAGGTCGAGGCGGTCGGCCCGCAGCTCTTCCTGGACGGCTTCGGCGTGCCTGGTCTGGCCGGGCTGGCGAAAGCCGTCGGCTTCACGATGCTGGTCCTCATCCTCGTCTTCCGGCCGTCCGGCCTGCTGGGCGAGCGGATCAGCGGGACGCGGGCATGACGGCCCTGGCGGCGACGGCCAGCGGTTGGTCGGGCTGGCTGCCGGCGATCCGTCTCGGATTGCTTGGCGCGGCGATCGCGCTGTACCTCTGCTTCATCGGCATCGTCGCGATCTTCGATCCGCGACCGCTGATCCAGGGGGTCATCTCGCTGGGCCAGGTTGCGCTGATCTTGACCGGCATCGGCGTCGGCTACCTCACCGCGCGACGCGCCGCCGACGGCCCACTGCGGGCGATGATCGGGGCCACGATCGCCGGCACGATCGCGGGCGCGGCGCTGACCGGCTTCGTGCTCCTCGGGGCCGTCATCGATCTTCGCGGCGTGATCCTGCACGCCTCGCCGGTGACCTACGGCGTTCTGACGTTCGGCCTCGACACCCCGGGCGCATGGATCCCGATCGTTCTTCTCGGTGCTGCCGGCGCCGTCGGCGGCGCGGTCGAGGTCCTGCCGACACGCTTCCAACGCCCGGTCATCAGCAGCCTGATGGCGCTCCTCGTGATCGGGCTGTTCGCGGGCGTGATCCGCTCGCCGATGCTCGCGAATCCGCTGACGGACCCGATCGCCCGACTGCTGTTCGCGAGCGACGGGGTGACGCCGCTCGGCGCCGTCGCCACGGTGGTTGCGGTCCTCGGCGGGCAGGCGCTCAACCGGCGCCTGGCGATCCCACAGCGGGTCCGCGAGCTGCCGGCCGAACGTCGGCAGCGCCTGACGCTGCCGGCCATCATCGTGGGCGTGCTGTTCGTCCTGTGGCTGCCGCAGGGCGTCGGCAGCTTCTTCGCGCAGGTCGTGGCCGTCGTGACCCTGTACGTCCTGATGGCCTTCGGGCTCAACATCACCCTGGGTCTGGCGGGGTTGCTGGACCTCGGTTTCGTGGCGTTCTTCGCCGTCGGCGCCTACACGGTCGGGCTGCTGACCGGAAGCGGCGACTATGGGATCGCCCACTGGCCGTTCTGGGCCGCCGTCCCCGTCGCGGTCATCCTGGCCATGGCGTTCGGGGCTTTCCTGGGACTCCCGATCTTGGGCATCCGCGGCGACTACCTGGCCATCGCCACGCTCGGCTTCGGCGAGATCGTCCGGATCCTGGCCGGTTCGGACCTCCTAAAGCCGTGGCTCGGCGGACCGCGTGGCATCTACCCAATCCCCAAGCCGATCGAGGTCACCCCCGACAGCTTCCTCGCCGGGCCGCTGCAGATCTACTACATCGCCCTGGCCTTCGCCGCCGTCGTGGCCTTCGTCGCCGTTCGGCTGCGCGATTCGCGGCTCGGCCGGGCGTGGGTCGCGATCCGTGAGGACGAGGACGTCGCCGAGGCCCTCGGCGTCAACCTCGTCCAGACGAAGCTCCTCGCCTACATGCTCGGTGCGGCCTTCGCGGGGCTCGGCGGGGCGATCTTCTCGACCCTCCTCGGGGCGATCATCTCGAGCAGCATCACCGTGTTCGTGTCGATCAACGTCGCCGCGATCATCATCGTCGGCGGGATGGGCAGCATCCCGGGCGTCGTCGTCGGCTCGATCTTCCTGATCGGCATCCCGGAGCTGTTCCGTGAATTCTCCGAGTACCGCTACCTGTTCTACGGCGTGGCGCTGATCGCGATGATGATCTACCGGCCAGAGGGCATCCTGCCCTCACGCATCACCCGCCGCGAGTTCCATGCGTCCGACGAGGCCGAACCCGGCGAGCCGGCGGAGGGCCAATCGACCGACGAGCCGACCTCGCAGCCGGCCACCGGGATGGTGACCTGACGATGGAGCTGCTCGTCGCCCAGAACGTCACCAAGCGCTTCGGCGGCCTGCTCGCCGTCAACAAGCTCGACTTCGTCCAGGAGCAGGGCTCGATCTACAGCGTCATCGGCCCCAACGGTGCCGGCAAGACGACGTTCTTCAACTGCATCGCCGGCTTCTACCGGATCGACGAGGGCGCGATCCGCTTCGGCGGCCTCGAGATCAACGACCTGCGGCGCGACGAGATCTCGCACCTCGGGATCGCCCGGACGTACCAGAACATCCGCCTCTTCGCGAACATGACCGCGATGGAGAACCTCCTCGTCGGCCAGCACCAGAACCTGCGGTCGACATGGATCGGCGCCGTCGTCGGGACGCGGTTCGTCCGGGAGGAAGAGCGGATGGCCCACGAGGAGGCGCGGCGGCTGCTGCGCTTCATCGGACTCCAGGGCCGCGGTGACACGCTCGCCAACAACCTGCCGTACGGTGACCAGCGCCGCCTCGAGGTCGCCAGGGCCTTGGCCGCGAAGCCGCGGCTGCTGCTGCTCGACGAGCCGACGGCCGGCATGAACCCGGCCGAGCAGGCCGAGATGACGGCCTTCGTGCGCAAGCTCCGCGATGAGCTCGGGATCACGATCCTCCTGATCGAGCACGCGATGCGCGTCGTCATGGGCATCTCGGAGCGCATCACCGTCCTCGACTACGGCGAGAAGATCGCCGAGGGGTCACCCGAGGAGATCCAGCGCAACCCGCGCGTCATCGAGGCCTACCTGGGGCGCGGCAGCGAGACGGCTTCCGGAGCCCGCCCGGACGCGCCGGGCCCGGCGACCGCAGAGGCCTGAGATGGCGGACGCGGCCGTGGCCCTCGAAGTCCAGGACGTTCACACCTTCTACGGCAACATCCACGCCCTCAAGGGCCTGTCGCTGACGGTCGCCGAAGGCGAGATCGTGACGCTCATCGGCGCCAACGGCGCCGGCAAGACGACGACCCTCAACACGATCTGCGGCCTCGTGCCGCCGCGCGAGGGGCAGGTCCGGCTCAGCGGCCAGGACCTGACGGGCGTGCCGCCCCACCAGATCGTCGCGCGTGGCGTCGTGCAGGTGCCGGAGGGCCGGCGCGTGTTCGCCAGGCTGACGACCGAGGAGAACCTCCAGATGGGCGGCTACACCGTCCGCGACCAGGCCGTCGCGCGCGCCGGCATCGACCGCGCGTACCAGATGTTCCCGCGCCTCAAGGAGCGCCGTCATCAGGTCGCCGGGACGCTGAGCGGCGGCGAGCAGCAGATGCTCGCGATCGGACGAGCGCTGATGGCCGAGCCACGCGTGCTGCTGCTCGACGAGCCGTCGATGGGCCTCGCACCGGTGCTCGTCGAGGGCATCTTCGAGACCATCGACCGGCTGCACCAGGCCGGTACCACGATCCTGCTGGTCGAGCAGAACGCCCGGATGGCGCTCCAGGTCGCCGATCGCGGCTACGTCATCGAGACCGGCAAGATCGTCCTCGCCGACAGCGCAGCGAGCCTGCGCGAGAACCCGATGATCCAGAAGGTCTACCTCGGGGTCGCCTGAGCGCGCCCAGCAGGCGCGGTTCGATCAGCCCAGGAACTCGGTGACCAGCGACTGGAAGTGGTGGACCCCGTTCTCGCGCCGGGCGCTGAAGCGGCCGCGATCGTAGGACCGTGAGCGCAGCCCGCGCTGGACCTGCTCGCAGATCTCGATGTCCTCGTGCTGGATCTGGTCGGAGAAGGCGACCGTCTGCTGCATCGACTCCCAGCCGGGGCCGGTGCCCGGCTGGGCGAAGTACCACTCGAAGATCGTGAGCGTCCGCTCCGCCGACAGGGGCAGGACGAGGTTCATGCTCATGTTGTCGGGGTAGATGTTGAACATCACGTTCGGGAACAGCCAGTAGTAGAGGGCGTCCTCCTCGCCGTCGGCGGAGCGGACGTAGCGTCGGTCGCGGCCGAGCTCCTCGCCGTCGCGCAGCTCGCGAATCGGGGCGTGGGAGCGCGAGTGATACCGGAACGTGTCGACGCGGTAGGCGTCGTAGTCGAGCTCGCGGAACAGCGCCGGATGGGCGATCGGGATGTGGTAGCCCTCGAGGTAGTTGTCGACGTAGACCTTCCAGTTGCACTCCACGAGGTAGTCGCGCCGTTCGACGAGCGTCATCGCCGCCACGTCGAAACCGGCCGCCGCGACCTCGGTCGGGATGCTGTCCATCATCTCCAGGAGGGCCGGGGCGTCCGGGTCGAGGCAGACGAACACGAACGGGCCCCAGGCCTCGACGCGAATTGCCTCGAGCCCGAAGTCGGCCGTGTCGAAGCCCTCCGTTGCGTCCATCTCCGGCGCGGCGCGGAGGGTGCCGTCGAGACCATATGTCCAGCCGTGATAGCGGCACTGGAGGCTCTTGCGGTTGCCGCGGCTGAGGGCGACCTGGCCGGCCCGGTGGCGGCAGACGTTGTAGAACGCCCGCAGCTCGCCGTCGAGGGCGCGGACGACAACGAGCGGCTCGCCGACCAGCTCGACCGGCACGAAGTCGCCCGGCCGCGCGAGGTCCGCGGTTCGCGCCGCGAGCTGCCACGTCCGGCCGAAGATCCGGACCTTCTCCGCCTCCAGGACATCGGGCTCGGTGTACAGCCGCGACGGCAGCGTGAAGGCCCGTTCGATCGGGGCGCCGGCTGCGGCTCCGGGCGCGTCTGTGGCCGCCATCGCGGCGCAGGATAGCGGGCCGTGGCGGGCTCATCGGTGGGTGCGCGTGCGCACGCTCGCGGGCACGGGCTCGCAAAACGTCGCCGTTCGTGCGAGACTCACGCATCCACTGCGATTCCAGGAGCCAGGAGGAGTGCTTCATGAATCGACCGTTGCGGATCGCCGCGACGCTCACCGCCGTGGCCGCCCTGATGGCCGCGTGCACCGGCCCCGGAGCCACCTCGACGCCGGTGGCGACACCCACCGAGCCGCCGATGAGCGAGACGCCGAGCGAACCCCCGATGAGCGAGGGTCCCATCGCGGGTGGCCTGCTGGAGAAGGTCCTGACCGCCGGCAAGCTCGTCGTCTCGACCGACGCCGACTACGCGCCGCAGTCGTTCCTGAAGCCCGACGGGTCGTTCGAGGGCTTCGACATCGACGTCGCGAACGCGATCGGGGCGCGGCTCGGCGTGACCGTCGAGTTCGTGACTCCCGGTTGGGATGTCATCACCGCCGGCTCGTGGGCCGGCCGCTGGGACGTCAGCGTCGGCTCGATGACGATCACCGTCCCCCGCGAGGAGATCCTCGCGTTTACCAGCGCCTACTACTACACGCCCGCCCAGATGGCAGCCACGACGAAGTCGGGCATCACGACGCTCGACGGCCTCGCCGGGAAGACCATCTGCGTGGCGACCGCGACGACGTATCTCGACTGGATCAACGGGACGCTTGAGAGCGAGTCGCTGGGACCGGTGGCGGATCCGCCCGCCGGCGTCACGACCACCATCCTCGACACCGACCAGAACTGCGCCGAGGCGATCGCCGCCGGGCAGAACGTCGGCGACGGGTTCCTCACGTCCGAAACCGTCATCGACTCGGCGATCAGCAACGGGGTCCCGATCGTGAAGGTCGGCGATCCCGTGTTCACCGAGCAGCTCGCCGCGTCGGCCGACAAGTCCGGTCCCGATCCGACGGACTTCATCGAGCGGGTCTCGGCGATCATCGACGAGATGCATGCCGACGGCACGCTCAAGGCGATGTCGGAGCAGTGGTTCGGAGAGGACCTGACGACACCGCCAGCGTGATCGAGTAGCACCGTCAACCTGGTAGCCCGGTCGCCGACCGGGCTACCGCAACACGGGAGGGTGCGAGACCGTGGCGAGGCAGGGCGAATCCGCGCTGGTCGGCAGCCCGCCGGGGCTGCCGCCGATCGTCGTCGCGATCGAGTCGGCCGAGCGGCGCCAGACGCTCAGTTTCCGAATCCGCTTCATGATCACCTGGGCGGTGATCGTGGCGGCGGTGGTGGCCCTCGTGTATGTCGCCGCGCGACCCAACCCGCGCTTCCACCTCGAGGAGTGGCTGCCGTTCATCGTCGGCGGCGTCTGGATCACGCTGTTCCTGTCGGTCGCGTCAATCCTGATCGCCGTCGTCCTCGCGACGTTCGGAGCCCTCGGCCGCCTGTCGGCCAACCCGATCTTCAACGGCGTCGCCTCGCTGTACGTGTCGCTCGTTCGGGGCACGCCGCTGATCGTCCAGATCCTGTTCATCTTCCTCGGCCTGCCGGCGGTCGGCATCGTGGTGGACCCGATCCCGACGGGGATCATTGCCCTGTCGTTCAACTACGGCGCGTACCTGACCGAGGTGTTCCGGGCGGGCATCCAGGCCGTGCCGCACGGCCAGGTCGAGGCGGCGCGCTCCCTCGGCCTGCCGGAGCGCGAGGTGCTGCGGCGGGTGGTGCTGCCGCAGGCCATCCGGATCGTCACGCCCGCGGTCGCCAACGACTTCATCGCGATGACGAAGGACTCGGCGCTCGTCTCGATCATCGGCGTCCAGGAGCTCCTGTGGCGAGCCGAGTCGGCAGGTCGACCGTACGTCGCGGTGTTCCAGACGATCGCCGTCGCGGCGGCCCTGTACTGGCTGTTGACGATCATCCTGTCGTTCTTCCAGGCGCGATTGGAGCGGCGGATGGCCGCAGGAGACCGAAACCGATGACCACTGCGCCTTCGATGACCGCCGGCGACCCGTACGCCAAGCCCGGCCGGCTCACCCCGCCGGGCGCGGAGCCGATCGTTCGGGTCGGCTCACTCGAGAAGTTCTTCCACCACAACCACGTCCTGCGGGGGGTGGACCTGGACGTCTACCCGCGCGAGACGATCTGCCTCATCGGCCGCTCGGGGTCCGGCAAGAGCACCCTCCTGCGCTGCATCAACTTCCTGGAGGAGCCGAGCAAGGGCTCGATCGAGGTCGACGGCGTGCAGGTCGCGGCCTCGCCGCTGCGAAAACGCGGCGGCGCCGAGGCCGAGAAGGTGCGCCAGATCCGGATCAAGGCCCAGATGGTGTTCCAGGAGTTCAACCTGTTCCCGCACCTCAAGGTCATCGACAATCTCATCCTCGCCCCCGTCAAGGTCAAGGGCGTCCCGCGCGACGAGGCGATCGCCACGGCCGAGAAGTTCCTGGACAAGGTCGGCCTGCGCGAGAAGCGCGACGAGTACCCGAATCGGCTGTCGGGTGGACAGAAGCAGCGCGTCGCGATCGCCCGGGCGTTGACCATGGAGCCGCAGGTCCTGCTGTTCGACGAGCCGACCTCGGCGCTCGATCCGACCCTCGTCGGCGAGGTCCTGACGGTCATGGAGGAGCTGGCCCACGAGGGCGCGACGATGCTCGTGGTGACCCATGAGATGTCCTTCGCTCGAGAGGCCGCGGACCGGGTCTACTTCATCGAGGAGGGCCAGTTCGTCGAGGCCGGGCCGCCCGAGGAGTGCCTCGACGCGCCCAAGGACGAGCGGACCCAGCGCTTCCTCGCCCGCTTCACGAAGGCGAACTGACCCGACGCTCGTCCGGCCCGGTCGTCAGTCGCCCGAGATCGTCGGCTCGCCCTGCTCGCGGTAGATCCTGCTCGCCAGCCCGCAGTAGCGTCGCTCCGCCACGAGGCTGAGCGGCTCGTCGGGGACGTACGGCACCTCGAACGTCGGCATCGGCGCGTACCTGGGCCCGATCGCGGAACCATCGACGACCGGATCGACGAGCAGCTCCAGGTGCCACGTCCCGGGTGGGTAGTCGCAGCGGTCCTCGCCGCGCCGGAGCGTCACCCGCAACGTGACGGGGTCGTTCGCGACGAGCTGCAGGCGGCCCGCCACATCGCGTCGGAGCTGCGCCTCCAGGAGCGGCCCGAGCTCCTCGTCGCCCCAGCAGCGATCCTCGAGGCCGGCGTCGTCCGGCGCCGCGTCCGGTCCCACGAGACATGCCCGGACGATGCTCGCGACCGAGATGTCGGACGCGGTTTCGAGCCGCACCACGACGGCCAGCTCGTCCACGATTCGGACCACCACGAGGCGGACCTCGGCGCCGACGCCGAAGTCGGCGATCGCCCGCGCCGCGAGGAGGCTGCTGCCGTCGACGGTGACGGCCGGGCGAATACCCGCGACGAGCGCGTCGGCGGACGCCGCGAGCTCCGCGGCGGAGCGTGGCCTGAGGGCGATCCAGAGCACGGCCAGCCCGGCGATCAGGAGGGACGTCGCGAGTACCGCCCGGCGGCGGCGCGACATCAGCGAAGCCGGGGCTCGCCGAGCATGTCGTACGCGGCGCGGGCCATGATCGACAGGCCGATCCCGGCAAGCCACAGCCCGGGGATCCGCACGACCGCGTCGACCGGCTCGGCGAACTGGAACACCCCGAGTGCGGCGAGGTCGTAGAGGCGGTAGGCAAACGCGATCCAGCCGGCCCCGGCCAGGACCGCGTAGGTGGACCAGCGGTCGATCGAGACGGGCCGTTCGGAGGCATACGGCAGCGTCAGCAGCGCCAGCGTCATGATCGCGACGCCGAAGACGACGATGCCGAGCGAGTCGAGGCCGTTGCCGCCGACCGCGGGGAGGCCCTCGCGACCGCCGAAGGTCCACCACGGCAGGAACGTCCCGACCAGCGTCACGACGGCCCCGATGGCGGCGAGCAGTCGCGACCGGCCGATCGGCCGACGGTGCATCGTCATCGTCGTCTCATCCCGCGCTGTACACCTCGGGCTTGAGGACGCCGACGAACCGCAGGTTGCGATAGATCTCGCCGTAGTCGAGCCCGTAGCCGACGACGAACTGGTCGGGGATGGTGAAGCCGGTGTAGTCGACGTCGATCTCGACGAGGCGCCGTGCCGGCTTGTCCAGCAGCGTGCAGATCCGCAGCGAGGCCGGCTTCTTGCCGCGCAGGTAGCGGACGAGGTAGTTCAGCGTCAGCCCCGTGTCGATGATGTCCTCGACGATCAGGACGTCCTCGCCCTCGATGCTCGACGAAAGGTCCTTGAGGATCCGCACCAGGCCGGATGACTCGGTCGTGGCGCCGCCGTACGACGAGACCTCCATCAGGTCGATCCGCAGCGGCAGCCTGATGGCGCGCATCAGGTCGGCCATGAACGGCAGCGATCCCTTGAGCACGCTGACCAGGGTCAGTGTGCGGCCGGCCATGTCGGCGCTGATCTGGGCCCCGAGCTCTGCCACGCGAGCCTGGATCTGCTCCTCGGTCAGGAGGATCTCGCCGACATCGCCCGCGAGATCCGTCGTTGCCACCATCACCCTCGTACCTCGGTCTCAGCGACGTTCGGCCGGCGGCGGCGCCTGGGCGTCGGCCGGACGGCGGCCGCCGGCTCCGCCCCGGCTCCGGGGTTGCCGGCCGGGCCCGCCTCGGCCGGGCCCGTCGCGGCCGACCCGTCCGTGGTCGTTCGATCGGGGACCATCTGCCCCGGCGTCCCCGACAGTGACTCGACGAGCCCGAGTCGGCCGTACTTGAGCATCATGGCCCGGAAGTCGCGAGCGTAGAAGAGCTTGATCCGGATGTCCGGATAGAGCTCCCGCAAGCGGCGCAGCTTGCGGTTCTTCTTGCGGACCAGGCGCTGCTTGAGCGTCGTCATCTCGAGGAAGATGTCCAGCTCCGGAAGGTAGAAGTCGGGCGCGAAGCTCTCGACGACGTCGCCGTCGAGGTTCCACAGGATCGGGAACGTGACCGGCTCGTACTCCCAGCGGACGTCGTAGAAGTCCAGGATGCGGGCCATCTCGCCCTCGCTGGCGTGGGCAAACGGGACGTCCGTCGGGGCAGCCGGCTCGGCCGATCCCGTCGCGCCGGCCGGCGCGGGCTGGCCGGGCCGGCGGTCCCGATCCGCGGCCGCGCGGTTCGCGTCGGTCACCGCGTTCGCGTCCGCAGCAGGCTCGCGAGATCGCCCCGCCATCCGGCAAGAAACTGGTGCATGTCGAGAACGTCGTCGGCCGAGACCGGCGGTTGCCAGGGATCCCGTTCTGCGCCCGCGTCCTCGGGGCGGCCGTCGATCGCGAAGCCGAGCGTCGTGCTGAGGCAGGCTAGGCAGTCGAGCTGGACGAAGGCGATCTCGTCGCGCCAGGCGAGGAGCCGGACGCCGTCGCCGGGGACGCGCTCGCCGCAGACGCTGCATGGCATTGCGTCCGGGAGCGCTCTCAGGTGGTCCAGCGGATCCATCCGCAGCGAGTGTAGCCCCTCTTCGGGGGACCCGCCGCCGGCGCCGATCTTGCCCCTGATACCCCCGGGGGGTATCATGATCGGGCCGACCTCGATCGGGGCGGCCGGCATGGGAGCGTGACGAACGGATGACGACGGATGCCCGGACTGTCGGGCCGGCCCACTCGCACGGGGCCGATCCCGCGGACCAATTCCGCCACAGCTACACCAAGGACAAGGCGCAGCTCGTCCGACGGCTGGCGCGCATCGAGGGCCAGGTCCGGGGCATCGCCCGGATGATCGAGCGCGAGGAGTACTGCGTCGACATCCTGCAGCAGACGAGCGCGTTGCGGGCCGCGGTCGACTCGCTGGCGGTGCTCGTCCTGGAGGATCACGTGCAGGGCTGTGTCCGGACCGCGGCGGAACGCGGCGACGCGGACCGCTACGTCGAGGAGGTCGTCGACGTCGTCCGGCGGACCCTCGGACGACCTGTCCGGAGCGCCGGACGAGGGGCCTGACCGGCATCGTCGGCAGGGCTTCCGCGGCTGACTTATCCACGATCGGGCGGCGCGTCGTCCACTTCGTGGATAACCGGGTTGACTGGGCCGTGCGACGGAGGCAACATCCGGCATCCGCGCCGGGGCAACCCCGGGGAGCGCGGCTCGCGAGGGGCTCGGGGAAACCCAGCCGTGAACCGACCGATCCGCGCCAGACCGATGGGCCGGCTGCGATGCATGACACGCCGGGAGTGGCGCTCCGGCGGCCGCGGCCTTCGGAGGATGGTCAGGTCGCTGGGGGCACCGCTCCCGACGCGCGTCAAGGGCAGCGATCCCCCTGCTAGTCTGGCCGGCAGATGCGGGTCGCCGTGCTCTCGGACATCCACTCCAACCTTCCGGCTCTCGAAGCCGTGCTGGCCGCCGCCGGTGACGTCGATGCGGTCTGGCATCTGGGCGACGTCGTCGGCTACGGTCCCGAGCCCGACGCGGTCGTCGACCGGCTGCGCGGCATCGGCGCCCTGGGCGTCCGCGGCAACCACGACGCAGCGGCGGTCGGCGGCGTCGAGATCGAGTGGTTCAACCCCGATGCGCGGCGGGCGATCGAGTGGACGATGGGTGCCGTCTCGCCGAGCACGCGGGCCTGGCTGGCCGAGCTGCCCGAGCGCCGCACCCTCGAGGGCTGCGAGCTGGTCCACGGCAGCCCGCGCGACCCCACCTGGGAGTACGTCACCTCGCTGCCGGTCGCGAGGGCCAACCTCGCGCTGCTGGGCGGCCGCACCGGCCTGCATGGACACACCCACATCCCGATCGCCTGGGTCGAGGAGGATGGACGGGTCGCGGTCCTGGGGCCCAGTGATGGCTCGGAGCTCAGCCTGCGCGGACGGCGCGCGCTCCTGAATCCCGGCAGCGTCGGCCAGCCGCGCGACGGCGATCCGGCCGCATCGTTCATGCTGTTCGAGCCCGAGCAGGAGCGCGTCACCTGGCGGCGCGTCCCGTATGACGTCGACGCCGTCCAGGAACGGATGGCCGCCACCAGCCTGCCGGCCAGCCTGGCCGCCCGGCTGTCGGTCGGGCTGTAGGGACTCGGGCGGGAGGCGCCTCGGTGGTATCGTGGGCCGCGCGTATGACCGGCACGCTGGCGCCGGCGCGAACCGGTAGCCGAGGCAGCCCACTCGCGGTGTCCGAACCACAGACCACGGCCTTCCGCCGCGCGATCCTCGCGCTCGCCGGGGGGCCCTGCGATGACCACATCGTGCGCCTCGCCGCCGATCTCGCCCGGGCTGCTCGCAGCGAGCTCGTCGGCGTCCACGTCGTCGAGGTCGGCTGGTCGCTGCCGCTCGACGCCGACATCGCCGCGCGGTCAGAAGCCGCGCAGCACATCCTGGACCGGGCGGAGACGACCGCCGAGGAGCTGAAGGCGGCCCTCGAGCCGGTGCTGCTGCAGGCCCGCGAGGTCGGGGCGGCGCTCGTCGACGAGGCCACCGAGCGCGACGCGGACCTGCTCATCGTCGGCCTCCCGTACCGCAAGCGCTTCGGCGGTGACTTCGCGATCGGCCGAACGGTGCCCTACGTGTTGAAGCACGCGCCGTGCGAGGTCTGGGTCATCCGGGAGCCCATGCCGGAGGAGATGCGATGAAAGTCGTCATCGTCGGTTGCGGGCGCGTCGGCGCCGCCCTCGCCGAGGCCTTCACCGGCCTGGGTCATGACGTCACGATCCTCGACACGTCGACGCGGGCCTTCGACCGGCTGTCCGATTCGTTCTCGGGCCGCGCGGTCCGCGGCGATGGAACGGACGAGGACGTGCTCCGGCGGGCCGGTGCGGAGGACGCCGACGTCTTCGTGGCCCTCACGGAAGGCGACAATCGCAACGTCATGGCCACCCAGGTCGCGATGGAGAACCTCGGCGCGAAGCGGGCGATCGCGAAGATCAACGACCCGGTCCGGGCGGCGGCCTACGCCGAGCTCGGCATCGCCACCATCTGCCGAACGACGATGCTGACCGACGCCATGCTCGGCTTCCTCGGCCTCAAGCCGACCGGCATGCCGTCCGTCATCGCGCCGGTCCCACACCGCCACGAGAACGGGGCGCCCAAGCTCGGCGCGAGCCCGCTCAGCGCCAGCCCGCTCGGCGCGAGCCCGGCGGGCGGCAAGTCGACGACGGAGGCCTGATCGATGTTCGTGCTGGTCATCGGTGGCGGCAAGGTCGGCTACTACCTGACCAAGGAGCTCGTCGAGAACGGCCACGAGGTCGTCCTCCTGGAGAAGGACCGCAGCCGCGCCAACCAGATTGCCGACGAGCTCGGCTCGATCGTCGTGCCGCACGACGGCTGCGAGGGCAAGTACCTGGGCGAGGCCGGCGCCAGCCGGGCCGACATCGTCGCCGCCGTGACCGGCGACGACGAGGACAACCTCGTCATCTGCCAGATGGCGAAGCACCACTTCGACGTCCCGCGCACGATCGCCCGCGTGAACAACCCGAAGAACGAGGGGCTGTTCCGGCACATGGGCGTCGACGAGATCATCAGCCCGACGCGCATGGTCCTCGGCTCCATCGAGCAGGACATCCCCGTCCACGAGCTGCTGCACCTGGCGGCCCTCGAGAACGAGCTTGAGATCATCGAGGCCCACCTGCAGTCCGATTCGCCGGCCGTCGGCCGCTCCCCGGCGGAGCTGACGATCCCGGACGGCTGCTCGCTGTTCGCCGTCGTCCGCGACGGCGTCGCGACGCCGCTCCGGCCGGACACCGTCCTGACCGAGGGCGACAAGGTCATCGCGATCGGGCGCGCCGACTGCGAGCGGCTGCTCCACGAGCAGCTCATCGGCACGCCCCTCGAGGAGGCGACGCCCTAGTCCCTCGTCCCCAGGCGCCTTCGCGTGTCGGAGGGGCGGTTCATGGTCGGTTCCGTCATCTGCCGACGACCCGCGACGTCGGCAGGCTGACCGGCCCGAGATCTGGAAGGGCACCTCCGCATCTGACGCCCGATCCGGTCGCACCACGCCGAGGGCCCACGCCGCCCAGCCGAAGCGGCACAGGCAACGATTCAGAAATCATCACGTACCGAAGTCTTGACAATGGCATTGTCAACTTTCTAGGATTCCGGTGCTTGGCATGGTGCCGGCCGGCGGGGCTACCGTCTCGCCGAGGAAGACAGACACATGGAACAGCACAGGAGGTGTGCGAGCGATGACGATCGTGCGCCGTCCCTCGCCGTTCGGCGAGATGATGACCCTTCGCCAGGCGATGGACCGCCTATTCGATGACGACTACCGTCCGTTCCGCTTCCTCGCCGGAGGCTATGACGGACCCGGACTGCCACTCGACGTGACGACCGACGCTGACGCCCTGACCATCGAGGCCGCGCTGCCCGGGGTCAAGCCCGAGGACGTCGATATCACCATCGAGAACAGCACGGTGACGATCACCGGCCGGACCGCCGAGGAGCGCAAGGCCGAGGAGGGCAGCTACCTGCTGCAGGAGATCCGACGTGGCCAGTTCAGCCGCTCCGTGACGCTGCCGACCGGCCTCGAGCCCGACAAGGCCGAGGCGACGTTCGAGCACGGCGTCCTGCGGCTGCGCATCCCCAAGGCGGAGCAGGTCAAGCCCCGCCAGATCAAGATCTCGCCGGTGAGCGAGGGCAATGGCCGCCCCACGAGCGACCGCACGGCCGAGTCCGAGCGCTGAGCCGGACGCCGAGCGCGAGCCGACGCTGATGCCGTTTCGCCGGCCGGACCGCGATCCGAGTCGCCCCGTCTACGTGATCAGCGTGGCGGCGAGCATCGTCAGCGTCCATCCGCGGACCCTCCGGATCTACGAGGAAGCGGGCCTGATCTGTCCGGCTCGAACGCCGACGAACATCCGGCTCTACTCCGAGAACGACGTCCGGCGAGTCCTCTGGATCCGGCACCTGACGCAGAACCTCGGCGTCAACCTGGCGGGCGTGCGGGTCCTGTTCGAGCTGGAGGAACGGCTCGGGACCAGGATCCTGGAGCGCCTCTACACGGAAGGAAGCAGCGGGGAGCGCGAGGCGGAGGAGTCCGCCGAACGGTCCCCATCGACCGCCCGGTCGGCCGCGAGCTGACGCCCGGCCGACCGGACAGCAGCACTAGGAGAACCGATGCCACGCCGACCGTCCAACCCGGATGACGAGCGAACCATCACCATCCGCGAGCTTCCGCTCGTCGCGCTCCGGGAGACGGTGATCTTCCCGGAGATGATCGTCCCGCTGACCGTCGGTCGCGACAAGAGCGTCGCGGCGGTCAATGCCGCCGTGGCCGAGGGCGGCCAGATCGCCCTCGTGACCCAGCGCTCGGTGGACGACGAGGACATCAGCGATCCCGGGCAGCTGTTCGGCGTCGGCACGGTCGCCAAGATCGCCCAGGTCGTCCAGCTCCAGGACGGCACGGTGCGCGCGATCATCCAGGGCCAGGGCCGCATGCGGCTCCACGGCTTCGCCCAGAGCGAGCCGCACATCCGTGCCCGCATCGAGGAGCTGACCGAGCCCGCGAGCAGCGACGTCGAGGTCCAGGCGCTGATGCGCTCGGTGCAGGCCCAGGTCGAGCAATACGTCCAGGCCGGGGCGCCCGTTCCGCCCGAGGCCGCCGTCGCCGCTCGCAACATCACCGAGCCGGGATTGCTGGCCGACATGACGGCCTACAGCCCCGACATGACGACCGAGCAGCGCCAGGAGCTGCTCGAGACGATCGACGTCCTCGAGCGCCTCAAGCTCGCGTCCGCCTTCCTGGCCCACCAGATCGAGGTCCACGAGCTCAAGGGTCGGATCCAGTCCGAGGTCAAGTCGGAGATGGACAAGACCCAGCGCGAGTACATCCTGCGCGAGCAGATGAAGGCCATCCAGCGTGAGCTGGGTGAGGAGGATCCGCAGCAGGCCGAGGTCAACGAGCTGCGCGAGAAGGTCGAGGCCGCCGGCATGCCGGAGGAGGTCAAGACCCGGGCGCTCAAGGAGATCGACCGAATGAGCCGGATCCCGTCGGCCTCGCCCGAGGTCGGCGTCATCCGCAGCTACGTCGACTGGCTCGTCGGCCTGCCGTGGAACGTCACGACCGACGACCGCTACGACATCAAGGAGGCGGCCAAGATCCTCGACGAGGACCACTACGGCCTCGAGAAGGTCAAGGAGCGGATCCTCGAGTACCTCGCCGTCCGCGCCCTGGCCGAGAAGATCCGCAGCCCGATCCTGGCGCTCGTCGGCCCGCCCGGCGTCGGCAAGACCTCGCTCGGCAGGAGCATCGCCCGGGCGATGGGCCGGAAGTTCGTCCGGATGAGCCTCGGCGGCATCCACGACGAGGCCGAGATCCGCGGCCACCGCCGGACCTACATCGGCGCGCTGCCCGGCCGGATCATCCAGAACATCAAGACCGCCGGGACGAACAACCCGGTCTTCATGCTCGACGAGATCGACAAGATCGGCATGGACTTCCGGGGCGACCCCTCGTCGGCGCTGCTCGAGGTCCTGGATCCCGAGCAGAACAACACCTTCCAGGACAACTACCTCGAGGTGCCGTTCGACCTCAGCAAGGTCCTGTTCATCGCGACCGGCAACCTCATCGACCCCATCCCGATGGCACTGCGTGATCGAATGGAGATCATCCAGCTGCCGGGCTACACGCAGCAGGAGAAGACTGAGATCGGCCGCCGCTTCCTCATCCCCAAGCAGATGGAGAACCACGGCCTGAAGGACCGCCACATCCAGATCACCGACGAGGCGATGACCGAGCTGGTCCAGGCCTACACGAAGGAGGCCGGCGTCCGGAACCTCGAGCGCGAGCTCGCCAACACCATGCGCAAGGTCGCCCGGTCGGTCGCCGAGGGCCGCAAGCGCAAGACCGTCATCGACCACAAGAAGCTGCTCGAGTACCTCGGGCCGCCGCGCTTCGAGTACGGCGAGCTGGAGCCGGAGGACCAGACCGGCTCGGCAACGGGCCTCGTGGTGACCGAGGTCGGCGGCGACGTCGTCGCGATCGAGGTGACCCGGATGGACGGCAAGGAGGACTTCATCCTGACCGGCCAGCTCGGCGAGGTCATGCGCGAGTCCGCCCGGGCCGGCCTGTCGTGGATCCGGAGCCACGCCACCGAGCTCGGGATCAGCCGCGAGACCTTCGAGAAGCAGACCCTCCACATCCACGTCCCGGCCGGCGCCATCCCGAAGGACGGCCCGTCGGCCGGCATCACGATGGCCACGGCGATGGTCTCGGCGTTCACCGGCATCCCGGTCCGCAAGGACCTCGCGATGACCGGCGAGATCACCCTCCGGGGCCGGGTCCTGCCGATCGGTGGCCTGAAGTCGAAGATCCTGGCCGCCCACCTCGCCGGTGCCCGGATCGTGGTCATCCCCAGGAAGAACGAGAAGGACCTGCGCGACATCCCGGATGAGATCCGGAAGCAGATCAAGATCGTCCTCGTCGAATCAATGGACCAGGTCCTCGATGCGGCGCTCCGGCGGCGGCCGAAGCCGCTGCCGGTCACGCCGAAGACCCCTGCCCGGCGCGAGCGCGGCGGCGAGGGTGAGGGCGAGGGCCCGCTGCCGAAGCCCAGCTACCCGCCGGAGCAGCCGGCGGTCGTCGTACAAGGAGGCTGATGGCGAGGGGCGCTCAGACTCGGCAGCCTCGGGCGCGAATTGCCGTTCGCGTTCCGAGGTCCGAGGCGGCGCCTCGCTAGCCATCGGACCGAGGGTTGGAGTTCCAGGACTACTACCGGATCCTGGGCGTCCCGCGGACGGCGAGCCAGGCCGAGATCAAGAAGGCCTACCGCAAGCTGGCCCGGGAATCGCACCCCGACCAGCATGCCGGTGACAAGGTCGCGGAGCAGCGCTTCAAGGAAGTCAACGAGGCCAACGCGGTCCTGTCCGACCCTGCCAAGCGCGCCAAGTACGACCAGTTCGGGAAGGACTGGGAAGCCTACTCGCGGGCGGGAGCCGGTGCCGGAGCCGGCGGCGCAAACCCGTTCGGGCCGGGGGGCCCGTTCGCCGGCTGGACGGGCTTCGGCGGCGGCGGTCGTTCCGGGAGCGGTACCGGGCCGGGCGGGATCCGCTACGAGTTCCGGACGACCGGCGACGCGGGCGCCTTCTCCGACTTCTTCCGGATGATGTTCGGCGACGAGTCGGCCGCGGCCGGCGAGCCGGAGCGCTTCTCCGGCGGCAGCGGCCTTGACGAGATGCTCTCGCGCATGGGCTACGGCGTCGCCGGCGCATCGCCCGGCGGCGGCCGCAGGAGCCGGGCCGGCGCCGGACAGGCCCGTCTCGCGCCGATCGACGTGACGGCCGAAGTCAGCCTCGAGGAAGCGTTCCACGGCACGAGCCGGATCGTCGACATCGAGGGCCGTCGTCTGGAGGTGACGATCCCGCGCGGCGTCGACAGCGGGAGCCGGATCCGCCTGACCGGCAAGGGGCCCGACGGGCGCGATCTCGTCGTCGTGACGAAGGTCCGACCCCACCCGGCCTTCACGCGCCGCGGCGCCGACCTCGAGCGCGAGGTGCCGGTGACGCTCCGCGAGGCCCTCCTCGGCGGCGAGATCCCGGTCCCGACGCTGAAGGGTCGCGTGCTGCTGACCCTGCCCCCGGCGGCCCAGAACGGGCGGACCATCCGCCTGAAGGGCCAGGGCATGCCGCGCTTCAAGGGCGACGGGACGGGCGACCTCTACGTCCGCGTCCGCGTCGTCCTCCCCGCAGACCTGTCCGATGACGCCAAGAAGGCCGCCACGCGGTTCCTCGACCTCGTCGACCAACCCGACCCCAGGACCTGACCCAGCGAGGCACCCCGAACCATGCAGCTCGATCGATTCACCGAGAAGGCCCAGGAGGCCGTCGTCACCGCCCAGGGGCTCGCCGAGCGGCTCCAGAGCCCCGTGCTCGATGCCGAGCACATCCTGTCGGCGCTCGTCGAACCCGACGACGGCGTCCCGGCCGAGACGCTGCGCCGGCTCGGCGTCGACCTGCCGGCGTTCCGCGCCGAGCTCGCGGCGATCCTCGCCAAGCGCGCCCGGATCCAGGGCGGCTCGCTGACGCTCGATCCCCGCGCCAAGCGCGTCGTCGAGCGCGCCCAGGAGGAGGCGCGCCGCCTCGGCGACGACTACGTCTCGACCGAGCACCTGCTGATCGGCATCGCCGAGGTCGGCGGTGAGGGCCAGCGGCTGCTCGAGGGCCACGGCGCCGGCAAGGAGCCGATCCTCGGCGCGCTGTCCTCGGTCCGCGGCGGCCAGCGGGTCACCTCGCCGAACCCGGAGGGGACGTACCAGGCGCTCGAGAAGTACGGCCGCGACCTCACGGCCGACGCGCGCGCCGGCAAGCTCGACCCGGTCATCGGCCGCGACGACGAGATCCGGCGGGTCATGCAGGTCCTGTCCCGGCGAACGAAGAACAACCCCGTGCTGATCGGCGAACCCGGTGTCGGCAAGACCGCCATCGCCGAGGGCCTGGCGCAGCGGATCGTCCGCGGCGACGTGCCCGAGTCGCTCAAGGACAAGCGCGTCGTCGCCCTCGACCTCGGCGCGCTCATTGCCGGGGCGAAGTTCCGCGGTGAGTTCGAGGAGCGCCTCAAGGCGGTCCTCAAGGAGATCAAGGATTCGGCCGGCCAGGTGATCCTGTTCATCGACGAGCTCCATACGGTCGTCGGGGCCGGCGCGGCCGAGGGCGCGATGGATGCCTCGAACCTCCTCAAGCCGATGCTCGCCCGGGGCGAGCTGCACACGATCGGCGCGACGACGCTCGACGAGTACCGCAAGCACGTCGAGAAGGACGCGGCGCTCGAGCGGCGCTTCCAGCCGGTGTTCGTCGACCAGCCGAGCGTCGAGGAGACGATCTCGATCCTGCGCGGCCTGCGCGAGCGCTACGAGGTCCACCACGGCGTGCGAATCACCGATTCGGCGCTCGTCGCCGCGGCGACGCTCTCCGATCGCTACATCACCGAGCGCTTCCTCCCGGACAAGGCCATCGACCTCGTCGACGAGGCGGCGTCGCGGCTGCGGATGGAGATCGACTCGATGCCGATCGAGCTCGACGAGCTGGAGCGCCGTCGGATCCAGCTGGAGATCGAGCGCGAGGCGCTCCACAAGGAGACCGACGAGGGGTCGAAGGCCCGTCTCGACGCGCTCGAGAAGGAGCTGGCCGAGATCGCCGAGGAAGCCGGCGCGATGAAGCAGCGCTGGGAGGCCGAGAAGGGCGCCATCGCCGCGATCCGGGCGACGAAGGCGGAGCTGGAGAACCTCCAGGTCCAGATCGAGCAGGCCGAGCGAGAGGCGAACTACGAGCGCGCGGCGCAGCTGAAGTACGGCACGCAGCGCGAGCTCGGGGATCGCCTCGCCCAGCAGGAGGCGGCGATCGCCGCGCTCCAGGGCCCCGGCGCGCTCCTCAAGGAGGAGGTCACCGCCGACGACATCGCCGAGATCGTGTCCAAGTGGACCGGCGTCCCGGTCACCAAGCTCCTCGAGGGCGAGCTGGCCAAGCTCGTCCACATGGAGGAGCGGCTCCACGACCGCGTCGTCGGCCAGGACGAGGCGATTGCCGCGGTATCCGACGCGGTTCGCCGCGCTCGGGCCGGCCTCAAGGACCCGCGCCGGCCGATCGGCTCGTTCCTGTTCCTCGGCCCGACCGGGGTCGGCAAGACCGAGCTGGCCCGCGCACTGGCCGAGTTCCTGTTCGACGACGAGCACGCCATGGTCCGCATCGACATGAGCGAGTACATGGAGAAGTTCGCGGTGTCGCGCCTCGTCGGCGCGCCGCCGGGCTACGTCGGCTACGAGGAAGGCGGCCAGCTGACCGAAGCCGTCCGGCGGCGGCCGTACCAGGTGATCCTGCTCGACGAGATCGAGAAGGCCCACCCCGACGTGTTCAACGTCCTGCTCCAGGTGCTCGACGACGGCCGGCTGACCGACTCGCAGGGCCGGACGGTCGACTTCAAGAACACCGTCGTGATCATGACCAGCAACGTCGGCTCGCAGATCATCGCCGCGTCGGGCGTGCGGCCTGGCGACGCCGAGGCCTACGAGGCGATGAAGCGCCAGGTGACCGAGGCGCTGCGCCTCCAGTTCCGGCCGGAGTTCCTGAACCGGATCGACGAGGTCATCGTCTTCCACGCCCTGACCGATGCCGACCTGGCGGCAATCGTCGATCTCCTGCTGGCTGACCTCCAGCGGCGCCTCGTGTCGCAGGACCTGGCGCTCGAGCTGACGTCGGCGGCGCGGTCGCTGATCGCCCGGGAGGGAACCGACCCGACCTTCGGCGCGCGGCCGCTCAAGCGCACGATCCAGCGGCTCGTCGAGAACGCCCTGGCGAAGGCGCTCATCGAGGGCAGCTTCAAGCCCGGCCAGTCGATCACCGTGGACGCCGATCCCCTCGGCACGACGCTCGTCTTCTCGTCCGGCGGCGAGACGATCGTCGGTGACGCCGCCGAGCGGCGCGACGCGCGACGCGGGGCCGGCGACGAGACGGGCGAGGCCGTCGGCGCGGCCGCCGGGGGCGGCAGGCGGCGGCGCCGGTCGCCGCTCGACCTCCCGGACGCCGATCCGGACCGCGGCGACGGTGGCGGCCGACCGAACTAGGGTCGCCGCGTTCCGCCCGTGAGGTACCGCGAGGCGGTCGCCCGGCTGGCCACGATCCCGCGGCGGCTGCCGCCACCGCCCGATGTGCTGATGCCGGTCCGGCTCGACACCGGTGAGCGCCGCGGGCCGGCCCTCCCGTTCGGGTCACCGGACTCGATCCCGGCCGCGGTGCTCGTGCTCGTCACGCCCGACCGCGACCCGGGCGACGACGCCGAGGCCCAGGTCGTGCTGATCCAGCGTGTCGATCGCGGTGGCCATCACTCGGGCGAGATGTCCCTGCCCGGCGGCCGCGTGGAGCCGGATGACGCCACGCTCGCCGACGCGGCGCTGCGCGAGGCGGCCGAGGAGGTCGGCCTCGATGCCGTGGCGGCCGGCGTCCGCGTCGTCGGCGAGCTGGAGACGTTCTGGATCCCGGTGTCGGGCTATCGAGTCACCCCGGTGGTGGCCATCGCCGCCCGGCGCCCCGAGCTCCGGCCGTCACCGGACGAGGTCGTCTCGATCGTCCGGGCGCCGCTCGCGGCCTTCCTGCCGACCGCTCCGATCGAGTTGGTCGAGACGACCGTGCGCGGCTTTCCGCTGCGGTTCGGGGCGTACCCCGTCGACGGCCACCGCGTCTGGGGCGCGACGGCGCGCATCCTCGGCCAGCTGGGGGCGCTCGTCGGGATGCGCTAGGGCGTCGTGGTCGGTGCGTCGATGCGCGAGCTCGGCCCCCGGCTCCGCGGTGGCGACAGGGCCGAGGGCCGGCAGGACCAGGCCGATCAATCCCGGAACGGCGATGACGACCGCGATCGCCGCGATCGTCGGCGTCGGCCCCCCGCCCGCCAGCAGGTAGCCGCCGAGGACCGAGCCGATCGCCGGCGTCGACTGCATGAGCGTCCGCAGCAGCGCGAACACGCGGCCCCGGAGCTCGGGCGGGATGAGGCGCATCCGGATCGTCTGGGCCCACGCCGTGAGCGACGAGGCGAGCAGCCCGGCGACGGCGAGGATCGCGACGGCCCCGCCGAGCGGTGGCTGGCCGAGCAGCAGGCCGAACACCAGCCCGGTGGCCGCCGTCGCGGCCGCGATCGAGCGCCCCAGCGGCCAGCGCCAGCCGATCGCGCCGACGGCCAGCGCGCCGAGCAGGCTGCCGCCGGTGAAGGCGCTGACGAGCGCGCCATAGCCCCACGCGCCGGCATCGAGGATGTCGCGCGCGTAGATCGGCGCCAGGACCACGAACATGCCCTCGCCGACGTTGATGATCATGTAGATGACGGTGATGGCCAGGATCGCCGGGGTCCCGAGCACGAATCGGATCGCCGGCCGCAGGCCGCGCGCGCCGCCGGGTGGGGCCTCGCCCGTTCGAGCGTCCGTTGCGATC
>QKHE01000051.1 GCA_003250155.1 Chloroflexota bacterium | reverse complement strand
GGGCCGAGGCGATCGCCGTCAACGGCGAGCGGGTGACGATCTCGACGGCCGTGCTCGACATCGGCGGCTCGATCCTCGTCAACTCGGCGTACCTGGCCGCGCCATACACGATCAGCGCGATCGGGCCGGCCGACATGTACGAGCGAATCACGGCGTCCGTCGCGTTTGGCGACTTCTTCCGCGACCGGATCGAGCGACACGAGCTCCGACTCGGCGTCGCGGATCTCGAATCGGTCGACCTGCCGGCGTTCGCCGGGACGCTCAACCTGCGGTTCGGCGAGCCGGTCGAGACCCCGGAGCCGGGAGCGTGAAGATCTTCGCGGAGCGTCCCGGGCGCCACCTCGCGGTGGGCATCTTGGCCGCGGCGCTGGGGCTCCTGGTCGTGGGCCAGTTCCGGGGTCAGACCGGGGTGCCGGGCCTGGCGGGCCTGTCGGCGCAGGACCTGACGCAGCTGATCGCGAACCTCAACGAGCGCAACGAGCAGCTTCGCACCGAGGTCGCCGACCTGTCGCGCCAGGAGGCGCGCCTGGCCGCCGCCAATGCCGCCGGCGTCACCACCGTCGGGCAGCTCCGCTCCGACCTGCGCGGCATCCGGGCCTGGGCCGGTCTCACGGCCGTCACCGGGCAGGGCGTGACGATCACGATCCGCGGCCCGATCGGCGGCGACGGCGTGGAAGACCTGCTGAACGAGCTCCGCAACGCCGGCGCCGAAGCCATCGCCGTCGGGCCGGTGCGGTTGGTTCCGGGCGTCGTCGTGGCCGGTGCGCCGGGCGCGCTGTCGGTCGAGAACGAGCCGCTCGGGACGGCCTTCGAGGTGCACGCGATCGGCAGCCCGGAGATCCTGACCGGGACGTTGACCCGGGCCGGCGGCGTCATCGCCCAGATCGCGACGACGTTTCCCGATGCCATCGTGACCGTGACGCCGACCAACCGCCTCGAGCTGCCAGCCTCTGGCAGGAGCCTCCGGCCGGTCTACGCCCGACCACGCCTTTGATACGCTCCGGGCGATGACCCGACCCGTCCTCGAGGTGCTGCTGGGCGATGTCGTCCGACTCCGCCGCCGCCACCCGTGCGGCGGGGACGCGTGGCTCGTCGACCGCCTGGGCGCCGACATCGGCCTGCGCTGCCGGACCTGCGGCCGCCACGTGCTGCTGGAGCGGCGGGCCCTCGAATCCCGCCTCGTCACGTTCCTCGAGCGCGGTGACCCGACCCTGAGCGCCGGCGTCGGTCCGGGCGCCACCGCGGGGGCGTGACCGGGACCAACCCGGCGCCCCTGCCGGGCTTCCACGACCCGGCCGGCGAGATCCCGGCAGGCGAGGGCCTCGAGGCCCTGGCCGTCCTTCGGAACCGGCCGTTCCTCCTGCTCTGGCTATCGCAGGTCGCGACCCAGATCGGGACCAACATGGTCCTGTACGGCCTGACCGTCGTTGTTCTCGAGGCGTCCGACCTGAGCGCCGCCGTCAGCGCGCTGTTCCTGACGTTCCTCGTGCCTGCCGTGCTGTTCTCCGCGCTGGCTGGCGTGTATGTCGACCGCGTCGACCGCCGGGCGATGCTCGTCGTGACGAATGGCCTGCGGGCCGTCATCCTCATTGGGATCTTCGCGGTCGGCGGGAATGTCGCGCTCGTCCTGCTGCTCAGCACGCTGTTCTCGACGGTCACCGTCTTCTTCGCCCCGGCCGAGGCGGCGATGATCCCGTTCGTGGTGCCGCGGCGCCAGCTGATATCGGCCAACGGTCTCTTCACGCTGACCCTCAACGGCTCGTTCGCCCTGGGCTACGCGCTGCTCGGGCCATTGGCGGTGACGATCTTCGGCGGTCCCTCGCCGATGCTGGTGGGGGTCGCGATCCTGTTCGGCCTGGCGGCCTGGTTCTGCGCGACGTTGCCCTCCAACCCGCCCCTGCCGGTCGCACCCGGTGAAACCCCGGAGAACGCCCTGGCCTCGATCGCCGAGGCCGGCCAGGTGGTCGGCGGCGTGGTTGACCAGTTGCGCGAGGGCATCGCCTACATCCGCTCGAACCAGGTCGTCGGCTGGTCGCTGGCGTACCTTGGGATCGCGGCCTCGCTGATCGGCATCATCGCGGTCGTCGGGCCCGGCTTCGCCCGCCAGACGCTGGGCCTGAGCGCGCGCGACCTGATCGTGGTCGTGCTGCCGCTCGGCCTCGGCATCGTGATGGGCGTCCTGCTGCTGAACAACTACGGCCGCTACGTCGCGCGCCGGCGGGTCATCGAGGTCGGGCTCGTGACCCTCGGGGCCCTGATCTTCCTGCTCACGATCGTGACGCCCCTAAGCCGCTTCCTGACCGGCGTCGGCCAGGAGGTGCCCGGTGTCGACCTGACGTGGCTGACCTCCCTCGTCTCGATCGTCGTCGCGATCGCGTTCCTCGCCGGGGTCGCGTACGGGATCGTCGCGATCTCGGCGCAGACGCAGCTCCAGGAGGACATCCCGGGCGACGTCCGCGGCCGCGTCTTCGGTGTCCTCAACATGCTGATCTCGGTCGCCAGCATCCTGCCGATCATCGTCGTCGGCACGATCACCGACGTCATCGGCACCACGGCGACGATCCTGCTGGTCGCGATGGCCGTCGCCGCGGCGGGCGTCCTGTCGCGCCTCGCCCGCGGGCCGCTTCAAACGGGCGAGGCGCCGGACGTCATCCGCGAGATCGTGCCCGGCGCGCCGCTCGACCCCGCGGCGCTGACGATCGACCGGGTCTCACCGCACCATGACGAAGAGCCGCCGGAGGAGCAAGCCCGTCACGCCGAGCCGCCGGCGACATGAGCCGCGTCGCGGCGCTGTTCACCGGCGGGACGATCAGCATGGTCGTCGACCCGGTCGCCGGCGGGAACGTCCCGAGCCTCGACGGGCAGGCGATCCTCGAGCGGACGCCGGGCCTGCCCGACATCGCCGAGGTCGTGCCGATCGACCTCGGGCGCACGCCGGCCAGCCACTTCGAGTTCCCGCGCCTGTTCGACATCGCGGCCCGGATCCGTTCGGCACAGGCGGACCCGGGCGTTGACGGCGTCGTCGTCATCCAGGGCACGGACACGATCGAGGAGACGGCGTTCCTGTGGGACCTGGTCCTGGACGGGCCCGAGCCGGTCGTCGTGACGGGGGCGATGCGGTCGGCCTCGAGCCCCGAGTACGACGGGCCGCAGAACCTGCGCGACGCGGTTCGCTGCGCCGCGTCATCCGACCTGCGCGGGGGCGGCGTGGTCGTCGTCCTGGGCGGCGGGATCTTCGCCGCGGATGCCGTGACGAAGACTCACAGCAGCGCCATGGACGCATTCCAGGCGCTCGATACCGGACCGCTCGGTCGGGTCGACGACGCCGGTGTCCGCGTGGCCCGAGCGCGCGCCCCGCGGCGTCACGTCGCGACCACGGCGGCCGGCGCCGTGCTGCTGCTGCGGGCGCATGTCGCGATGGACGGGCGGCTGCTCGATGCCGCCGCGGGCCTCCGCCCGGACGGGATCGTCGTCGAGGCGACCGGTGCCGGCAACACCGATCCGCGTCTCCTCGAGGCAGCAAGCCGGGCAATCGAGACCGGGATCGTCGTCGCCCTCGCCTCGCGCTGCCCGAGCGGCTCGGTGGGCCCCGACTACGCGTTTCCCGGCGGGGGGGCGACGTGGCGGCGCGCCGGGGCGATCCTGGCCGGCCACCTCAGCGGGCCGAAGGCGCGGGTGGCGCTGGCCGCCGGCCTCGGGGCCGGGCTCGAGCGATCGGCCCTCGCGACCCTGCTCGCGGACCCGCCTGGCTGGGGCCCGATCCTCGGCGGCGCGCCGCAACCGCCGCCGGCGCCGCGGCCGCCCGGCGCCTGATGCCGCTCGACGCGCTCGTCTCGGGCCGGATCGCGACGTTCGCCGGGGACTCGGGCTTCGGCTGGGTCGAGGCGGTCGGGATCCGCGACGGCCGGGTCGCCTTCGCCGGCTCCGCGGTCGATCTCGAATCGCGCGCCGACCCGCACACCCGCCGCTTCGAGCTCGAGGCGGGCGAGATCGCCATCCCCGCCCTCACCGACGCCCATCTCCACCTCGCCGACGCGGCGCTCGCGGCCGAGCGCGTCGACCTCTCGACGGCCGCGACGCTCGAGGAAGGCCTCGCCGTGGTGGCCGAGGCTGCCGCCCGCCTGGCGCCGGAGGCGTGGATCGAGGGCGCGGGCTGGGACGAGGGGCGGTGGGGCCGGCGGCTGCGTGCCGAGGATCTCGAGGCCGCGGCGCCGGGCCGTCGCGTCGCGCTGTGGTCGCATGACCATCACGCGGTGTGGGTCAGTCCGGCGGCGCTCGCCCAGGCAGGGCTGGACGGCGCGTCCGTTGACCCGCCTGGCGGCGTGATCCGCCGCTCTGCCGACGGCACGCCGGACGGCGTCCTGTTCGAGGCGGCCTGCAGCCTCGTCATGGGGCACGTCCCGGCGCCGGACGACGAGCGCCTGGAGGCGGCGATCCCCGCGCTCGCGCGCGAGCTCCTGGCCCTCGGCGTGGTCGGCGTTCACGATCCCGGCGGGCTGGCCCCCGACCCGCAGCTGCGCCGGCTCGATCTCCTGGCGCGACTGGCCGGCCGCGGCGTGCTGCCGCTGCGGGTCCACGCCAGCGTCCGTGACGACGGGCTTCCGGCGGCCGTCGAGCGGGGCCTCCGGAGCGGCGCCTCCCTGGAGGAGGACGCCGAGGCTGACCGCGTCCGGCTCCGGCTGGGCTGGCTCAAGCTCTTCGCCGACGGCACGCTCGGCTCCCGCACCGCCGCGCTCATCGAACCGATCGAGGACGAGGCGGGCGGACGGGGGATCGACCCGCGCGGCGTCTTCCGCTCTGCCCCGCCGGAGCTCGCCGAGTCGGTGCGGCGGGCGGCCGACGGCGAGATTTCGACGCAGATCCACGCCATCGGCGACGCCGCGGTCCGGGCCGCGCTGGATGCCCTGGCTGCGGCGTCATCGCAGCTCCCGCTGATGCCGCGCATCGAGCACGTCCAGCTGTGCCAGCGCGACGATCGGGCCCGCTTTGCGGCGCAGGGCGTGGTCGCCTCCGTGCAGCCGGTGCACCTCCGGAGCGACGCCGCGCAGGCACGGCGGGATTGGGGCGCCCGCGCCGAGACCACCGGCTATGCCTGGCGCAGCCTGCTCGAGGCCGGCGCGACCCTCGCCTTCGGGACCGACGCCCCGGTCGAGCCGATCGACCCGTGGCCCGGGATCGCGCTCGCTGTCCTGCGTCGCGACCCGAGCTGGGGCGACGACGCCGCGCCGTTCGGGCCAGATGAGGCGCTGACGCTCGAGGAGGCGCTGCGGGCGGCGTGTGTCGGGCCCCACATCGCGGCTCGTGACGGCCTCGGCGGGCGGCTGGCTCCGGGGTCGCCGGCCGACCTCATCGTCCTGCCGGCCGCGCCCGGCGACCCGGGCGGCAACGGCGGCGTCGGCCTGGCGCGGGTCCGACCACGGCTGGTCCTCGTCGACGGGGAGGCCGTCGTCGATCGCTAGCTGGCCTGCTCGTCGCCCCGCGGCTCCTCGGCGCCGGCGGGGCGCTCGGCCGGCGCCAGCCACTCCAGCCTGGTGTCTGCGGCGCCGGGCTCGGCGAGCTCCCGCCGCGCGTCCGCGAACAGGCCGTTGAGGATCCGGGACGTCGACGGGAAGGCATGGATCGTCTCGGCCAGCACCTCGACCGGGATCCGGGCCTTGATGGCCAGCACGCACTCGTGGATCGCCGCCGAGGCATCCGGGCAGGCCATCGCGGCGCCGCACAGCGTGCCGGAGCGGCGATCGACGACGATGGTCACGTGACCGCGTTCGGCCTGGACGCCGTAGCCGCGCGCCGAGGTCGCGAAATCGGCGACGAGCTCGAAGGCATCCAGGCCGGCGTCCCGGGCGCCCTGGAGCGTTCGTCCGACGAAGGCCGCCTCCGGGTCGGTGTAGGTCACCCGCGGCAGGGCCCGGTAATCGGGGGTGACCGCGTCGCCGACCGCCATTCGCACCGCCGTCTCGCCCTGGTAGTGGGCCTGGTGGGTGTGCAGCTCGGGTCCCGCCGGATCCCCGACGACCCACAGCCCTTCGGCCAGCCGCAGCCGGCCGTCGCGCGGGAACGCGGTCCGACCCGACAGGTCGAGGCCGTACGCCTCGAGACCGAGCTCCTCCAGCGGGAACTCGCGGCCGACGGCGAGGAGGATCTCGTGGCCCTCGGCCGTGCCGCCGTCGGACAGGCGCACGAGGTGCGCACCATCTCGTCCGCCACGCGCCTCGGCCGCGATGGCGCGCACGCCCAGCCGCACGTCGACGCCGTCGGCCCGCAACGCGTCGGCGATGACCGCCGAGTTGCGCGGGTGATCGGTCGGGGCGAGGCGATTGCCGGACTGCAGGATCGCGACCGAGACGCCGAAGCGCGCGTACACCTGCGCCAGCTCGACGCCGGTCGGACCGCCGCCGAGCACGAGCAGGCTCGCCGGCAGCTCGCGGGCGAGGGTCGCCTGGCGGTTCGTCCAGACGGCGATGTCGGCCAGGCCGGGAACGGGCGGCACGCGGGAGCGCGACCCGACGGCGACGACGACGTTGCGCGCCCGGAGGGAGTGCACACGATCGTCATGGCGCACCTCGACCTGACCCCGCTCGAGGATCCGCCCGACGCCGCGATAGCAGACCGCCCCGGCCTCCTCGAGCGCCACGATGTGGCTTCGGTCGTCCGGCTCGGCGGCGTCGGTCGGCCGATTGACGATCCAGTCGCGTCGGACGCTGGTCTCCGGCCACGTCCACGAGGCCGGATTCCGCGCGTGGCGCGCGGCCGAGTCGAGCAGCGACTTCGAGGGGATGCAGCCGACGTGGGGACACGAGCCACCGAACCATCCCCGATCGACCACGGCGACCGACGCGCCACGCCGACGCGCCTCGTAGGCCGCGGCCTCCCCGGCGGGTCCGGCGCCGATGATCACGAAGTCGAAGGTCGGGTCGGTCACGGCGCCTCCTCGCGCGCGACGCCGGCAGGATCGCGGCGCTGGCGCCACGCCTCGTACAGCAGGATCGCGGCCGCCACCGATACGTTCAGGCTGTCGGCGACGCCCAGCATCGGCAGCCGGACCGCCTCGGTCCCGTCGCCCCGCCAGGCGTCGGACGCCCCGGCGGCCTCGCTCCCGACGACGATCGCGAGCGGCCCACTGAGATCCGCGTCGACATGGAGCCGCTCGGCGTCGACGCGGGCCACGACGATGCGAAGCGCGCGCGTCGCGGCCCAGCGGCGGACGTCCGCGGCAGGCGCCGCGGCCAGCGGGACCGCGAAGACCGTACCAGCGCTGGCCCGGATGACGTTCGGGTTGAACAGGTCGGTCCCGCCGACCGCGACCACGGCGTCGGCGCCGGCACCGTCCGCCGAGCGCAGGATCGCCCCCAGGTTGCCCGGCTTTTCGACGTCCTCGGTCACGACGACGAGCGCGTCGTCAGGGAGCTCCAGCTCGGCGAGCGCCGTGATCGGCTGCCGGATCACGAGCACCAGCCCCTCCTGCCGGTCGCCGAACGCCAACCGCTTGAAGGCCCGCGGGCCGACATCGACGACCTCGCGCCGGCCGCGGCCGCGCCCGAGGGCCGCCAGGGCGAGCCCGGCATCACCCGAAGTTGCCTGCTCGCGGCAGACGTAGGCGGTCTCGACCTCGACTCCGGCCTCGATCGCCCGGCGCGCCTCGCGGGCGCCATCGACGAGCGTTAGTCCGGTCCGATCGCGGTCGCGCCGCTCGCGGAGCGCCAGCGCGGCGCGGATCCTCGGGTTGGCCGGACTGTCGATGCTCACGCGCTCATGATCGCCGGTTCGCGGCGGCTCGTGTTTGACCG
>QKHE01000095.1 GCA_003250155.1 Chloroflexota bacterium | reverse complement strand
CCTCAACCTGCGTGAGCAGCTCGTGCGCGAGATTCGCCGCTTCCGCCCGGACGCCGTCCTGGCCCAGGATCCCGAGACGCTGTTCCACGGCGATCGCGGCGTGAACCACACCGATCACCGGGCGGCGGGGATCGCCGCGGCCGACGCCGTCTACCCGGCGTCCCGCAACCCGATGGCGTTCCCGTGGCTTGTCCGTGAGGGCCTCGAGCCGCAGCGGGTCAACCGCTTGTACCTGTTCTGGTCGGAGAAGGCGAACGTCCGCGTCGACGTCTCGGCGACGATCGACCGGAAGTTCGATGCGCTGCGCGCCCACGCCAGCCAGCTGAAGGACTTCGATCGGACCGAGCGGTGGATCCGCGGCTGGATGTCCGAGGAAGGCGCGAAGATCGGCGTTGCCGCGGCGGACGCGTACCGGGTGGTCGTGATCGACGACGACGAAGACGAGGACGCGGTAGAGGCGAAGGACCCCGAGGAGCTCGCCGGCTAGGCCGTCGCGGTCGCCTCGCCGAGGAGCAGCGGCCGGACGACCTCCCAGGCGACCCACAGGCCGGACAGCGACTCGGCATGCCAGCGCGTCAGCTCCCGGACCGCCTCGAGCCGCAGGTCCGGCGCATCCCGTGCCAGCAGGTCGTCGGCAGCGGGCCGGGCGCCGCGCAACAGCTGCGCGATCTCGCTCGAGTTGGGCCAGATCCTGATACGGATCGGGTCGAGCCCGACGTCCGCCAGCGCCTGTCCCAGCTCCCGGTAGCCGGGGACCCGGCCGTCCGACCAGGCGTCCCGACCGTCGAAGCGAAAGCCCATCGACGCCAGCGACGCGGCAAGCTCGCGACACTGCTCGACGGTGAAGGCATCCCAGAACGGGATGCCCATCGGGAAGTCGAGGATGCCCTCGTCGACGGCCGTCTCGGCGATCGCCTGGCTGAGACCGGTCAGCAGGATCTCCCAGTCGCGTCGTCGTCGCCCGTCGGCCCCCGCCAGCGCGTCGACGACCTCGAGCATGGCCCCGTGATCGCCGCGCAGGATGCGCAGCATCGCCGGCCCGGGCGGCGGCGCCGCTCGGGTGTCCTCGCCGGCCGACGTGAACCGCACATCCCGGGGTTCGAGCGTCTGAACGGCGGTCGCCGGATCGGCCGACAGGCGGGCCGCTGGCTCGGGGCTCGGCTCGAAGGACGGAGACCGAACGATCGTTCGATCCTTTGCGGCCCGGAGGGCCGTCGTCGCGGGGTCCGCCAGGCTGCCGTGGGAGCTCATCAACCCGGGGCCGACCGGCAGGCCGGGCGACCAGGGGTCCTCCGCGGCCGTCGTCCGCTCGACGCTCCGACGGTCCCCCGGCCCACCCCTGGCCGGCTCGGCCGGGCTGGTCACGAAGGCGTCGATCGCGAGGGTCGGCGAACGGCGGGGAACGGCATCGCGGGTGACCGTGACGCGAATCTCACGCCGAGGAAGCCGGGTTCCGAGGACCATGACGAGGGCCGCTCCACCGGCGGCACCGAGCAATACGCCGAGCGCCAGGAAGACCGTCTCGCTCTCGGTCACGCGGGGTCGAGGTCCTCGAGTCCAGCGCCCACGCGGGGCGCCGTCGCCGCGGTGAGGGTAGCTGCGAGCCTCCGCGGCGTCAACCGTCGCGCCGCCGGCTTTGCAGGCTTCCGCGAGCGGGTGATAGATTGCGTGGTGCCCGGCCGCCGTTCCACCATGCCGGTTTCCCACTCGATCGGCCGTCAGCATCGACGCAGAGAGGTTTCGCTCGCGCCTTGACCCTCGACGCTCGCCCGGAGTTCCTGGTCCAGCCCGTCGACGCCTCCTGGCTGCAGTGCAACATCGAGTGCCAGGAGGCGTGCCCGGTCGGCACGAACTGCCGCGGCTACCTGAATCTCGCCGCCGAGGGCCGCTTCGAGGAGGGCTACATCCTGTCCCGCGAGCCGAACCCGGTCGCGGCGATGTGCTCCTACGTCTGCTCGGCGCCGTGCGAGCGAGCCTGTCGCCGCGGCGACATCGACCGGCCGCTGGCGATCCGGGCCATGAAGCGCTTCCTCGTCGAGTGGCACGAGGCATCGGGCATTCCCGACGTGATGCCGCACATCGAGGCCCGCGCCGAGCGCGTCGCGGTCGTCGGCGCCGGGCCGTCGGGCATCGCGGTCGCCCGCGAGCTGGCGATGAAGGGCTACGGCGTCGACGTCTACGACAGCCTGCCCTACGCCGGCGGCACGATGCTCATCGGCGTGCCGGCCTTCCGACTGCCTCGTGAGGCGATCGAGATGGATGTCCGGCTCGTGGAGCGGCTGGGCGTGCGTTTCCACTACAGCACGACGATCGGCGTCGACGTCACCTTCGACGAGCTGCAGCGCGACCACGACGCGGTGGCCATCACGGCCGGCGCGATGAACCCGGTCGCGCTCGACGTGCCGGGCGCGGACCTGGCCGGCGTCCAGTACGGCGTCGACTTCATGAAGCGGGCCAACCTCGGCGAGCCGATCGAGGTCGGCAACGACGTCGTGGTCATCGGCGGCGGCTACACGGCCATGGACTGCTCGCGAACCTCGCTGCGGCACGGCGCCGAGAACGTCGCGATCGTCTATCGCCGGACTCGCTCCGAGCTCGTCGTCGACGAGGAGGAGCTCGGCGAGACGGAGCGCGAAGGCGTCCGGATGGAGTTCCTCGCCAGCCCCGTCGAGGTCATCGGCGAGGACGGCCACGTGACGGGCGTGAAGTTCATCCGCAACAAGCTCGGCGAGCCGGACGCGTCGGGCCGCCGCTCGCCGGTTCCGATCCCGGGCTCCGAGTTCGTCATCAAGGCCGACACCGTCATCCCGGCCGTGTCGCAGGCGGCCGACCTGACGTTCCTGCCGGTCGAGGCCGACTTCGAGGTCAACCGCGGCCGCATCAAGGTCGATCCGGCCACCTACGCCACGAACGTCCGCGGCGTGTTCGCCTGCGGCGACTTCGTGACCGGGCCGACGACCCTCATCGAGGCCGCCGGCCACGGCAAGAAGTGCGCCTACGCCATCGACCGCTACCTCGCCGGTCGGACCGACGTCACCGTCGCCGCGAACGTCAAGATGACCAGCTCCTGGGCGTTCGAGATGCCCGAGTTCTACGACGTCCTGCCGCGCCAGCACATCCCGATGACGCCGCTCGAGGCCCGCATCCCGTCGACCGACCCGGACGTCAACTTCACGACCCAGGTGGAGCAGGGCTACGACGCCACCGGCGCGGTCGCCGAGTCGACGCGCTGCCTGATGTGCAACTTCAACATCTGGTTCGACCCCTTCCGGTGCGTCCTGTGCGGCGCCTGCGCCGACGTCTGCCCGGAGGGCGTCATCCACATGGTCGACATCAACCAGCTGAAATCGGAGGGTCTGCTGCCGGAGCTCGAAGAGGCCTACGGCTGGCAGGACGGCGCGGCGATGGTCCTCGACGAGGAGCGCTGCATCCGTTGTGCGCTCTGCGTCAAGCGCTGCCCGTTCGACGCCATTACGATGGAACGGTTCGAGCTGCAGGAGGTCTCGAGCGACGGTCGGCTCTACAAGGAGTCGTACCGGGACGCCCAGCTCGCCGCCAGGCCCGGTGTTGCAGGAGGAATGGGTTGAGCTTCCTCGAGCGGGTGGATCAGGCCATCCGCCGCAGTCCCGCGTGGCGCTCGCTGTTCCGGAACCCGTATCCGAACGACGAGCGGTCGCGGGCCTACGCGGTCATGAACAACGTCTTCCTGCACCTCCACCCGGTGCGGGTCCGGCAGCACGCGGTGAAGTTCGCGTACACGTTCTGCCTCGGCGGGCTGTCGTTCTTCCTGTTCCTGGTGCTGACGGTGACCGGCGTCTACCTGATGTTCTTCTACATCCCGTCGACGACGAGCGCCTACTCGGACATCCTGAGCATCCAGGCAAACGTCGCCTTCGGGCTGATCACCCGCAACATCCATCGCTGGGGCGCGCACCTGATGGTGTTCTTCGTGTTCCTGCACATGATGCGGGTCTTCTACCACGGGGCGTACAAGCCGCCGCGGGAGTTCAACTGGGTCGTCGGCGTCTTCCTGCTGCTGTTCACGATCGCGCTGAGCTTCACCGGCTACCTGCTGCCGTGGGACCAGATCAGCTACTGGGCGATCACGATCGGCCTGAACATGGCCAGCTACACGCCGGTCATCAACACCCCGATCCAGTCGCTGATCTTCGGCGGCATCGAGGTCGGCCAGAACACGCTGCTGCGGTTCTACGTGCTCCACATCATGGTCCTGCCGCTCATCACGGCGATCTTCCTGGCGGTCCACTTCTGGCGGATCCGCAAGGACGGCGGGATCTCGGGACCGCTGTGAGCGGCGCCGGATGACCGACCAGAAGACCGAGAAGGAGTCGCGCGTCGTCCTGCCCGTCGACCCGACGCGGCGGACCGAGATCGACAAGCAGCGGGTGCCGATGTCGGCGCGCCCGTATCGCCTGCTGGCGATGGTCAAGCAGGATGCCGTCGTGCGGGTCCAGAAGGAGCCCGACGACACGGTCATGACCTGGCCGCACCTGCTGTCCATCGAGTTCCTCGCGGCGACGGTCATGAGCATCTTCCTGCTGCTGATGGGCCTGTTCATCAACGCCCCGCTGGAGGAGCTGGCCAACGGCAATCTCACGCCGCCGGTCGCGAAGGCGCCGTGGTACCTGCTCGGCCTGCAGGAGCTGCTGGCCTACTTCCATCCGGTCATTTCGGGCGTCCTCGTGCCGTTCCTGTACATCCTCGGCGGTGCCTTCGTGCTGCCGTTCATCGACCGCGCCAACCCCGAGGCGAAGAAGCCCTCGGAGCGCAAGACGACGGTGCTCCTGTTCAGCCTGTTCTGCATCCTCGGCCTGATGGTCACCTTCGTCGGCGTCTTCTTCCGGGGCCCCGGCTACAGCATCGTCACGCCGCTGCTGCCGTTCTTCGACAACTTCACCAGCGGCCTCCACTTCGCCCTGTGAATCGAGCGTCCCGATGAGCAACTACCACGTCCAACCTGCCGAGAAGCCGCTGGCCCTCACGAGCCAGGCGATCAAGTCGCTGCGCCAGCATCCGGTGCAGGGCATCTCGCGCCGGCGTCTGCTGCGCCTGTCGCTCGGCGGCGGGATGGCGCTATGGCTGACCGAGGTCGCCGCGGGCTCGATCGGCTTCCTGTGGCCCAACTTCTCCGGCGGCTTCGGCGGAGTCCTCAAGATCGGCAGCTTCGCCGACGTCAAGGCCCAGAACTCGAGCCTGCCGGTCGACCAGGGCTTCCCGGCCTACTACCAGCCGGCCCGGTCGTACGTCGTGCTCGTCGACCCGAGCCGCCAGGAGTTCGTGGCCGGCGAGGACGAGAGCGGCGACGGCACGGCGCTGAACGTCCGGGCGCTGTACCAGCGCTGCCCGCACCTCGGCTGCAAGCCGAACCCGTGCCTGCGCAACTTCTGGCTCGAGTGCCCCTGCCACGGCTCTCGCTATGACCGTCTCGGCATCAAGGCCGCCGGGGCGCAGTACGGCCCGGCACCGCGGAGCATGGACCGCTTCGCGATCAGCGTCGACAGTGACGGCGTGCTGACCGTCGACACGTCGAAGATCACCCTCGGCCCGCTGCCGGTCGCCGTCGGCCAGCCGGGGATCATCCCGCCGAAGAGCCCCGTCGGCTGTATATGACCGATCAGCCGAATCGCCCCAGCGGGGCGCCCGAGGAGCGGCTGCCGGCTCGCCGAGAGTCGGCCGCGACGCCGGCGCGAGCGGGCGCCGAGCGCTTCACCGCGCCCAAGGCGACGCACGCCACCGGCGGCCTGACGCCCCAGCGAGCGGCCAAGATCGTCCGCCAGTCGGGCGATGCGCGCTGGATCGCCTTCCTCGGCGTGGCGATCGTCTCGCTGTTCGTGATCGTCTACTACTTCTACGAGACGGGCACCCCATGGACCCAGGCGCGGCTGGACGCTGAAGCCGACGCCCAGCAGGTGACGGCGGTCGAGCGCGGCTACAACCTGTACCAGGCCAACTGCGCGCAGTGCCACGGCGCCAACGGCGAGGGCGGCGTCGGGCCGGTGCTGCACGACCAGATGAAGCTGTACAGCCATCTCACCGAGGCGTACCTGCACAACGTGATGACGGTTGGCGGGCGCTACGTCTGCGGCAACGACAAGAGCGTCATGCCGGTCTGGTCGGACGCGAATGGCGGCCCGCTCAACTACGTCCAGATCGAGGACATCATCGCCTTCCTGCGCTCCGACTCGACGCAGGAGTACATCCAGCGCGATCCCGAGCTCAACGAGCCGATCATCGGACCGAACGGCGAGGTCGTGACGTTCCGTGGCTGGCGCGACGACTCGTTCCGGCCGGCCGCCGATGCCACGCCGGTCCCGGCATGCTGGTCCCGCAGCGGGCAGCAGACGCCGGCCCCGGTGGTCACGCCGCCGCCCGACGCCACGGTGCTCCAGGTGAATGCCCAGAACATCGCGTACGACGTCCACGAGCTCTCGGCCCCGGCAAACCAGACGTTCTACATCCACTTCACGAACATGGACATCCAGATCCCGCACGACGTTGACATCCGGCTCAGCGACGCGACCGTCGTGGTCGACAATCCCACGATCGAGGAGGGCGAGATCACCTACGAGATCCCGGCGCTCGACCCGGGGACGTACACGTTCATCTGCTCGGTCCATCCGATCCCGGCGATGACCGGCACGCTGGTGGTGGAGTAGGCGATGGCCAAGGCGTTGACTCCCGGTCGGCCCGTTCGCCGTCGCGCCCTGTTCGGCGCCCTCGACGCCGACGGTTGGGGCTGGGCGTTCGTCAAGGCGTTCGCGTGGTTCCTGATCGCGATCCTCGCGCTCGGCTACATCCCCGACCGGGCGTACTACTTCACGGTCGGCCGGACGCTCGATCTCGGCATCCTCGCCTGGTCGCCGGTCAACCTCTGCCCCGCCGAGAACAACGGCCTGCCGTGTCCGCCGCCGACCGGCGCGATCGTGCCGTGGGAGCCCTCGCCCGCCGAGCTTGCATTGCCGGCGCCACGCGCGAACGGTATCGCGATCCAGATCGGGACGGACCTGCTGTACGCGGGCGGCTGGGACGGCACGACCGCGACCTCGACGACCTACCGGGCGACGATCCACGAGGGCAGCTTCAGCCCGTGGGTCGAAGGACCGGCCCTGCCCGAGCCGCGCTCGGATGCCGCGCTCGCGCTCCTGAGCGGCGTGGCCTACCTCGTCGGCGGCCTCGATGCCGACGGCCAGCCGACCGACACGGTTTGGACGATCGGCCCGGACCCGGACACGAATGAGCTGGGCAGCTGGAAGGCCGTCGAGGGCTTGACGCTCCCGGAGCCGCGCTCCGGCGCGGCGGCGGTCGCCGTCTCGGACGGGATCATCGTCATCGGCGGCTACGACGCCGACGGCGCACCGACGGCGACGGCCTGGAAGTCGACGCTCGACGATCAGGGCGCGCTCGGCCCGTTCGAGGCCCAGGTACCGCTGAGGTTCCCGGCCGCTGATGCCGGCGCCGCGTTCGAGGGCGGCTATGTCTGGGTCTACGGCGGGACCGACGCCAACGGTCCGTCCGGCGCCGTGCAGCGCGGGACCTACGGTGACAGTACGGTTCCCGTCGTCGGCGCGGACGCCAATGCGGCCACGCCGGCTCCCTCGGCGGCCGACGACGTCGAGCGGATCCGCCAATGGGCCATCGCGAATGAGGCCAACCTGCCGGCGGCCCGGACGCACGGCGCCACCTTCGCCACCAACGGTCACCTGTACCTTGTCGGCGGGTCCGATGCCGAGGGCCGCCACGGCGAGCTGTACTGGGCCGTCCCCGACCCCGACGGGGGCCTGACCGACGGCTGGCGCCACCTCGATGTCACGGATCTGCCCGGTGGGCTCGTGGGCGCGGCGCCGGTGATCCTCGGAACCCACGTCGTCCTGATCGGCGGACAGACGGACAGTGGCGTGCTCGGGACCTCGGTCCGCGCGCGACTCGCGCCGGAGCTGCCGTTCTTCCAGCTCGGGCCGTTCGGCGTCGTGGTGCCTGGGCTCCAGATCCCGGGCGAGATCGGCCAGCAGCTGGGCTACCTGGCCGCCGCCGGCGTCGGGACCGGGAGCTTCGTCATCCTCGTGATCATCGGCTGGATGTTCAACAACCGGGCCCGCGTTCGAGGCTGGTGGGAGCGGTTCCGGTCACGCGGTCGGGAGCGCGCCTCCGCCTGACGGCCCGATCGCGCCGCCGATTCGCTCGATGCGGATCGGCGTCCACGCGGCACCGAGCCCGGACTTCCTGGCGAGGGCGCGGTCGATCGAGCTGACGATCGCCGCGACGTCGATCCCGGCATCACGACCCGCGGCCACGGCGCGAGCGAGCCGCTCCCGCGCGCCACGCAGGTTCTTGGCCCACCCTGCCGGATTGCCGCGCACGGCGTGGACGTACGCGGCGGCGAGCTTGATGAGGCCCTGGTACAGGTCTCGCTCGGCAGGGTCGTCGGTGCCCATCCACGCCGGCTCGAGGATCTCGTGGGCGTCGAAGAACTCCGCCCGCTCGTACAGCGCCAGGCCGGCGCGCAGCGCCGCGGTCCGCGCCTCGGCCGGGAGCGGCCGGTAGGCCTTTCGGCGCCCGCTCGCGTCGACCACGGTGGAGCTGGGTCTGCGCGTGCTCATCCGGCCATGGTAGACAGGGGCCCGACCCTCCCTTGGCGAGCTCGACGCCGGCCGGAGCCTCTGCCAGCCAGGTGTAGAATCTCTGGTTGAGAGAGGTCGTCCGAGATGGCCGAAACTCGAAACTCCCTCAGCGTCTCGACGTCTCGCCGCGCCTGCGTCGAAGCTGACTGGATCTACACCGAGCTCTTCCGCCGCTACGATCCCGCGGACGCCGATGCGGGCTTCGAGCAGGCCTATGATGCCGGCCGGCGCTGGCTCCGCGCCCGGGCCGATGCCGCCGACTGGGCGCTCCCGGCGGAGATCGCCGACGAGATCGACGCACTCTTCACCCTTGTCGAGCAACTGCCCGACACCGAGGTCGACGAGTGGCTCGAGCGGTTCCCGAGGGCGCTCATGGCGCTGCTCGATCGCCGGCTTCGCCAGGTCGAGCTCGATCGCCCCGGGCGCAGAGTCGCGGATCGGACGGCGCGCCCGGCCGCCGACCGAAGCCTCGAGTCGCTGGTCGCGGGACGAAGGGGCTGAGGCCGGTCAGGCGGGGCTGCCGGAGCTGCGGCCGGTCGGCAGCTCGGCGAGCGGCTGGCGGCTGTCGAAGCCCCGATCGTGCGGGTGCCAGTAGCCGACCTCCAAGGCCTCGCCGAGGCGCCAGCACAGCCAGATCGGCCGGCCGGCGACGAGCGCCGGGAAGTCGATCAGGCCGCTGGCGATGTCGCGGAGCGTGACATCCAGCTCGACGAGCCTCGCGACGCCGGCTTGCATCTGGTCGATCTGGCCCTGCATCGACAGGCGCAGCAACCGGATCTGCTCCTGGGCCTCGGCGCTCGGCGCCTCGCCCTCGGGTGGCGAGGCGGCCACCGCCCGGTCGCGGAGCTCGATGAGCTCCTCGCGCTGTTCGCGCAGCGCGGCCAGGATCCGTTCGACGTCCGGCAGCGTTGCGTTGGCTTCATCGATGCTGTAGTAGCGGGTCATCGTTATCGATTCTAGGCCAGCTCTATGATCTGGCCCGTGAAGCTTGCCGCTCGCATGGCCCGGATCGGGACCGAGACCGCGTTCGAGGCGGCCGCCCGGGCGCGTGCGCTCGAGGCCGAGGGTCGTTCGATCATCCACCTCGAGATCGGCGAGCCGGACTTCGACACTCCGGTCCACGTCCGCGACGCCGCCAAGGCCGGCCTCGACGCGGGCCTGACGCACTACCCGCCGTTCGCCGGGCTGCCGGACCTGCGGGCGGCGATCGCCGACGACGCCGAGCGCCGCAAGGGCTTCCCGGTCGATCCGTCGAACGTCTTCGTGACCGTCGGCGGGAAGGGCGTCATGGTCTACGCGATCATGGCCCTCGTCGACGAGGGTGACGAGGTCATCCTGCCTGATCCCGGCTACCCGATCTACGACTCGATCACCCGCTTCGTCGGCGGCCGGCCGGTGCCGATTCCGCTCCGCATGGAGCGCGACTTCGGGCTCGACGTCGACGAGCTGGCGTCGCTCGTCACGCCGCGCACGAAGCTGCTGATCCTCAACTCGCCGGCGAACCCGACCGGGGGCGTCCTCGGACGCCGGGACGTCGAACGGATCGCCGAGTTGGTCGAGCGCCACGACCTGGTCGTCATGTCCGACGAGATCTACGGTCGCATCACCTACGACGGGGCGGAACATGTCTCGATCGCCTCGCTGCCTGGGCTGGCGGAGCGGACGATCGTGCTCGACGGCTTCAGCAAGACGTTCGCCATGACCGGCTGGCGGATGGGCTATGCGATCGTGCCGGCGTGGCTCGAGCCGGCGTTCGGGACACTGCTCATCAACACCGTCAGCGGCGTGACGGCGTTCGCCCAGGCCGGCGCGATCGAGGCGCTGCGCGGCCCGCAGGACGACGTCGCGGCGATGGTCGAGGAGTTCCGCGCACGGCGCGACCTCGTCGTCGCCGGTCTCAACGACATCCCCGGCGTTCGCTGTCTCACGCCGAGCGGCGCGTTCTACGTCTTCCCCGAGATCGCCGGCACGGGCCTGACCGGGCGGGAGCTGGCCGATCGGCTGCTGACCGAGGCCGGCGTGTGCGTCCTCGCCGGGACGGCGTTCGGCCACGTCGGCGTCGGCCACATCCGGATCTCGTACGCCAACTCCCGCGAGAATCTCGCCGAGGCGCTGCGCCGGATCCGGGCCTTCGCCGAGGCGCTGCCGGCAGGTCCCGATCGCGCCGCAACGCGGGCATGACCGACCGGCCGCGGGTCTTCGTCGCCCGCGTCATCCCCGAGGACGGGCTCGCGGCGATCCGGGCGGGATGCGATGCCGAGATCTGGCCAGACGAGCTGCCGCCACCGCGAGCCGAGCTGCTCCGCGCGATCGAAGGCTGCGACGGCGTGCTGACCCTGCTCACGGACCGGGTCGACGACGAGTTCCTCGACCGCGCCGGCCCGCAGCTCAAGGTCGTCAGCAACTTCGCCGTCGGGTTCGACAACGTCGACGTCGCGGCCTGCACGCGGCGTGCGATCCCGGTCGGCAACACGCCGGGCGTTCTGACCGAGACGACCGCCGACCTGGCCTTCGCGCTGCTCATGGCCGCCGCGCGCCGGGTTGCGGAGGGCGATCGCTACGTCCGCGCCGGCCGCTGGCGGACGTGGGGGCCGATGCTCCTGCTGGGGCCGGACGTCCACGGCGCGACGCTCGGCATCGTCGGATTCGGCCGGATCGGCCAGGCCGTCGCTCGCCGTGCGGCGGGTTTCGGGATGCACATCCTGTACCACGACCTGCAGCGGGCCGACGAGGCGCTGGAGCGCGAGCTCGGGGCGACATACCGGCCGCTCGAGGATCTGCTCGGTGAGGCTGACGTCGTGACCCTCCACGTGAACCTGAGCGAAGAGACGCGAGGGCTCATCGATGCCGCGCGACTGCGATCGATGAAGCCGACGGCGATCCTCGTCAACACCGCGCGCGGGCCGGTCGTCGACACGGGTGCCCTCCACGAGGCGCTGCGCGATGGACTCATCGCGGCTGCGGCCCTTGACGTCACCGATCCCGAGCCGCTGCCGGCGGATCACCCGTTGCTGGCGCTCGACAACTGCCTCGTCGTGCCGCACATCGCCTCGGCATCGCGGGCGACCCGCGGCCGGATGGCCGCGATGGCCGCCGCGAACCTGCTCGCCGGCGTGCGCGGCGAACGCCTGCCGACGCCGGTCAACCCCGAGGTGTACGGGTAGGGTCTTCTCGGGCTCAGTTTTCGACGACGAAGCTGATCCACATGCCGGCCGCGTAGTGGGCCTCGATGTTGCAGATCAGCGCGTACGAGCCGGGAGGCAGATTCGGCGTGATCTCCTGGGACTCGCCGACCTTCAGATCCTCGATCTCGCCGAGGACCTCCAGGCCGTCGGCGGCCTCATCGACCGTGCCCTCGTCGCTCATCGGCAGTGCGCCCGCGTCGAGATCGGTGCGAACGACGACGAACTCGTGGTCGTTGTTCGGACCAGCGTTCGTGACCACGAACTTGACCGGACCGGTCGCCACCGACGCCTGATCCAGCGCGACTGACCATTCGTCGAGCGTGACCGCGACCGTCGGCGGCGGCGCGGGCGTTGGCGACGCTTGCCCACCGCCGCAGCCGGCCACCACAGCTGCCAGAACCAGCGACGTGAGCAGCGCGGCGGCAACTGGTCGCATGATGACGAGGCCCTCCCTTCTCGGCCGGGGACGCATCGCTGGTCTAGCAGACGAGCGAGGCGCTTTTCAACAGCGGCGAAGCGGCGCCCGCGCCTGGCGGGGCTCCGCGTCAGTCCGGCGCGGCGACGGGCTCCGATGCCAGGATCCAGATCGGTCCGTCAGCGGACTCGACGCGGTGTGCGCCGGCCGCGGCGCCGGGATCGACGAGGCTCGTCCGAGTGACGCGGACACGCTGGCCGTCGATCGTCGCCAGCGGCCCGGCCGGCCCGCGGTTGTTGATCGCGAAGGCCCACGCCCGGACCTGGTCGTGGATCTCGCGGGAGGGTTTCGACCAGTCGATCTCGACGTAGTCCTCGCCGAACCAGCCGGCGTACGGCTCGTCGCCCGTCGCCCGCTGGGAATCACCGGCATCGCCGGCAGCGATCCGCTCGAGCACCCGCGGCAGGAGCCCGAGTGCGATCGGAAACATCCGGAACGCGACCTCGCGCATCTCGGCGTCGTCGGGGTCCATCGGCACCGTCGCCTGCGCGAGGATCGGCCCGGTGTCGAACTGGTCGTCCATCCGATGCCAGGTGACCCCGAACCGGCTGTCGCCGCTGCGGACCGCCCAGGCCATCGGCATCGGGCCCCGGTGGCGCGGCAGCAGCGCCGGGTGAAGGTTGACCGCGCCGAGCCGCGGGATCGCCAGCACGGACGCGGGGAGCAGCCACGGGAAGCCCCAGCACAGCAGGAGATCCGGCGCGAGGGCCGCGATGAGCGGCTCCATCGACCGTTTGTCCCGAGCCAGGATCACGTCGATCCCGGGGGGTGCGTTCTCGTCGGTCATCGTGAGATCGGCCGGGATCGGGACCCGGCGCCGCGGCGACACGACCGCCACCGGATCATGGCCGAGCTCCCGAAGCGAACCGGCCAGGCGGGTCGCCACCGGCGCGACGCTGGTGATCAGCACGACCCGCCACGGCGCTTCGGTCATCGCCGATTACGGCAGGCCGACGTCGATCCAGACGGCCCGATGGTCGGAGCTGGGAACCGGGAAGCCGGTGCCCGTCAGGTAGACCAGCGGGTCGTCGCCGGTGGGCCAGAAGACCCGAGCGTCGAGCATCTCGATGTCGGTGCTCGGGAGGACGTAGTCGGCTCGCAGGTTGCCCGGCCCGGAGCACGGCGGGAAGAACGCCGTGTCGCAGAAGTCGGCCGTGTCGAACAGCGGATCACTGGCGTGCCCGTCGTTCAGCTCGTCCTGGACCTCGGCCCAGTACGGCCCGCCGTCACTCCACGGCGTCAGCTCGGTGTTGACGCGCGGATGGTCGAGGAGCTGCTGGGTCGAGCCGGGGATGCTGTCGCCGTCGAGCGGGTCGCTGTTCTGGTCGCCGGCGATCACGAATGACGCGCCCTCGGCCAGGCCGCCGGAGACGCCGTGATCGTCGTAGATGTAGGCCGCCGCGGCGCCGCCGCTGACGTAGTCCGCCCAGAACCGGATCTCGTCGTGGTTGCGGGTGCCGTTCCGATCCTCGGGGCCGTCGAACACCGGCGGCGTGGGATGGCTGACGAGGAAGTGGACGACGTCGTTGCCGATCTTGATCGGGACGTCCCAATGGCTCTTCGAGGACAGCCGGAAGACGTCGAGCTCCTCGGGCGAGTACCAGTCGGCCGGCTCCGGGGTCGTCGGGTCGTCGGGCAGCAGCGCGCCCGGCATGTCCTTCCACAGGAAGAGCTGGAACGTCCGAATATCGTCGTACTGGATCGGGTACTTCGAGAAGACGGCCATGCCGTACTGGCCGGGGAACAGCCCGAAGCCGAAGCTGTCGTCGCCGTAGCTGCCGTCGCCCGGTGTGGCGTCGTAGACGCCGTTGTTGTTGAGGTCGAAGCCCGAGGTGATGCCGGTATTGGATGGCGCCACGAAGACGAACGGGTAATGGATCGCGCCGGCCCCGTTGTGCGGCCGGTGGAGGTAGTTGCGCTGGAACGCCCGGGCCAGCGCATTGCCCGGCTCGTAGTCGAACTCGTTGATCAGCAGCACATCCGGGCGGATCCGCTGGATGATCTCGGCCACTGCGTCGGCCTGGGCATTGCCGCGTGTCGAGAGGTCGGCCAGGGCCGCCCCGGCGGCGCCGCGGTTCAGGGACGCGTTGAAGGTCGCGAATCGAACCGAGGATGGGCTCGCCCCGGCCGCCGGCGGCACGAGCGCCACGGCCAGGAGCAGGATCGCGGGGATCAGGAATCGGCGCGGATCGCGCATCGGAGTCCTCCCTTCCGAAGGCAGGCACCGCCATCGCTCGCGACGGTGCGGGTCCAGAGCGATGATGCCCCGCCGCGCTGCGCTTGTCTGCATCCACCTGGTTAACGACCACGACAGGCCGAACGGCCCGTCGTGGGCCGGCCGCCGGCCGCTACGATCGGGCCGTGCGTTTCCCGTCGCAGCTCATCGCCACGAGCCTCGTCGCCGTCCTGGTCGTCGCATGCAGCGACGCCGCACCGAATCCGACCGGGCCTCGGGCGCTGCAGGCCGGAACCTATCGATCGCAGGCCTTCCAGCCGCAGGTGACGTACACCCTGCCCGATGGCTGGTGGCTGCCCGCCGACACGCCCGACTACCTGGGCCTGCAGCCGGTCTCCTCGGAGCTGATCGGGATCCACCTCTTCCGCGACCCGCTGCCGGCCTCCCAGGACCTGTCCTGCCCGATCGAACCCGAGCCCGGGGTCGGCGGCGCCGCGCTCGCGCTCGTGAACTGGGCCCGCAGCCTGCCGGGGTTCGTCTCGAGCAACCCCAAGCCAGTCAGCCTCGGCGGCCTGCAGGGCATCCAGATCGATCTCGCGATCGCCGCGGGCTGGACGCCGTCATGCCCGTTCGCGAACGGCCTGCCGACGGTCCCGCTGTTTGTTGGGCGTTCGGGCGACAGCTTCCGCTGGGTCGTCGCGGGCTCCGAGCGGCTGCGGCTGCTGCTGTTCGACCTGCCGGCCGGCGGCACGCTCATCGTCGACATCGACGCCTACGACGGGTCGCTGATGGACACCCTGCTGGCAATGGCCACGCCGATCGTCGCCGGCCTCGAGTTCGCGACCGACTGAGCACCAGCCAGTGGTGTCGGGCATTCGCTCGGCGTGAGCGGGTGAACGGCTCGAAGCCCGGCATCTCAACGTGGTAGCGTCCGCCGCGGGCCCGTAGCTCAGCGGCAGAGCAGGGGACTTTTAATCCTCGTGTCCTGGGTTCGAATCCCAGCGGGCCCTCCATGATTCGACGATGCGTCGAGGCCCGACGAGCGGAGCGGCGGGTTCGCCACCGGGCCGGCGGACCATGGCGCCCGCCGGCGCGTGACCAGTCGCTGATTCGGAGTCCGCCAACGCCCTATCGTGACGCTGTGCAGGGTCGCGCCGAGAACCGCCGCCACGATGCCCGCCGTGAACGGCGGGAGCAGCGCAGCGGCGGTGGCATCCCACGGCTGCCGTGGCGCCGGATCGTCAACCCCTTCCCGCCGCTGGAGATCCTGAGCGCCGATCAGCTCGAGGCGATCCACGGGGCTGGGCTCCGGATCCTGCGCGAGATGGGTGTCGAGGTCCTGGGTGCGCGAGCCCTGGACATCTGCGAACGCGCGGGGGCGAGCGTCGAGCGCGAGGGGGACGTCGCGGGGCGCGGCGCCGCCGGGCGCGTTCGACTCGAGCCCGGCCAGGTGGAGGAGCTGGTCGCGTTGGCACCGTCCCGCTTCGAGCTGTTCGCGCGCAACCCCGCGCGGAACCTCGTGTTCGGCGACCGCCACCTCGTCTTCGGCGCGGTCGGCGGACCGGCGTTCGTGACCGACATCGACCGCGGCCGGCGGCCCGGCAACGCCGCCGATTTCGAGGCCTACGTCCGGGTCATCGGGAGCCTCGACATCATCCACCAGGAGGGCGGCGGGCCGCTCGAGCCCACGGATCTGCCGGTCGAGACCCGACACCTCGACATGTACCGGACGCTTGCGACGACCCTCGACAAGTCGTGGCAGTGCCTCGCCCTCGGGCGAACGCCGGTCGAGGATGCGATCGAGGTCGCCTGCCTCACCCGCCGGGTCAGCCGGGAGACGCTCCTGCGAGAGCCCAGCCTCATGACGATCGTCAACTCGAACTCGCCGCTCCGCCTCGACGGCCCGATGTCCGACGGGCTCATCGCGATGGCCGAGGCCGGCCAGCCGGTCGTCGCCACGCCGATGTCCCTGGCCGGCGCGATGACCCCGATCAGCCTCGCCGGGGCGCTGGCGCAGGGCCACGCCGAGGCGCTGTTCATGGTCGCCCTCGCGCAGCTCGTCCGGCCGGGGACGCCGATGGTCTACGGCGGCTTCACCTCGAACGTGGACATGAAGACCGGGTCACCGGCGTTCGGCACGCCCGAGTACGCCAAGGCCGCGCTCGCGACCGGCCAGCTCGCCCGGCGGGTCGGGCTGCCCCATCGCTCCTCGAACGTGACGAGCTCGCCGACCGTCGACGCCCAGGCCGCCTACGAGAGCGAGATGTCCATCTGGGGCGCGGTCCTCGGCGGGGCGAGCCTGGTGTACCAGGGCGCCGGCTGGCTGGAGGGCGGGCTGACCGCGTCGTTCGAGAAGCTGATCCTCGACGCCGAGCTGCTGCAGCAGATGGCGAAGGTGCTCGAGCCGGTCACCGTCGACGATGACGAGCTGGGGCTGGAGGCGATCGCCGAGGTCGGGCCCGGCGGCCACTTCTTCGGGACGGCGCACACGCTGGCGAGATACGAGACCGCCTTCTACCAGCCGATGCTCTCGGATTGGCGGAACTTCGAGAACTGGCACGACGACGGTGCGCGGACGGCGACCGAGCGCGCCAACGCGATCTGGAAGCGGCTGCTCGCCGAGTACGTGCCGCCGACGCTCGATCCCGGTGTCGTGGAGGCCATCGACGACTTCGTCGCCCGCCGGAAGCGCGAGATCGAGGGAGCGCCCGGCTAGCCGGGGCCCGCCGACGTCGGCGCGACGTCGGCGGATGGAGCGCCGGCTGACGGAGTGTCAGCCCGACCAGGCTCCACCAGCCAGCAGGCGGCCTGCTGGCCGCCGCCGACGTCGAACAGCGGCGGCTGCTCGACCTGACAGCGGTCGAAGACGAGCGGGCAGCGGGTGTGGAACCGGCAGCCGGCCGGGATCGCCGCGGCGTCGGGCGTCTCGCCCGTCAGCACGACCCGCTTCGCGCGCTCCTCAGAGGTCATCGGCTCGGGCGACGGTGAGACCGACACGAGGGCCTGGCTGTACGGGTGGCGGGGCGTCGAGATGACCCGCTCGGCCGGCCCGATCTCCATGATCTTGCCGAGGTACATGACCGCGATCCGGTCGGCGATCACCCAGGCCAGCGACAGGTCGTGGGTGATGAACAGGTACGTCAGGCCGCGCTCCTTGCGGACGTCGAGCATCAGCCGCAGCAGCTCGGTTCGAATGGAGACGTCGAGCATGCTGACCGGCTCGTCGGCGACGACGAGCTCCGGCCCGAGCACGAGGGCGCCGGCGATGACCGCTCGCTGCCGCTGGCCGCCCGACAGCTCGTGCGGATAGCGGATCGCGAACTCGTCGGCCGGTCGGAGGCCGGCGGCATCGATCGCCTCGAGCACCCGCTGCTCGCGCTCGGCCGGTGTCTTCGCCAGGCCGTTGACCTGGAGCGGCTCGGCGACGAAGTCGCGGATCGACTGCTTCGGGTCGAGCGTCTCGTACGGGTCCTGGAAGATCAGCTGGACCCGCCGCCGGTAGTCGCGCAGGCGGCGCGGGCCCCACAGCGCCGAGACGTCGCTGCCTTCGAACTCGATCCGGCCGGCGGTCTGGCGGGTCAGCTTGACGATGACCCGGCCGGTCGTCGTCTTGCCCGAGCCCGACTCGCCGACGAGCGCCAGGACCTCGCCACGATCGATCGTGAGGTCGATGCCGTCGACGGCCCGGACGACCGCCGGCGGCCGGCCGAGGAGCGTGTCGGTCAGGGCGCGCCGAATCGGGAAATGGACCTCGAGGTTCGAGAGGCGCAGCAGCTCGGTCACGCGGCGTCCCCGGACGGCGGGAACAGGTGGCAGGCGACCCGGACGCCGTCCTCGAGGCGAACCTCCGGCGGGTCGACCTCGGTGCAGACCGGCATGACGAACGGGCAGCGCGCGGCGAACCGGCAGCCGACGGGCGGATCGACGAGATCCGGCGGCTGGCCCGGGATGACCTCGAGGGTCCGCCGATCGGCGTGGATGTTCGGGAACGCGCCGAGGAGCTTCTGGGTGTACGGGTGGCGCGGCTCGCGGAAGACCCGATCGACCGGCCCCTCCTCGGCGACGCGTCCGGCGTACATGACCAGCACCCGGTCGCACGTCTCGGCGATGACCGAGAGGTCGTGGGTGATCAGGATCAGCGACAGGCCGAGGTCGCGCCGCAGCTGCTCGAGGAGCAGCAGGATCTGCGCCTGGACCATGACATCGAGGGCCGTGGTGGGCTCGTCGCCGATGACGATCGCCGGATCGCAGGCCAGGGCCATCGCGATCATCGCCCGCTGCCGCATCCCGCCCGACAGCTCGTGGGGATACGCACCGAGGCGCTTGCGGGGGATGCCGACGAGATCGAGCAGCTCCGCGGCGCGCCGCTTCGAGGTCTTGTCGCTCTGGCCGAGCCGCTGGCGGATCGGCTCGGCAATCTGGTCAGCGACACGGGTCACCGGGTTGAGCGCGTTCATCGCGCCCTGGAAGACGATGCTGATCTCGCGCCAGCGATAGCGAAGCATCGCCCGCTCCGACTTCGGGACGAGATCGATCCCGAACAGCTCGACGCTGCCGCCGCGAATCCGGCCGTTCGAGGGGAGCAGGCGGACGAGCGACAGCGCTGTCGTCGTCTTGCCGCAGCCCGATTCCCCCGCCAGCCCGAGGGCCTCGCCGTCGGCGAGGCTGAACGACACGCCGTCGACGGCGCGAACCCAGCCCCGCTCGAGACGGAAGTGAGTCTTGAGGTCGCGAACCTCGAGCAGCGGCGCCGTCGGGTCGGCCAGCTTCGGCAGCGGCCACTGGCGGCGGCCGCGGATCTCGGCGGCGCTCAGGGTCGTCATCGGCGGCCCGCCAGCTTCGGGTTCAGGATGTCGTCGAGGGCGTTGCCGAGCAGCGTGAAGGCGAACACGACGAGCACCACGGACGCGCCGGCGGGCACGAAGTACCACCACGCGCCGAGGCCCGGCGCGCCGGTGCTGCGCGCCGCCTCGAGCAGCTGGCCCCACGACGGCTGGAACGGGTCGCCCAGCCCGACGAACGACAGCGTCGTCTCGGTCAGGATGGCGCCGGCGAAGGTCAGCACGGCGTTGGCGACGATGAGGTTCACGACGTTGGGCAGGATGTGACGGCGCATGATGTGGCTGCTCGAGGCGCCGATGACGCGCGCCCGGTCGACGAACGCGCGCTCCTTCAGCGACAGCGTCTGCGAGCGGATGATGCGGGCGGCCGAGGACCAGCTCGTGATGCCGATGACCACGACGATCACCAGCAGGCTGAGACGGATGCCGCCGATCTCGCGGCTGCCGGTCCCGATCGCGTCGCGGATGATCGCTGTGAGAATGATCGCGAGGACGAACGTCGGCAGGACGAGGAAGAAGTCGGCGATCCGCATCAGGAGCGCGTCGAACCGGCCACCGACATAGCCGCTGACGATTCCGAGGACGGCGCCGATCGCGACCGTGATGAACGTCGCCAGCAGCCCGATCACCATCGAGATTCGCGTCGCGTGGACGGTCAGGTTCAGGATCGAGCGGCCGAGCTCGTCCGTGCCCAACGGGAACTCGATCGATGGCGGGCCCAGGCGCGGACCGGTCGCCGTGACTGCGGTCTGGAGCGGCCCGACGAGGAGGTCGGGAACGAGCGCCAGGAGGGTGAAGATCGCCAGGATGATGACGCCGAACAGCCCGCTCGGGCGCCGCAGCAGCTCGCGCAGGAAGCCGAAGCGCTGGCGGCTGACGGGTTGCAGGCTCAGCGCCGCGGGTCCGGGCAGGGTCGGTGCCGTCACGTCCGAACCCTCGGGTCGAGGAAGCCGTACATCAGGTCGGCGATGAGGTTGGCCAGGACGACGCCGACGCTGAGCAGCAGGAACACGCCCTGCAGGACCGGGTAGTCGCGGCTCGACAGCGCGTTGACGGTCAGCGTGCCCAGGCCCGGCCAGTTGAAGACGACCTCGACCGTGATCGCGCCGGCCACGACGTAGCCGAGGTTGATCGCGATCAGCGTGACCGTCGGCAGCAGCGCGTTCGGCAGGGCATGGCTCCGCAGCACGCGACCCTCGGTCAGGCCCTTCGCGCGCGCCGTGGTCACGTAGTCTTCGCTGAGCGTCTCGACGATCGAGGATCGCATCAGGATCGAGTACTGGCCGACGAGCCCGAGCGCGACCGTCGCCAGCGGCAGCGCCAGGTGCCAGGCCATGTCGCCCAGCTGGTCGAGCGGGCCCGCGTAGGACTGGCCGACCGTGCTGATGCCGAACGTCGGGAACCAGCCGAGGCCCGTCGCGAAGACGATCAGCAGGCCCATGCCCAGGAGGAAATAGGGCGTCGAGTACAGCACCAGCGACAGGCCGTTGCCGACATGATCGAGGATGCCTCCGCGCCGCCACCCGGAGTAGGCGCCGAGGGCGAGCCCCAGGATGATCGCCAGGACCTCGCCCAGCCCGAACAGCAGGAGCGTCGGGCCGAGCCGCTGCAGCAGGACGTCCGTCACCGGCCGGCCACGGGACCCGCCCCCGAACGAGAATCCGAGGTCGCCCTGGACCGTGGATGCGAGGTAGGCGACGAACTGGTCCGGGAACAGCGGCTTGTCGAGGCCCCACCGTTCCCGGGTGGCCTGGATGACCTCGCCCGAGACGTTCGGGGTCCGGCCCAGCAGGATCCGCTCCGGCGATCCGGGCATCATCCGGAACAGCACGAAGTTGAGCACGACGATCAGGAAGACCGTGATCGCCGCGGTCATGAGCCGCCGGGCGAGGTACCTCAGGCTCACGCGCGACCGCTTAGAACGGGGTGGGCGAGGGGGCGACGAGCGCCCCCCTCGTCACTCCTCTTCCTCGACCCGCCCGCGGCGCTGCAGCAGCAGGAATCCGCCACCGACGACGATGATGACCACGATGGCACCGATCAGGAGCACGCTCGAATCGATGCCGCCACCGGTGTCAGTCGGGGTCGGGGTCGCGGTCGGCTGCGGTCCTTGCGTCGCGCCCGCGGTCGGGGTCGCCTCGGGCGGCCCAGCGGTGGGCGTGGCGTTCGCATCCGTCAGCAGCATGTAGGCGGGATACCCGAAGCCGAACAGCGGCACGCCGCTCTCGGGCGGCTGGTTGGTCCAGCCGGTGAACTTGTCGGTCCGCATCGCGTGCAGCTCGCTGTCGTAGTACAGGACGTGGTAGCAGGCAGCGTCGTAGAACAGCTGCTGCATCTCGTCGATGTACTCCTTGCGCTGCGCCACGTCGGTCGCCTGCTGCTGCAGCGTGTTCAGCGTGTCGTAGCGTGAATCCGAGTAGAAGCAGTCGTTGATCGCGGCCGGGATCTGGTCGGTCGTGAACAGCCCGAGCAGCGAGTTCGGGTCGGGGTCGCCGCCCCAGCCCCACATGTAGAAGTCCCAGTCGGCGTGATAGCCGGTGTCGTATTCCGGACCCGGGAGCAGCTCGAGCAGCGCGCCCTCCTCGGTCACGAAGGCGTCGACACCGATCCCGATCTGGTCGAACCAGCCCTGGATGAACTGGGCATCCGCGGCGTGGTCCTCGGAGTCGGGCCAGGTCAGGCGCAGCACGATCGGCTTGCCGTCGGCGTCGATCCGCCGGCCGTCGTCACCGCGCGGGTAGCCGGCGGCGTCGAGGCGCCGGTTCGCCTCGTCGATGTCGAACGTCCGGGGATGGTCCGGTTCGACGTGCCAGTTGACGTGGTACGGCGGGACGTGCGTCGTTCCGGCCACGCCGTGGCCGTTCAGGACGCGGTCGACCAGCGTCTGCCGATCGATGGCGTAGCCGAGGGCGTCGCGGAAGGCTTCGTCGCGCAGGGCCGAGGTGGATCCGCGGTAGCCCTGCTCCTTCGCGCGCGTGTTGAACGACAGGTAGGTATAGCCGTTGGCGTAGCCCTCGGCGGTCCGGATGTTGGGCTCGGACTGCATCGCATCGAACTGGTTGGCGCCGGTGCCGCGGACATAGTCGAGCTCGCCGGTGCGAAGCGCCTGGTCCATCGTGTCTTCGCTCTCGAACGTCTGGTAGACGATCTGATCGGGGACGCCCGGGGTGCCCCAGTAGTTCGGATTGCGTTCCATCCGGATGAACTCGCCGGGCGACCACTCGACGGCGTGGTACGGCCCGGACCCGACGACCACCGGCTCGTTGGCGAAGAAGCCGTCCGCCGCGGGGTCGCTGATCTGCTGCTGGCTGTACTGCGACCAGATGTGCTCCGGCAGGATCGGGATGTAGGCCTGCGTCAGGAGGGTCGTCGGGTAGGACGTCGTGGCGATCAGGTTGCCGGCGTCGTCACAGGTCACGCTCTCGAGCCCCGCGCTCGAGAGGTACGGCTCGAGGTAGCCGGATCCGACATAGCCGTCATCGGACGCGAGCACGTCGAGGACGAACTGGTAGGTGTACCGAGCGTCCTCGCAGGTTGCCGGCTCGCCATCCGACCACTGCATGCCCTCGCGGATATGGAAGGTGTGAGTCATGGCGTCGGCGGACGACGACCAGCTGTCGGCGAAGCCGGGGGCCGGGTCGAGGTTGATGTCGAAGCTCACCAGCAGCTCGTACTGGATGGTGAACATCTCGTAGTCGGCGTAGGTGATCGATTGCCACGGGTTGAGGGTCTCGAGCTTCTGGTCGGTTCCGACCCGCAACACGAGCTGGTCCTGGGCCTGGACGCCGCCGGTCATGACGAGCGTCGGAGCGAGCAGCACGACGGCAGCGAGAAACGTCCGCACGCGGCGGGCCAAAGGCGATCGCATCTCAATCTCCTCCACCACGCAGGTCAGGGCGCGGCCCTTGGTCCGGAGCGTCCTGCGATGGCCGCTAGGTTCGCACGCTCAGTGGTGGAAATGCAACATGGATCGCGAGCGCCTCATCAGCGAGAAACGAGATTCGTAGCGGACGCGGTCAGGGCAGGCCGCTCGCAGCTGAACAGGCCGGCACCCGGGGCCCGGCTCGCGTCGTGCCGCAGCGCGAGGTCGGCGAGGAGCCGCCCGAACAGCGCGGCGAACTTGTAGCCGTGCGCCGCCCCGAGCGCGACGGCCACGCCCGGCGCCTCCGGCAGGCAGTCGAGGACGAAGTCGCGATCCGGGGTCAGGGTGTACAGGCAGGTCTTGGTGCGGGCCGGTCCGAGGGCACCCGGAAGGTGCGCCCGGAGGAAGCCCTCCACGCGAGCGAGGTAGTCCGGGTCGGGTTCGAACGATCGGCCGTCGGCCGTCGTCTCGCGGCCGCCGATGTCCTGGCCGACCTTCGGTCCCCGGCCGCGATGGGTCGGGAAGCCGTAGAACGACGGTTCGCCGAGCCAGATCCAGATCGGGAACCGGCCGGGCTCGAAGGCGGCCGCGTCGGCCGGCTCGAACCAGGTGACCTGCTCGCGCGTGACCCGCAGCGGGAGGGGGTGGCCGAGGGGGCCGAGCAAATCGTTCGTCCAGGCATCGCAGGCCACGACGGCGGCGCCGGTCGCGAAGCGGCCGCCGTCCGCTGTCTCGACGGCCAGCTCGCCCCGGTGCTCCCGGATCGCGGTGACCTTCGTCCGCTCGACGAGCTCCGCGCCGTGCGCGCGGGCGAGGCGCTGGTGAGCCACGTTGCCGACGCTCGGATCGGCGATGCCGGCCGCCGCCTGGAACAGCCCGCGCGTTCCCTCGTCGAGCCGCCACTGCGGCCAGCGTCGGGCGAGATCGGCGGTGTCGAGCCAGTCGAAGTCGACGCCCGCCGCGGTCATCGCCGTGGCGTAGTCCTCGATCTGCTCCGGCGCGTCCGGCGGTGCCAGGTCCAGGCCGCCGGTGATCGTCAGGACTCGGTCGCCGGACGCCGCCTCGATCTCCCGCCAGGCCGCGAACGCGTCCTTCGCGAGCTCGACGTACTCGGGCCGGTGGTACGACAGCCGGATGATCCGCGACTCGTCCTGCGACGCGCCGCGGTCGTGGCCCAGGTCGAACTGCTCCACGCCGAGGACCCGGGCGCCCCTGGCCGCGAGACGGTAGGCCGCAGCGCTGCCGATCCCGCCGAGCCCGATGACGATCGCGTCGTAGCTCGCACTCACGGCCCGGAACGATAGCCGAGCAGGCCGCCACGGCGCGTCCCTAGACTGCTCGCGATGGACCTCCGGCGCGACGTCGGGATCGCGGCCCGTGACGGTACGCGCCTGTCGGCCAACCTGTTCCTGCCGAACGCGGACGGCGAGGGGAGCGGCGGCCCCTGGCCGGCGGTGCTCAACACGGACCCGTATCGCAAGGACGACTGGTCGGCCGGCTGGGACCTCACGCTCGCGACCTACCTCACCGAGCGCGGATATGCCTACTGTCGCATGGACGTTCGGGGGACCGGCTCGTCCGAGGGCATTCCGCTGGACGAGTACACGGAGGCCGAGACGCGCGACGGGTTCGACGCGGTCGAGTGGCTGGCGGGCCAGCCGTGGTGCAACGGCCGGGTCGGGATGTGGGGCCTGTCGTACGGCGGCTTCACGTCGCTCCAGGTCGCCACGCTGCGGCCGCCACACCTGCGGGCGATCGTGCCGATCCAGGCCACCGACGACCGCTACACCGACGACGTCCACTACGTCGGCGGGGCGATGACCGTCAGCGAGCTCGCGCAGTACGCGGTCTCGCAGGTTGCGATGAACGCCATGCCGCCCGACCCGGCCGCCTGGGGCGCCGACTGGCAGGAGCGCTGGCGGGCGCGCCTCGAGGCCACGCCGCCGTGGCTGCTCGAATGGACCCGTCAGCAGCGCGACGGCCCGTACTGGCGGCGCGGTTCGGTCGCGCCGGACTACGGGCGAATCGAGGCCGCCGTCCTCCACTTCGCCGGCTGGATGGACGAGTACGTCGATGCCGCGCTGCGGATGCAGGCCCGCTGCGTCAACGCGGTCGCCCATCGGACGATCGTCGGGCCGTGGGTCCACGGGCTGCCGGACCATGCCTATCCGGCCCCGAACATCGACTGGCTCAGCGAGATGATCCGGTGGTTCGACCGCTGGCTGAAGGGACTCGAGAACGGCGTCGACGCGGAGCCGGCGCTGACGTGGTTCGAGCGCGAGTTCACCCGGCCGGAGCGCTTCCCGACGCGGCTGAACGGCACGTGGCGGGCGCTGGGGCCGTGGCCGGACGAGGCGCCGCCGCTGGAGCTCCGGCTCGATGGCGGTGCCGAGCCCGGCCGGGGACGACTCATGGCTGCGACGCCGTTGGCCGATGGCGAAGACGCCTTCGACCATCGACCGTCGGCCGGCGTCCGGGCGGGATCACTGTGCTGGGGCGGCGGGCACCGCCCGAACGGCCTCGCCGACGACCTTCGGATCGAGGAGCCGAACGGGCTCATCTACACGGGCGAGCCGCTGGACGCGCCGCTGGCCGTCCTCGGGCCGCCGGTCGCGGTCCTGCACGTCGCCTCGACGGAGCCCGTGGCACACCTCGTCGTGCGGGTCGGCGACGTCGCACCCGACGGCGCGGTGGAGCAGGTCAGCGAGGGCATCCTCAACCTGACCCATCGCGAATCGCACGCCGAGCCGATGCCGCTCGAGCCGGGGCGCCGCTACGAGGTGCGCGTCCCGCTCCGGGCCGCGGGCCACCGCTTCCTGGCCGGCCATCGGATCCGGCTCAGCATCGCGAGCAGCCACTGGCCGGTGATCTGGCCGTCGCCGGGCCCGGCCCGGCTGTCGATCGCCCGCGGCCCGGCCGCACCGTCACGCCTGCTGCTGCCGCGCGCGCCGGCCGATGACGCCGAGTCGCTCCGGCCGCCGGCCTTCCGCCCGCCGCCGACGGACATCCGTGAGTTCGGCAGCGAGGAGGCCGAGCCGGTCAGCTGGGAGGTCGTCGACGACCCGGTCGCCGGCAGCGTCACCGTTCGGACGCGGGAGGCGGCGACGAGCATGCTGCCGGACGGCCGATCGACCCTCTACGTGGCCGAGGCGCTGGCGATGACCGCCTCGGAGCGGTCGCCCGGTGACGGCCGCTTCGAGAACGAGGTCGACTACCGTCTCGCGCGCGACGGGATCGACGTGGAGATCCATGCCGACGGCACGACCGTCGCCGCGGCGGACGCCTTCGAGTGGCGGATCGGCCTCCACGTGCGACTCGACGGCGGGCCGTTCTTCGAGCGCGCGTGGACGGAGCGGATCCCGCGCGACCTGCTGTGACGCGGAGGCCTGCGGCGACTACGCGCGCAGGTACCGCTCGAACCAGTCGAGGATCCGCGTCATCCGGTCGATCCGGCGGTCGGGGCGCCCCGAGGCCTGGTAGACGTGGAACTCCTCCGGGTAGAGGACGTACTCGACCGTGCGGCCGAGCGTGCGCAGGGCGACGAACAGCTGCTCGTTGTCGGCCGGCGGACAGCGCAGGTCGGCCTCGCCCTGGAGGATCAGCAGCGGCGTCCGGATCCGGGCGACGTTCGCCAGCGGGCTCTGGCGCCACAGCCGGTCGACGCCCGCCGGGGTGAAGGGATCGCCCATCCTCGCGTCGCGGTCGTAGGCCACGCCGGTGTCGCTGTTGGCCCACGCCGAGACCTGGTTCGTGACGCCGTTCTCTGAGACGGCGGCGCGGAAGCGGTCGGACGTGCCGACCAGCCAGTTGACCATGAAGCCGCCGTACGACAGGCCGAGGAGGCCGATCCGGTCGGCGTCGGCGAGGCCAGCCGCGATCGCGTGATCGACCGTGGCGTGGACGTCATCGGCGTCGACGCCGCCCCAATCGCCGAGCTGCGGCGCGATCCAGTCACGGCCGTAGGCGGCCGAGCCACGGATGTTCGGCAGCAGCACGCGATAGCCGGCGGCACACAGCAGCACGACCTCGATCGACGGCGCGGGCGTCCAGCCGCCGAGGGGGCCGCCATGCACGTCGACGACCGTCGGCAGCGGCGCGTCGCCCGAGCCCTCGGGCGACGCGATCCACGTCTCGATCGGGCCGCCCGCGCCGGGCGCCTCCACGACCCGCATCCGCGGCCACGGGAAGCGGTCGCGCCAGCGACTGCCGAGCCGGGTGCGGATGCGGGGCTCGGCGTCAATCCGAAGCCCGTCCCCGGCCGGCAGCGCCACGGTGACGAGCTCCATCGGCCGCGCGCCGACGCAGCCGCGCAGCGTGACCCTGGCGTCCGGCGGCACGTCG
>QKHE01000004.1 GCA_003250155.1 Chloroflexota bacterium | reverse complement strand
GGTGCCGATCTCGGCGCTCGCCCCGGGCACGGCAGTCGAAGTCCTGGCCGTGGAGCTCAACCTCCGCGAGAATCCGACGACGTCCGCCACCCGCGTCGCGGTCCTGAAGCGCGGTGAGGTCCTCGTCATCTCGCCCCTCGACAACCTGGACTACGGCTGGGGGCCGGTCCGGGCGAAGGGCTACGACTGGTACCCGGTGGTCCGGGTCACGACCTCGGACGGCAAGCTGCCGCGACTGCCGGATCATCCCGTGCTGCCCCTCGATGCCGTGCCGCTGTCGGGCTGGGTCGCGGCCGGCGAGGGTTCGAAGCCATACATCCGGGCCCTTGCGCCGCGCTGCCCGGCGGTCGCCGATCTCGAATCCGTCAGCGGGATGCTGCCGGCCGAGCGGGTCGCCTGCTTCGGTTCGAGCCCGATCGTGCTCGAGGGCACCTACGGCTGCTTCGGCTGCGGTGCCTTCGCGGCCGGGACGTTCAAGCCGGCCTGGCTGGCGACGCCGATCGAGCTGGAGTTCATGTCGCTCGACCCGAGCGTCACCTTCGGGCCGCTCGCGCTCCGATTCGCCCCCAACGGGCCCGACCGGCCGCCGCTCGGCTCGATCATCCGCGTCACGGTCCACATCGGCGACCCGCGGGCCGACAACTGCTCGATCGTCGACGAGGATGGGACCGGGGCCGTCACCGTGCCGGCCGAGACCGCCCGGGACTTCTGCCGCGAGCGCCTGGTCGTCGATTCGTACGAGATCCTCGGCAACGATCCGCGCTTCCCATCCAACTGACGAACCGGGCGGGACGCTAGACTCGTCGCCAGACTATGCAGACTGCATAAGCCTTATTCGTTGAGGGTTTCCGTGACCCAGCTCGACTCTCCCGCGTCCGTCGATCGCACCCCGCCGCCGGCCGCCGCTCGGCCGGTTCCCGACCTGGTCACCGAGATCCCCGGTCCGAAGGCCCGTGCCCACGTCGGCTTCGACGAAGCGTGGACGTCGCCCAGCCTGCCGCGGGCCTACCCGATCGTGCCTGTGCGGGGCCGCGGCATGGCGATCGAGGATATCGACGGCAACCTGTTCCTCGACTTCGCGGCTGGCATCGCCGTCAACTCCACCGGCCACGGCGACCCGCGGGTCGTCGGCGCGATCAAGGAGCAGGCCGCGGAGCTCGTTCACTACTCGGCGTCCGACTTCTACCCGCCGATCTACGCCGAGACGGCGCGCGAGATCGCCCGCATCGCGCCGATCTCCGGGAAGGCTCGGACGTACCTCGGCAACTCCGGGGCGGAGGTCATCGAGGCGGCCATGAAGCTCGCCCGCCACGCCACCGGCCGGCCGTACCTGGTGGCCTTCCTGGGCGGCTTCCACGGCCGGACGTACGGCGCCGTCAGCCTGACCGCCTCGAAGGCCAAGTACCACGCCGGCTTCGACCCGCTGCTGCCGGGCGTCTACCACGCGCCGTTCGGGCACGTCGAGGACCTCCGCTGGTTCGATGACGTCCTGTTCTCGAGGCTCGTGCCGGCAGACGAGGTCGCGGCGGTGTTCGTCGAGCCGATCCAGGGCGAGGGCGGTTACGTCGTGCCCGAGGACGGCTTCCTCGAGGGGCTGCGGGAGCTGTGCACCAGGCACGGCATCCTGCTCGTCGCCGACGAGATCCAGTCCGGCGCCGGCCGGACCGGCAAGATGTGGGCCGTCGACCACTGGGGCGTCGAGCCGGACATCCTCGTGACCGCGAAGGGCATCGCGTCCGGGATGCCGCTCGGGGCGATGGTCGCGAAGGCCGAGATCATGGAGTCGTGGAGCATCGGCGCGCACGGCTCGACGTACGGCGGCAACCCGGTCGCCTGCGCCGCCGCGCTGGCGACGATCGCGTTGCTGGAGGGCGGGCTCGTCGACAACGCCGCCGTCCGGGGCGCGGAGCTGATGGCCGGCCTGCGCCCGCTCGTCGAGCGCCACCCGGGGTCGGTTCACGAGGTCCGCGGTCGCGGCCTCATGGTCGGCGTGGAGTTCGCCAACCCTGACCTCGCCGAGGAGGTCCAGTGGGCCTGCTTCACGCGCGGCCTGCTGGTGCTCGAG
>QKHE01000021.1 GCA_003250155.1 Chloroflexota bacterium | reverse complement strand
GGTCCGCGGCAGGGCCCTAGAATCGCTGCTCCCGAGCGCAGGAGGCGACGACTTGTGAGCGCTGCAGGACGCATCGCCCGACTTCGAGGTCAGGGCCGCTGGGATGAGGCGGCGTCGCTTGCCGACGACCCGCTGCTGCGGGCCGAGCTCCTGACCGAGCAGGCGATGTTCGCGAGGTCTGCCGCGGCGCGGGCGGCCGCTGACGTCGAGCTCGACCGGGCCGAGGCGCGACTCGAGCTCGAGCGTGGCCGCGGTCTGCACGCCCAGTTCCTCATCGACCGGGCCGGCGAGGATCCTCGCGAGCTGGCCCATTTCGAGGCGGCGCTGGCGGCCGCACGGCGGGCGGCGGACCCGCTGCTGGAGGGTCGCGCCAGGTTCTGGATCGGCCTCGTTCACCAGGTCGTGCGCGACGACGACGCGACGGCGGTGCCCCATCTCGAAGCCGCGTACGCGGCGGCGCGAGCGCACGATGACCCGCCCCTGGCGGCGTATGCAATCCGGCACCTCGCGTTTGCCTGGGAGAAGGCCGGTCGGCTCGATGACGCGTGGCGCGGCTACGTCGAATCGGCAGCCCTGCGGCGGACGCAGCGGTTCTGGCCCGGCGTCGCCGCGGGCCTGCTCGCCATGGCGGAGGCCGCCGATCGTCGTGGCCGGGTGCCCGAGGCCCGCCGGCTGCTCGGCCGGGCGAAGACGGCGGCGCGGCGCAGCGGCGTCGGCGCACTCCTCGACCGCGTGACGGCTGCCGAGCAGCACCTCCGTGCCCGCGCCTGAGGGCCGCCGGCGCGAGGCTCGCCTACACTCCGCGACGTGACGAGCCCGGCCAACCTCGACTCCACCGACGAGATCGTCGCCGCGTTCCGGGAGCACGGCTACATCGCCGACCGCTCGCTCGCGACTGCGGTCTTCCTGGGCCTGCGTCTCGGGCGGCCGCTGCTGCTGGAAGGCGAGGCCGGGGTCGGCAAGACCGAGCTGGCAAAGGTGCTGGCGGCGAGCCTCGAGGCACCGCTCATCCGGCTCCAGTGCTACGAGGGGCTCGACGTCAACACCGCGGTCTACGAGTGGAACTACCCGCGCCAGATGCTGGAGATCCGGCTCCTCGAGGCCCGCGGCGCGATCGCCGAGGCGACGGCCCACGACATCTTCGGGCCGGAGTTCCTGATCAAGCGTCCGCTGCTGCAGGCCCTCGAATCGAACGACGACACCGCGCCGGTCCTGCTGATCGACGAGATCGACCGGGCCGACGAGGAGTTCGAGGCGTACCTGCTCGAGATCCTGTCCGACTTCCAGGTCACGGTGCCCGAGATCGGCACGATCCGCGCGGAGCGGCCGCCGCGGGTGATCCTGACGTCGAACCGGACGCGCGAGGTCCACGACGCGCTGAAGCGGCGCTGCCTGTACCACTGGATCGACTTTCCGAGCGCGGCCAAGGAGCACGAGATCGTCCTGACGCGCGTGCCTGGCGCGCCGGCCCAGCTGGCCCGTCAGGTGGTCGACTTCGTGCATCGCCTTCGGCGTGCCGAGCTGACGAAGGTTCCGGGCATCGCCGAGACGCTCGACTGGGCCGCGGCGCTGATGGCCCTCGGGGCGGCCGAGCTGACGCCCGAGCTGGTCGACGAGACGCTCGGCGTCGTCCTCAAGTACGAGGAAGACGTTCGACAGGTCCGCGGCCAGACGGCGCGCAGCTATCTCGCCGAGACGGCCGCCGCCGCGGGCAGCTGACGCTCGGCGTGGGCGGGGCGTCCCGATGCTGACCCCACCGGCCGCCGTCGACGGGCGACGACTCCTCGAGCAGGCGGTGGGGTTCGGGCGCGCGCTGCGACGCGCGGGCCTGGCGGTCGACCTGGGCGCCGAGATCGACTTCGCGCGAGCGCTCGAGATCGTCGACCTCGGCGACCGGCGGGACGTCAAGGCGGCCGGCGCGGCCGTGTTCGTTCGCCGCCGTGACGACCGCGAGGTCTACGACGCGGTCTTCGAGCGCTTCTGGCGCGCTCGCCAGGCGCTGCCGCCCGAGTGGGCGCCGTCGACGCTCGACCGCCCGGAGGGCGAGGACGTCGACGAGTCGTCGCCGGAATCGACGATCCCGGGCGACGAGCGGGTCGCCG
>QKHE01000046.1 GCA_003250155.1 Chloroflexota bacterium | reverse complement strand
ACGCGCGGCGTGAGACGCGGACCGCGCGCGGCTCCGGCATCGGCCTGTACGCCGCGCGGCGGCTCGCCGAGTCGGTCGGCGGGCGGCTGTGGTGCGAGCCGGCGAACGGGCACGGCGCGCGATTCGTGCTGGCCCTGCCCGCGGCCGCGGCCGTGTGAGCGGCGGAGGGAGGTGAACGTGGTCGCCACGCGTCCGCTCCGGATCCTCGTCGTCGACGACGACCCGGCCATGGTCGGGGCGATCACCGCGCTCGTCGGCACGGAAGGCCACCAGGTCATCACCGCCTACGACGGCCTGACCGCCGTGCGCCGGTACCGCGAGGAGCGCCCCGACCTGGTGCTGCTCGACCTTGCGATGCCCGGCCCCGACGGCTTCACCGTCGCCGGCCAGATCCGGGCCGAGGGCGACGCGCCGATCGTGGTCGTGACCGGCGAGAGCGCCGAGGAGGCAAAGGTCCGGGCGTTCGCGATCGGTGCCGACGACTACCTCGTCAAGCCGTTCGGGCGCGCGGAGCTGCTGGCCCGGATCGGGGCCGTCATGCGACGCGCGGAGCGGACCGTCGGCGGCCCCGCGACCGCTCCCGCCGCCGACGGCAGCGTGACGATCGGCAGCCTGACGCTGGACCCGGGTCGCCACGAGGCCCGCGTCGACGAGCGCCGGCTGTCGCTCACGCCCACCGAGTACCGCCTGCTCGAGGTCCTCGTCCGGGCGCGCGGCGACCTCGTTCCGCACCTTCGCCTGACGCGGGCTGGCTGGCCGGCGGAGGCGGATCCCGATCCGCTCTGGCTCAAGCCCCACGTCGCCCGGCTGCGCCGCAAGCTCGAGGCCGCCGGCGGCCCGCCGATCGTCGCGATTCGCGGCGTCGGCTATCGCATCGGGGTGAACGGCGACCGCTGAGCGAGCGCCGTGGCGCGGGGACGCTCGACGCGCCCCAGGCCGCGATCAGGCCTGCGTGGCCGGCGGCCTGCCGTGGGCGTCGTGCGGTGCGTCGATGCAGGCGACGCGGCAGCCGCGCGCGTCGCGACCGCCCAGTCGGCCGTAGTGGAACCACGCCTCGATGCCGGTCGCGCCCGCGTACTGCAGGCGGCAGCCACAGGCACCGCAGGTGACCGGGGCCGACTGGCCGTCCCGGACGGCGCGGGTGTCGAACGGCGAGGTCGTGAATTCGAGCGACATGGCCGGACCTTCTCCAGCGGGTATCGGTGGACGCTGTGGGCAGTTTCGCCGGCGCAGCGGCACGACGTCGGCGGCGCGCGGGTAGCGGGATGGTTGCGATCGAGTACACGGCGCCGGCGGGCGGGCAGCCGCGATCAGTCGAAGGCGAACTCGTCGACATCGCCGATCGGCTCGTAGCCGATCGCCTGGTAGATGCGGTTCGCCGTCGGGTTCACGAGGTCCGTGAACAGGAACACGAAGCGGCGGCCCGCGTCGAGCTCGGCCTGGGATGCCTCGGCGACGAGATTGCTCGCGTAGCCACGCCCACGCAGCTCCGGTGGCGTGTACACCGGTCCGATCCGGATGCCGTTCGGCGTCCGGCCGCCGATGCCGGTCAGTGACACCGGCCGCTCGTCATCGACCCACAGGACGAGCCGGCGACCGTGCCCGGCGATGAACCGATCGGCCATCTCCTCGAAGTCCTGGTCGGGATGGTCCGACAGCGCCTCGTCGTGGAACGCCTTCAGCCAGCGCGCGACCAGGTCACGGTCGGCGGGGGTCGCCTCGACCATCTGGCCCGGGGCAAGGGCCGGCGGCGTCACCTCGGCGAGGCCGTAGATCCGGAGATTCCGCAGCTCGCGGGCGGGGCGCCCGGTCCGCCGGGACCAGGCCGTGGCGAACGAGGCCGCCACGCCGGACGGTCCCTGGACGCCCGGCAGGTCCTCGTCGTCGAGATCGGCCGCCAGCAGCTGGATCCCCGTGGGGTGGTCGATCTGCGACAGCACGAGCCGCCACGGCGGCGTTCGAATGGCGGCCGCCACCACGGCGTTGCCGTGCATCACGGACGCGAGGTATGGCGGCGTCCCGCCGTACTGCGCAGGGTCCGCCTGGAGGCTGGCGCAGATGCCGAAGATCAGGTTGTGCTCGGCCTCGCGGGCGCCGAGGAACTCGC
>QKHE01000096.1 GCA_003250155.1 Chloroflexota bacterium | reverse complement strand
CCAGCAGCAGCGCCCCGACGATGAACGAATCCCGAAGCTCGAGGGCCGTCGGCAGCGTGCGCCCGGCCCCGTCCCGGCGGCGGTCCCACGCCAGCAGCAGGCCGCCGGCGACGATGAACCGGATCGCCGCCATCAGGAACGGCGGAATCGTCTCGATCGCGACGGCGATGCCCAGGTAGGTCGAGCCCCAGATCAGGTAGACCGCGAGCAGGGCGGCCCAGAATTGGAGGGGACTCGGTGTCGACCGCGGGACGCTTGGCATAGTCGAATGGTCCAAGAGACGCAGTCTAGCGCAGGCCGTCAGGCACGGCGATAGGCTCCGCGCCTGTGAAACGGCTCGATGCGGCAGAGCGCCGGCGGCGGATCGGACGACGGCACCATCTCGAAGAGCAGGCCGGCGACGCGGTCGCCGTGGCCGCCGACCTCGTCGGCATCCATGCGACGGATCCGGCGTCCGTGTATCTCGGCCTCCGAGCCCGCGTCGCGAACCTGGTCCATGCCGACGTTGCTCGCGTGCTGTACGAGGAGCGGTCGCTGCTGCGGGTCCTCGGGATGCGCCGGACGATGTTCGTCACGCCGCCGCCGATGGCCGGCGTCATGCACGCCGCCGTGACGTCCGACCTCGCCGCGGCCGAGCGGAAGCGGCTCGAGCGACTGCTCCGGGGCGCCGGCATCACGCCCGACCCGGCCCGCTGGCTGGCCAGGGTCGAGGCCGAGACGCTCGCCGCGCTGGACGAGCTCGGCGAGGCGACGGCGACCGAGCTGACCCGGCGCGTGCCCGAGCTCGGCGAGCGGATCCCGTTCGCCGAGGACAAGAAGTGGGGCGGCGTGTTCGGGGTCTCGACCCGGGTCCTGTTCCTCCTCGCGACCGAGGGCCGGATCATCCGGGGCCGGCCGAAGGGCACCTGGCTCAGCAGCCTGTACCGCTGGACCCCGATGGAGCGCTGGCTCGAGGGCGGCCTGGAGCCGTGGCCTCGCGAGCGCGCCCGGGCCGAGCTCGTCCGCTTCTGGCTGCGGGCGTTCGGGCCCGGATCGCAGCGCGATCTCCAGTGGTGGACCGGCTGGACGGTGCGCGACACGAAGGCGGCGCTCGGCGCGGCGGGGGCCGTCGAGGTGGCCCTCGACGACGGTCCGGGCTGGGCGCTCCCCGACGATCTCGAAGCCACGCCGGCCGGAGGGCCGTGGGTCGCGCTGCTGCCGGCGCTCGACACGACGACGATGGGCTGGGCGGACCGGGCCTTCTATCTCGGCGACCACGGCTCGCGGCTGTTCGACCGCAACGGCAACGCCGGCCCGACGATCTGGGTCGACGGCCGTGTCGTCGGTGGCTGGGCGCAGCGATCGGACGGCGAGGTGAGGGTCCGGCTGCTGGAGGATGTCGGCCGCGACACGGCGGCGCGCGTCGAGTCGGAGGCCGGCCGCGTGCAGGCCTGGCTGGGCGAGGCGCGGATCACGCCTCGATTCCGCACGCCCCTGGAGCTCGAGCTGATCGACTGACCCGCACGCGGGCGAGCGGGGGCGTCAGGCCGCCCGGCCGACCGACACCGGCCGGCAGTGCCGGCAGGGCCGGTAGCCGGCCGCCTTGGCCGCCCCCAGGCTCGGGAAGCCGACCCGGTGGCGATCGGTCACCCGTCGCGCGTCGCGGCACGTCGGGTGGCACACGATGTGGGTCGTGTCCGAGCCGACGAAGCGGATGCCGGCCGCGGCCTCGCGCTCGAGGGCCGCGGCATCGACGCCCTCCGCGCCGAGGACCCGCCGCTTGGCGTCCGGTCCGCCCATCGAGTACTGGCCGAGCCGGCCGTCGCTGCGGACCACGCGATGGCAGGGCACGACGAGCGGCACGGGGTTGTGGGCGAGCGCGGTGCCGACGGCCCGCACGGCGCGCGGGCGGCCGATCTCGGCGGCGATCCAGGCGTAGGGCCGGACCTCGCCCCGCGGGATCTCGAGGGCCTTGGTCCAGACGGCGACCTCGAATGGCGTGTGGCCGCGCAGATCGAGCGGGACGCGGGCGCGGCGGTCGCCGCCGAAGCGTCGCTCGATCGCCCGGGCAAGGCGGTCGGGCAGGGCCGCCGCGGGCCGGATCGGTCGCCCGACCTGGGCCGCGAACGCGGTCTCGAACTCGCCCGGCTCGGCGGCGCTGATCCAGGACACGCCGCGGCCGTTCCAGGCGACGAACGCCCGACCCAGCGGGCTGGCGATCGGCGCGTAGACGTCGGCCAGCCCGGTCTCGACGAGGGCGGCAAATCCAAGACCCTCGGGCGCCGGCGTGCGCAGCCCTCGGAGGCTGGTCTCGAGGGAGCGATCAGTGAGCTCGGAAGTGGTCATGGCAATGCCTCCAGGGCGGCGGCGGCGCGGCGCCGTGGCGTGGATGTCCGGTTCTCGTGGCGTTCGCCCGCGACTGCGCGCGCCTCCAGCCGCGTCCGCAGCAGGGCGAGCCCGCGGTGGACCTGGGCCTTGATCGTGCCCTCGGGCCGGCCGAGTGCCGCCGCGGTCTCGAGCACGCTCAGGCCGTCCACGTGGCGCAGCACGACGGCGGCACGGACGGCCGGGGGCAGCGTCAGTAGCGCGTCGGCGAGCTCGCGCTTCGTCTCGCGGCGGCCGGCCGTCGTCTCCGGCCCCCGGCGATCGTCGGTCGGCGGGTCGAAGCCGGCCGCGATGATCGGCTCGAGCGCCAGCGGCGGGTGGCGGTCGACGTGACGGCGGCGCTTGTTTCGGGCGAGGTTGACCGTGATCGACGCGAGCCAGGAACCGAGACGCAGCTCGGCGATTCGGGATGCCGGGTAGCCGGCCATGGCCCGGTAGGCGCGGACCAGCGCGTCCTGGGCGACCTCCTCGGCGTCACGCCGCTCGCCGAGCAGGCGCAGGGCGATCGTGTAGAGCCGATCCTCGTGCGCGGCCACCAGGCGCGGAAACGACGCGTCGAGATCGCGAGCGAGCTGGGCCGGCAGCCCGGCGTCAGGGTCCATCGACGTCCTCAACACCGTCGAGCGTGCATCCGTTGCAGTGTGACCGCGTCAGGCCAATCGCACGACGATCCCGCTGTCACCGCGGAGCTCGACGGCCTGGAGGTCGATCGACGTCGCCGCCGCCGCGCCCGCCTCGGTGGCCAGCACGACGGCCCCCCTCCGCGCGTCCACGCCGGCTCCCCGGAGTGCCGTCACCAGGTCGACGCGCCGGTCGCGCCCCGAGAAGTCGAGCGCCACGGCCAGTCGCTCGCCGTCCACCTCGCGGAGGTAGGCGAGGACGTCGGGCTCGGGATCGAGGATCCGGATCGTGCCGGCCCGCAGCGCTGCCGACGACTTCCGAAACCAGATCGCGCGCCGGGTGAAGGACAGCATCGAATCGGGGTCGCTCGATTGCGCCGCGACGTTCACGGTGTTCGCCTCGCGGCCGAGTGGCAGCCACGGCTCGCCGGTCGTGAAGCCAGCGCCCGGCCCGGCCGCCCACTGCATCGGCGTCCGCTCCGGATCCCGCCCGTCGACGTCGACGACGCGCTCGGGCGGGACCTCGCCGTCGGCCTGGCCGATCTCCTCGCCCTGGTACAGGAACGGCGTCCCGCGCAGCGTCAGCAGCATCAGCATCGCGACGCGGGCGCGCCGCAGCGCCCGCATCGGGTCTGCCGGGTCATACCGCGATCGGGCGCGCGAGTGGTCGTGATTCGACAGCGCGTAGTCGGGCCACGCGCCCGCGGGCAGGGCGGCCTCGTAGAGCGAGACGGCTTCGCGGAAGGCGGGCGCGCGCCACGGCTGCCGCAGGAACGAGAAGTTGAACGCCAGCTGGAGCTCATCGAGCGCATCGCCGTAGTAGCGGACCACCCGCCGCGGGTCGAGGATGAAGACCTCGCCGACGGCCAACCGGTCGTCGTAGCCGTCGATCGTGCGTCGGAACTGCCGCAGGATCTCGTGGATCGCCGGCTCCCAGTCCTCGTCGCGGCGCCGGGCACCCGGCGCGTCGGCATCCGGCGGGTTGTCGCCGAGGTCGGGGTCCTTGGCCATCTTGTGCGCGACGTCGATCCGGAAGCCGTCCACGCCACGGTCCAGCCAGAACCGCAGGACGTCGTTCATCGCGGCCCGGACGTCCTCGTTCCACCACTCGAGGTCCGGCTGCCCCGGCAGGAACGAGTGGAGGTAGTACTGCCCGGTGGCCGGATCGAGCGTCCACGCCGAGCCGACCCGGGCGAACGTCGATCGCCAGTTGTTCGGCGGTCCGCCGTCCGGGGCCGGGTCGCGCCAGACGTACCAGCCTCGCTTGGGGTTGTCGCGGCTCGAGCGCGACTCGACGAACCAGCGATGGCGATCCGAGGTGTGGTTGGGCACGAAGTCGACGATGACCCGGATACCGCGCCGATGCGCCTCGCTGACGAGCTCGTCGAAGTCGGCGAGCGTGCCGTAGTCCGGGTCGACGTCGGTGTAGTCGGCGACGTCGTAGCCGAAGTCGAGCTGCGGCGACGGGTAGAACGGCGAGATCCAGATCGCGTCGACGCCGAGCGACCCCGGCGTCCCGTCGTTCAGGTAGTCGAGTCGGCTGGTAATGCCCGGCAGGTCGCCGATGCCGTCGCCATTCGAGTCCTGAAAGCTGCGCGGATAGATCTGGTAGACGACGCCGTGGCGCCACCAGTCACCGAGGGTCACTCGGTGATGATGATCGTTCCCGTCATGCCCGGGTGCACGGTGCAGAAGTACGGATACTCGCCGGCCGTCGTGAACCGGAGGCTGCGGCTCCCGCCGCTGCGGATGTTGGAGCCCATCCGGCACGATCCGTCGTCGGTCGCCAGGCGGTGGCCGACGCGGTCGAGGTTCGACCAGGTGATGACGTCACCGACCCTGGCCGGGAGCTCGGCGGGGGACCAGGCGAACCCGGCCGCCGAGGCCTCCACCGTCGTCGCCTCGCCGTCGGCCGTGACGTCGACGCAGGTCGCCGCGATGGTCGGCGTCGGCTCCGCTGTGGGCGTGGGCGCGGGTGTTGGCGTTGGCGTTGGCGTGGGCGCGGGCGTCGGCTCGATCGTCGGCGTGGGCGGTGCCGCTGTCGGCGCCGGCGTGGCCGCCGTCCCACAGGCGGCGACGGAGCAGACGAGCAGCAACCGGGCGCCGACGCGAGCGATGGAACGCATGCCTTTCCTCCTGGGTGACGCAAGACGATAGCGCGACCGGTCCCGGTCCTCCCGTATGGTTCGTCGATGCTGGCAGATCGGATCCCGGGTCCCGAGCTGGGACGACGGATGATGGTCCACGAGGCAGAGGCGCAGCTGACGCCGGATCGGCGGCTGCGCGACCTCGGTGACGGCTGGCTGCTCCACGATGGCGCGGACCCGGAGCCGTTCTGGACGCGCCTGATCGCCCCCCGCTGGCCGGCCGGGGACGCGGCCTTCGACCGGCGGCTGGACGAGGTCGTGACGCTGTTCGCGACCCTCGACCGGCTGCCCCACGTCCGACCGTCCCCGCTGGGCAGCGAGCCCGTCGACCTGGCCGGGCGACTCCTCGAGTACGGCTTCGAGGCTGTCGCCGCCGATCTCCGGATGGCGCTCCTGGACCCGGCGCCGTGCCGTGAGCTGGCAGGGGCGTGGGCTGCCGGCGATGGGTCGCGCAGGGCGCCCGACCGGCTGACGGTGTCGCGCTACGGTCGCGACGCGACCGGCCGGCGACCCGATCGCCGCCGCTGGGCCGAGCAGACGTCGCTGGTGCTCGGCGAGGCGTTCGCGGTCGACCCCCTGCGCCGATCGCTGCTGGAGGGAGACGCGCTGGCCTGCGTGGTCCGCGCCGGCTGCACGATCCTGCTGCTGTACGACGACGGCGAGCCGATCGCGGTGGCCCGGCTGGCGCTGGCCGGTGACGGCGCCTACCTCTCGTCGATCGGCGTTCGTCCGGCGTGGCGCGGCCGCGGGCATGGCGCGTTGGTGACCGCGCTCGCGGTGGCCGAGGCGCTGGCGGCCGATTGCCGTCTCGTCCACCTCGCGGTCGACGTCGGCAACGCGGCAGCCCGGCGACTCTACGAGCGACTCGGCTTCGCGGTGATCGGGGAGGCCGTCCCCGACCTGCTGCTCCGGTGACGGATCTCGAGGCGTGGCGGGCCGCCCTCGGCGAGGCGGCCGCCGCTCAGCTCGCCGAGGCCCATCGTGCCCATCCGTGGCTCGGGACCGGGCCGCGGGCGCGCCTCATGGCGATCGGAGCCTCGACGGTCGATTGGGAGCGCGCGGCCCGGTCGCTCGGTGGCCCCGCCGCCTGGGACCTTCTCGACCGGGATCCGCTGCTCGGCGCGACCGTCCACGGCGCGCGTGGCGCGGACGAACCGCTGATGCTGCTGCTCGAGCCCGACACCGAGGGTCCGCTGGCCGCAGGCCTGGCGCGGTTCGGCGAAGGGCTCGCTGCGATCTACCTCCGCCCCGCGCACCGGCCGCAGCTGACGCTCTCGGCCGGTCGGACCGCCCCGGCCGGGCCGCTCGGGCCGGCCCGGCTCCTGCCGGGTCCTCGCTGGGGGCCGCACGTGGTGGTGCTCGAGCCACGGGCTACCATCGGCGGATGACCGACGCGCCCGACGTCGTCGTCCGCCCGGCGCGATCCGAAGATGCGGACGCGATCGCCGCGCTCCTGACCGAGGAGGGCTACCCGACGGGGCCGAGCGACGTGCTCGAGCGCCTCGGCCGCTTCGAGGAGCCCGACGGCGCGGTCCTGGTCGCCGACCTCGACGGCCGCCCGCTCGGCTTCGTCGCGATCCGGGCCGTGCCCCGCTTCGAGCACGACGACGTCCTGGTCCGGATCGCCGCGCTGGTCGTCGATCCGGCGGCTCGCGAGCGCGGCGTCGGGCACGCGCTCATGACCGCCGCGGAGGCGTTCGCGGGCGAGCACGACGCGGCGTTCCTCGAGGTCACCGCCGGCCACCATCGGCCCGAGGCGCGTCTGCTGTACGAGGCACTGGGCTACGACGCGACGCTGACCGCCTACCTTCGCAAGCGCCGCTGAGGAGCGGGCCCTGGCCGGCAGCACAGAGCCGCGTCCCGCGAGCGCCGGGTTCCCGACCCTTCGCCTCCGTCGCGCCGGGCCGCTGCTGGACCTGCCCTGGGAGCTGCCGCTGGCCGAGTGGCCGGACGAGCTGGCCTTCCGGGAGCTGCCCGTCGGGCCGTCGCGGCACCTCGTTCGCTTCCTCGCTGCCGACGGCGCGCTCATCGCGCTGAAGGAGGAGCCGCGGCTCGTCGCCGAGCGCGAGTACGGCGTCCTCAGCCACCTCGAGCGCGTCGGGCTGCCGGCGGTGATCCCGATCGGCATCGCCGGCCAGGCCGGCACCGCGAACGCGATCCTGGTGACCGAGTACCTGGCCCACTCGATGCAGTTCCGGCGTCTCCTGTCGCGCCTGCCGATCGGTTCGGGCGGCTATCGCGAACGGCTCCTCGACGCGATGGCCTGGCTGCTCGTCGATCTCCATCGGGGCGGCGTGTACTGGGGCGACTGCTCGCTCGCGAACACCCTGTTCCGGCGCGACGGTGACCGGATCCAGGCATTCCTCGTCGACGCCGAGACCAGCGAGGTCCATCCGTCGCTGACCGACGGCCAGCGGGCGTATGACCTCGAGATCCTGGTCGAGAACGTCGGCTACGGCCTGGCCGACGTCGCCCGCCTCCAGAAGCGCGAGGATGGGCTGGACGATGCGATCGAGGCGGCCGAGAGCGTCCGCAGCCGCTACGAATCGATCTGGCGCGAGCTGAGCCTGGAGCCCGAGCTGCCGGCCGGTGACCGGCACGCCATCCGGGGCCAGATCCGACGGCTCAACAACCTCGGCTTCGCGGTCGACGAGATCGAGGTCGTGCCGGGTGACGGCGGCTCGGAGGTGCGGCTGCGCCTCGTGACCAGCAACCGCGACTTCCACGCCAACGAGCTGCAGCGCCTGACCGGCATCCGGGCGCTCGAGGGCCAGGCGCGGCTGCTGCTCAACGACCTGCGCGAGTATGTCGCGTGGCTGGAGGTGAACGGCCGGCGGCGGATCGGCGAGACGGCCGGGGCGCGCCGCTGGCAGCGCGAGGTCCTGGAGCCGGCGCTGCGTCGGCTGCGGCCGGTCATCGGACAGCGCGACCCGATCCAGGCCTACTGCGACGTGCTGGAGCACAAGTGGCTGCTGTCCGAGCGGGCAAAGGCCGACGTCGGCCTGGAGGCGGCGATCGCCGCCTACGTCGCCGAGGGCGCGCCGGCACCGGAGCTGCCGGACGAGTAGGCCGCTGCGCTGGCGCCCAGGCCGGCCGGGCTACCAGCGCCCTCGATGAATGATCTCGTCGATGGCCTTGCGGCCGCCCTTCCGCGGCGGCCGCGTGAGGTCCGAAGGATCGGCCGGGTAGCCGAACGACAGGAGCCAGCCGCACCAGCGATCGTCGGGGTAGCCGAGCAGCTCGCGGGCGAGATCGTGCTCGTAGACCGTGGCCGGGCAGCTGCCAACCCCGAGCTCCCAGGCCGCGAGCATCATGTTCTCCGCGGCCAGCCCGAGGTCCCACAGGATCGAATGCGATCGCTCCCTCGCGGGGTCCGGCGTGACGAGCGCGATCGCCACCGCGGCCCCGGCGAGATGGCCCGCGTATCGCCCGACCGTCGCGAGCTGCCCGAGGAGCGCCCGGTCGTCGACGACGATGAAGTCCCAGCGCTGCGTGTTCTTGGAGCTCGGCGCGTGACGCCCGGCATCGAGAATTCGCTCGAGCACCTCCGGCTCGATGGGCCGGGGCGCGAACGTCCGAACCATCCGCTTCGTCCGAATCGCGGCGCCGACGTCCACGTCGCTTCCTCCCTCTGCTACGCCGACGGGCGGGCGGCGGTACCGCCGGCGCGGATAGCCCGGACGAGCGTCCGGAACCCGCCGGGCTCGTCATCCATGGCCGAGAAGCCGTGCCGCCGTTCGGGCTGCCGGGGCACCTCGATCGCCAGGGCGGCGGCCGCGGCGGCGTCGGGCTCCAGGGGTCCGCCGAGCCAGCGCGCGAGGAAGCGCGCGACCGTCGCGCGGTACGCCGGGATCTCGTGCAGCCAGCTATGGCCGGCGCCGGCCAGCTCGAGGACGTCCACCGGCTCCGCCGCGTCCAGGTGACCCCGTCCGTGGCGGGCGCTGCGGGCGAGGCGCCGCAGATGGGCGATCGGGACGACCTGATCGGCGTCGCCGTGGATCAGCAGCAGCGGGCCGCGGAAGCGGGCGACCGCCCGCGCCGCGGACACCGAGCGGACGGTGTGCCCGCGCGGCTCGAGGACGACGTGGGTCGTGAGCCACGCCAGGGGATAGGCGAACGGGCCCGGTAGCGGCAGGCGCGCCAGCCGGAACGTCTGGCGCGTCAGGCGGTACGGGTCGGCCGGCGCCGACACCGCGACCGCGGCGGCGGTGCGCGGCTCGGCGGCCGCGGCCAGCAGCGCCCCCACGCCACCCATCGAATGCCCGAGCACCCCGACCCGCGTGACGTCGGCTCGGTCGAGGAGCCACCGCAACCCGGCCAGCGCGTCGGCGCCGAACTCGCCGGTCGTCACCGGCAGCTCCTCGGCCGGGTTCGCGCCGTGGCCCCGGATATCCAGTGTCAGCACGTGGATTCCCGCGGCATGCAGGATCGCGGCGTTCGGCAGGGTCCGGTCGCGGGCCGATTCCCAGCCATGGACGAGCAGCACGGCGGGGCCCGCGGCGGCGCCGCTCGCCGGGATCCACCAGGCGGGCAGGCGAAGCTGCCCCGACGGCACCACCACGTCCTCGAACGGCAGGCCGAGCCCGCCCGGGTCCTGCTCCGGTGGATGCCGGTGCGGGTACCCGGCGCGTGCCCGATACGCGTGGGCGAACCGCCAGGCGGCGATCTGGCCCATCGCGAGGGCGGCGGTGATGCCGGCGCGGCGGCCGGGACGGCGTCGATTCACGACGACAGATGAACCGACCGGCGCGCCGGTGTCAAGCGACGGCCCGAATACACTCATCCCGTGCCCAGAAAGGACCCTCACGACGTGCTCGGCGTGCCCCGTGACGCCAGCCAGGCGACGATCAAGGCCGCCTGGCGCAAGCTGGCCCGGGAGCACCATCCGGATCTCGCCGTGGCGGACGTCGCGGCCGCCGAGCGGGCCACGCGGCGCATGGCCGAGATCAATCGCGCCTACGAGGAGCTTCGAGCCGGTGCGAACGGATCCGGACGCGGCGGACCCGGCGGGCGCCGCGCACCCTGGCCGCCCCCCGAGAAACCGACGCGGCCCGTGACCGGTCGCGTCGACACGACCGCGACCTACCGGGTGCGGAACGCGACAACCGGCCCCGCCGCGCACCCGATGGGCCGGCCGCCGCTGCGAGTCGATCGCCTGCGCCGCGATCCGCTTCGGGCCTCGCAGCCGACCGGTCCGCTGGCCCGAAAGCGGCAACGCGGCTTCCGCCCGCCGCCGCCCCCGACGCTCGAGGAGGCGCTGGGCCTGGAGATCGCCTTCGGCCGGTTCCACGGCCACACGCTCGGCGAGATCGCGGGCTTCGAGCCCAGCTACATCGACTGGCTGGCGCGCACGATCTCGCGGGATCCGGATCTCGTCGCCGCGGCGCGAGTGATCCAGGATGACCTCGATGCCCGGGACGTCCCGCGGCGTCCGCGTCCGCCGCCCCGCTGATCTCGCGGGGTCGGTCGGCAGGGGCCCGAAAACAGGTCGATCGCCTCCCGCGCCGAGCGGGAGGCGATCGATGGCCGCGATTCGCGATGATTCCCGCCGGACGCAGGCCGGCTCGGGGCCGAAAAGATCATGGTTGCTCGGTTCGTGGCCCCCGTCCGGGATCCCCGAGAGTTGTGCGGTCCTTCCTCAACCCCCGGCGTCCGGACGATGGCCCGTGACCGACGCCCCGAGTGCCCCCGGTTCGCCGCGTCTCGGCGTGATCGCACGGTACGCCGGGGCGAATCGGCGAGGCAATGACCGTCTCGTCCCGCCGGCGCCGAGTCGATGGTCGCCGCCTCGCGGCAACGTTGGCGGGACGTCCGTACCAGGTGCTCCGGCGCACCCGGAGACGGCGCGCTAGGCTCCCGCCGTGACCCCCCGAATGCGCCGGCGCGGCGTCCACGCCGCGCCATGGCCGCTGCTGCTCGTGCTCGTCCCGATCCTCGCGGCCGCCTGCGCCGCGACGGCCACGTTCGACCCGACCGGCGCCTGCGTCGTCGACGGACGCGTGGCCGGGGCCTATCCGGACCTCGAGGCACTCGTCCCACGCGACCTGGGCGGGACGTCCCCCACGTCCCTCGATTCGGGCCGCAGCTGCAGCGAGCGGGCGCTCGGGACGCTGGCCGGCCACGGCGTCCAGGAGCTGCGCTACGCCGGCGCCGTGTGGGACGAGGGCAACGGCGCCGGGACGTCGATCGCCGTGCTCGCCGTTCCGGCCGACGACGGCACGTGGGTCCCGCTCCCGGCCGCCTGGGTCGAGGCCTTCTACGAGGCCGGCGCGCAGTCCTCCAGCAAGACCTCCAACATCGAGACCAGCCGGCCGACGCTGGGCGACGCCGGAACCGTCTGGCGCCTCGACACGCTGAACGATCTGTCCCAGCAGGTGGTCATCGTCCGCCCGCTGGGGGACCTCGTCCAGGTCGTGCTCGTGGCGACGCGAGTCGAGCCCGGGGCATCGCTCGCCGAGCACGAACGACGCGTCGAGTTGGCGGTCCGGACCGCCGCACAGGTCGTGCTACCGTCGTCTGGATGACCGAGCGCCGGCGCGGTCGCCGGCCTTTCTGGCCTCGGCGCGGTCGGGGTTGAGGATCGCAGGGCCATCGAGGTGGGAGCCGTCCGGGAATGCCGTCGCTTCGTGCTCGGGAGCGCACCAAGCTGCCGGACCGGGCCTTCGCGTCGATTGACTCGAAGGGCCGGCGGCGGCTGCCGATCCACGATGCCGCGCACGTCCGCAATGCGCTGGCCCGCTTCAACCAGGTCACCTTCGAGGACGAGGCGGCTCGAGATCAGGCTCGAACCAGGCTTCTCAGGGCCGCCAAGCGCCACGGAATCGTCCCGGTTGGGTTCATCGCCGGACAGCTCCGCAGGGGTGGGCGCGGGCCCCTGCCCACGGGGGTGGTGACGCTCCTGCTGGCCGACATCGAGGGATCCACGGCCCTCCTCAGGGCCTTGGACGACGAGTATCCGACGATGCTCGGCGACGTCCGGCAGATCCTGCGCACTGCGGCCCGCCGCCTCGGCGGTCACGAGGTGGATGCCCATGGCGACGAGTTCTTCGCCGTCTTCCGGCACACGCCCGACGCCGTCCTGGCGGGACTGGCCATGCACCGCCACCTGCGGGACGGCCAGTGGCCACAGGGCGTGTCGGTCAGGATGCGGATCGGGATCCACGTCGGCCGGCCGACGCTGACCGAGCACGGCTATGTCGGCCTCGCCGTGCACGCCGCGGCGCGAGTCATGGCCGCCGGCCACGGTGGGCAGTTGCTCCTCTCGGAAGCCGCTGCCCGCGCGCTCGGCGGGCCACTGCCGGTCGGGCTCACGCTGCGGGACCTCGGGGTGCACCATCTCCGCGGGCTGGCGGCCGAGCCGCTCTTCCAGGCGATCGTGCCCGACCTGCCGGCGACGTTCCCGCCGCTGCGCACGGCGCCGGGTTGACGCCGTGGCGGAGGCCGGCCGAGTCGGGGCGGGCCCCGTGCTACCGTCGCCGGCATGACGGAGCCCTCGCGCTGGCCTGACCGCCGCCGGCGCTGGCGGGTCGAGCGCCTCGATCCTGCGACCGCCCGATCACCGGAGCGACTACCGGCCTTCCGGACCCTCGGCGAGATCGAGCTGGAGCCCGTCTACGGGCCATGGTCGTGGGACCTCGGCGACGACGGAGCGCCCGCCGGACCGGGCGGTCCGACGGCGGTCGATCACCACGGCGATCCGTTGCCGGGCGGCCGCTGGGACGACTTCGATCCCGGGCGCGACGTCGGGCTGCCGGGCGAGCCGCCGTACACCCGGGGGATCCACCCGTCGGGCTACCGCTCGCGCCTCTGGACGATGCGGATGTTCGCCGGCTTCGGCGCGGCCGAGGACACCAACGAGCGGTTCCGCGACCTGCTCGCGGCCGGCCAGACGGGGCTCTCGATCGCGTACGACATGCCGACGCTGTACGGCTACGACACCGACGACCCGGAGGCCGAGGGCGAGTTCGGGACCTGCGGCGTCGCCGTCAGCAGCCTGGCCGACATGGAGGTTCTGCTGGCCGGCCTGCCGCTCGACCGCGTCTCGACGTCGATGACGATCAACTCACCGGCCGCCCCGATCTGGGCGATGTACATCGTCGCCGCCGAGAAGGCCGGCGTGCCGCGGGCCCACCTCGAGGGCACGATCCAGAACGACATCCTCAAGGAGTTCGTGGCCCAGAAGGAGTTCCTGTTCCCGCCCGAGCCGTCGATGCGCCTGGTGACCGACACGATCGAGTTCGGGACGCGTGAGCTGCCCAAGTGGAACACGATCTCGATCAGCGGCTACCACATTCGCGAGGCCGGCTCGACGGCCGTCCAGGAGCTGGCGTTCACGATCGCCGACGGAATGGCCTACGTCGAGGCCGCTCTCGAGCGCGGACTGCGGGTCGACGAGTTCGCGCCGCGGCTGTCGTTCTTCTTCAACTCGCACTCCGACTTCTTCGAGGAGATCGCGAAGTTCCGCGCCGCACGGCGGATCTGGTGGAAGCTGATGTCGACGCGCTACCGGGCCGAGAACGAGCGCTCGACATGGATGCGCTTCCACACCCAGACCGCGGGGGTCTCGCTGGCGCCGCAGCAGCCGCTCAACAACCTGACGCGAGTCGCGATCCAGGCCCTCGCGGCGGTCCTCGGCGGGACCCAGTCCCTCCACACCGATGCCTACGACGAGGCGCTCGCCGTGCCGACCGCCGAGGCCGCGCTGCTGGCCCTTCGTCAGCAGCAGGTCATCGCCGAGGAGACCGGCGTGACCGCGACCGTCGACCCGCTTGGCGGCTCGTGGTTCGTCGAGCGCCTGACGAACGAAGTCGAACAGGCGGTCTGGCGCTACCTCGACGAGATCGACCTGCGCGGCGGCATGGTCAGGGCCGTCGTGGAGGGCTATCCGCAGCGCGAGATCGCCGACGCGGCGTATCGCTTCCAGCGCGCGTTCGACGAGGGTGAGCGGCGGATCGTCGGTGTCAACGCCTACGTCGATCGGCGCGAGGAGACGCCGATTCCCGTGCTGGACGTGCCCGAGGGATCGCTGGAGCGGCACCTCGAGCGCCTGGCGCGGACGCGCCGGGAGCGGGACTCGTCCGCCGTTGAGGTCGCGCTGCGGGGCCTGCGCGAGGCGGCCTCGGCGCCCGGCTCGTCGGCGACGAACCTGATGCCCCACTTCATCCGCTGCGCCGAGGCCTACGCGACCCTCGGCGAGCAGTGCGCGGTCCTGCGCGGCGTGTTCGGCGAGTATCGCGAGCCGGCCGCCGTCTGAATGGATCACGTTCGCGACGACTTCGGCGCCATCACGCCCCAGAGCGGGACGTCGACCGCGAGCCGGTCGGCGGTCTAGGCCGGGTCCGAGGTCGCAGCGGCCGGCACCGCAACGTCCGCGGCGGCAGCCGTCGACTGGAGCTCCAGGGCGCGATCGGCGAGGACCCGCCAGCGACTGGCCAGCAGGTAGGCGGCGACGTACAGGCCGCCGACGACGACCAGGAGCGCCCGGTAGCCGGTGATCAGCGCGAGGTATTCGAGCGCCCCGCCGATCATCGCGCCCAGGAGGTTGCTGGCGAAGGCCATGTCGGCGGCCTTCGTGTCCCGGAAGGAGTGGGCGAAGACGAGGTTGGCGAACATGATCGGCGCGAACGCCAGGCCGGCCGCCAGGGCGTAGCGCAGCGCCGGTGGATCGACGAGCAGCTGCTCGGGCGGCAGGGCCCAGGCGAGGGCGAGCGTTCCGAACAGGCCCACGTACAGCGGACCCGGTCGCCGGATCGGGAAGCGGGCGCTGAGGCCGACGGCCAGCAGGACGCTGCACAGGATCGCGAAGAACGCCAGGGCGTTGACCGACCACGTCGTCCCGAACAGCAGGCTGAACGTCACGAGGCTCCGCGTCTCGAGCAGCAGGAACGCGATCCCGAGGACGAAGAAGTGCGGGCTGAAGCCACGCCGGATCGGGACCGAGGTCACGCGCGACCCGGCGGCGACGGCGAGGATCGCGAGCCCGATCAGGAAGCCGAGCGCGACGAGGTAGTAGGACGCGATGCCCGGGCTGCGCAGGTACAGGAACGGCCAGTCGTCCGTGGCGGACGTCGGCGCCGCCCCGTCGATGGCGGCGAGCTGGTCCTGCCGGTCGGCGAGCGACCCATCCGCCTCGGCCCTCGTCACCCCCGGCCCCGACGCGATGACCGCCGCGGCGCGTCCGCTCAGGCGCAGGATCGGCTCGTGGCCGAACACCTCGGTGGCCATGTCCCGGAGCTTCGCCACCAGCCACGGCTCGCGATACAGGTTGTACATCACGAACACGCCGTCGTCGGCGAGATGGTCGCGCGCCGAAGCGAACGCCTCCTCGGTGAACAGGAACGACTCGAGCCGGACATTGGCCGTGCTCGTGACCAGCGTCAACGAGTCGGTCAGCGCGAACACGATGAGGTCGTAGCGCTCCGAGCTGCGCCGCAGGAACGCCCGGCCGTCGTCGATGTGGACCGTCAGCCGCGGATCGTCGTATGGGCGCTCGGGGTGGAAGTCGCGACCGATGCGGGCGATGACGGGATCGATCTCGACCGCGTCGATGTGCTGGCTGCCGCGGGCCAGCGCGAGGGTGGCGTCGGTGCCGCTGCCGGCGCCGATGATGAGGACGTCGTCGAACTGCCGGTCGGGGAACCAGCGGAAGACCTGGCCGTGCAGCGACGTCGCGGCCGCGACCTCGGCGGTCAGCATCGCCTGGTGCGGGATGCCGCTCACGAACAGGTTGGTCGGCCGGTCGCTGCTGCCGGGCCGTGCCGAGACGACGTGGCCCGCGTCGTCGTGGGCCGTGATCCGGTAGTACGGCGACCACAGGTCGGGTCCGAGCGCCTGCTGGCCAACCGTCACGAGCACGAAGGCCATGGCCGTGGCGGGGACCGCCGACCAGGCGGTCAGCCCGCGACCGAGGGCCAGGAGCACGAGCAGCGCGGCGACGACCGAGAACCACGTGATCGGCTCGAACCCGAAAGCCGACAGGAGGCCGAAGCCGGCGATGCCCGACAGCGAGCCCGCGATGTCGACGCCGTACGCCCGCAGTGGCGGCATGCTGCGCAGGAGCCCGCCCAGCGGCAGGGCGAGGACGGTCATGAGCGCGACCACGAGGGCCATCAGCAGCGGCAGGACGAGGAAGTTCGTGTCGGCGCTGGTGTTGAGCTCGAGGCCGAAGAAGATCTGGTCGCCCTGGTCGAGCTGGACGTTCAGCTGGGCGCGGAGGACCAGGATGACCACGCCGAGGAGCAGGATCGTGAACGGCGACACCGGCAGCCGCGGCCGGGACCGTCCGAGCAGGATGCCGAGCCCGATGCCCAGGAAGCTCGCCATCAGCAGGAAGTTGCTGAAGAACCCGACGTACACGACGTTGGCCGGGATCCAGCGGATGACGAGCAGCTCGACGAACAGCAGCGTCGCGCTGGTGAGGAACAGCCGGACGGCATTGCCGGCGAGGATCGGAATCGGGCGGACGAGCTGTCTCGCCCCCCCGGGTTCGGTGTTCACTGGCGCCGGACCCTACCACGCCGAATTCGCGCCGGCCCATGCCCGATAGTCCCGCGTCCGGCGACCCCGGGCGCTACGATCCGGTCGATGTACCTGAACGCGTTGGAGTTCCTCGAGGAGGAGCGCGAGGCGTGGCGGCCGTACGAGGCGCTCGACGCGCTGAGCGACGAGCAGCTGGACGCGCCCGTCGGCGATGCCCGCGGCTGGACCGGCCGCGACCTGATGGCCCACCTGGTGGCCTGGCAGCTGTACGCCCTCGAGACAGCTCGCGAGCTGGCGGTGAATGAGACGAGCCCGACGAAGGAGCGCCTCGACCGGGAGTGGGACGAGCGCGGCGATGCGATCAACCAGGACATCCAGGACGAGTGGCGGGCGCTCGGGCTCGACGAGGTCCGGCGGCGGTTCCGGACGACCCCGGGCGAGCTCCGCGGCTACCTGACGGTGGTCCCGGAATCTCGCTGGATCAAGCACGCCGACCACCTGCGCTACTTCATCGATGAGACGATCGACCACTATTCGGAGCACGCGGCCGACCTCGAGGCGATCCTCGAAGCGGCCGAATGATGCGGGACGAGCTCGAGCGGGTCCTCGACGACGTGGCGGCGGCGATGCCGGCCGAGGCGCCGCCGGTCGCGCCGCCCATCGAGCGGACGGACGCCGAGGGCGGCAGGTCGTGGTCCCGCGGCGGCGTTTCGTTCGCGATCCTCGGCGATGCCGGCGTGGAGCTGCGCCTCGATCCCCGGGTCGCCGCCGCCGCGGCCCGGACCCCGGACGCGGCGCCGTCGGGTCGCGGGCCGGACTGGGTTCGCTTCAACCCGCGGATCCTCGATCCGCACGCGGTCGACCGGCTGGAGGCGTGGTTCGGCTTCGCGGCTCGCCGGGCAGCGGACAGTCGCGGCCGTGGCGACGGCGGGTCGTGACGATCGCCCACGACGCGTTCGATCGCCACGTCGAGGAGCGGCTGCCGGCCTGGCTCGAGGAGCTTGCCGCGTTCTGCCGGATCCCGTCGGAGGCGTCCAATCGCGAGGCGCTTGGCGAGGCGGCGGCCTGGATCGCCGACCGGCTCCGGCGGCTCGGCGCGCGGGTCGAGGTCCTCGAGCGCGAGGGTGCCGCGTCGCTGGTGATCGGGGAGATCGGCGAGGGCCGGACGCTCCTGGCGGTCCAGCACTACGACGTCCAGCCGGCCGAGCCGCTCGAGCTGTGGACGAGCCCGCCCTATGCGCCGCAGGTGCGCGACGGCCGCTTCTACGCTCGCGGCGCGAACGACAACAAGGGCGAGCTACTGGCCCGTATCTGGGCCGTCGAGGCATACGTCGCGACGGTCGGCGCGCTGCCGTGCCGGCTGCGCTTCCTCGTCGAAGGCGAGGAGGAGGGCGGGGGAGCGAACCTGGGGCTGTATCTCGACGCCAATCCCTGGATCCGGGAAGCAGACGCCGCGCTGATCGAGGGCGGCGACATCGACGTCGACGGACGGCCCCGGATCACGAGCGGGGTGCGGGGCATGGCCAGCCTCCAGCTATCGGTCCGGACGCTCGCCTACGACGCCCATTCGAGCATGGCCATGCTCGTGCCCAATGCCGCGGTGCGCATGGCCCAAGCGCTGGCGACGCTGTGGGACGACGAGGGCCTGCCGGCCGTGGCCGGTCTTGACGAGGGGGTGACCGCGCCGACCGATGCCCAGCTGGCCGTGCTGGCGACAGTCCCCGAATCGGACACCGACGGCCTCCTCGAGGTCTACGGCGTCGAGCGGTTCCTGGGCGGGCGGAGCGGACGGGCGGCCCTGCGGGCGCTGACGTTCGAGCCGACCCTCAACGTCCAGGGCCTGTGGTCGGGCTACACGGGTCCGGGCGGCAACACGATCACGCCGGCGGAGGCCCACGCGCGGCTGGACATTCGCCTCGTGCCCGACCAGCAGCCGGAGGCCATGGAGCGTGCGGTCCGGGCGCACCTCGACGCCCACGGGTTCGGGGACGTGGCCGTCTCGGTCTTCGACTACCAGTACCCGGCGTGGTGGACGCCGCCCGGGCATCCGCTGGTCCAGGCCGCGATCCGCGTCTCCGAGGCGGTCCTCGGACAGCCCGTCGTGCAGCAACTGTCGGGCCCCGGCACGGCGCCGATGTCGGTGATCTGCGCCGCCCACGACCTTCCGACGACGTCGCTCGGCGGCACGGACGACGAAGGCCGCGCCCACGCGCCCGACGAGGGCATCCGGCTCGACTACCTCGCGGCCGCGGTCAGGATGACCGGCCGCTTCGTGGACGAGTTCGCCGCGATCCCCTAGCCGAGCTCAGGCCGCGGTGGTCGTGCCCTCGCTCGCCTCGGCCGACTCGGCCGGCTTGACGTACTGGGCCAGGCCGAACTGGGTCTCGAGCTGCTCGGCGGGTCGGAACCCGACGACGCCCATCGGCTGCTTGCCGGGGGCGAAGAACGCGATCGTCGGGATGCTCATGATGTTGAACGCCCGCGACAGGCCGGGGTTCGCGTCGACGTCGACCTTCACGACGTCGATCGAGCCCTCGTACTTCTCGGCGAGCTTCTCCATCTCGGGGGCGACGAGCTTGCAGGGCCCGCACCAGGCGGCCCAGAAGTCGACCAGGGCCGGCTTGTCACTCTGAAGGACGACCTGCTCGAAATCGGCGTCGCCGGCGGTCTTGATCGCCATGGCTTGTGATTCCTTTCTGCGCCCATCGGGCGGCGTTGCGCCCTAGCGGGCGATCGACTGGAGGAGCTGGTAGGCCTCGAGGACCCGCGGGTCGGCGAGGCGGTAGAACACCGTGCTGCCCTCGCGACGGGTGATCACGAGGCCGGCGCTGCGCAGCACCGCGAGGTGCTGGCTCATGTTGGGGACCTGACAGGCGACGCGCCCGGCCAGCTCGCTGACCGACAGCTCGCCGCCGGCGAGCGATTCGAGCACGCACAGCCGTTTCGGGTCGGCAAGCGCGCGCCCGACGACGGCCGTTCGCTGATAGTCGGCCTCGTTCGGCGACGGCTCGCGGCTCGCCGCGAGCGTCCCCGTTGGGGCCGCAATCTCGATCGACATGGGGGCAGCATCTCATAACTTGCGCAATTCCGCAAATGAAAACGCTGCGGCCGCGCGTTGGCGACGGGTGCTCGTCGGCGGCTGGCTATGCTGCCGCCATGGCCCTCGAGGAGCGCGTCGTCCCGCTCGGGCGAATGGTCGAGGCGGCGGCGACGATCGCGCCATACGTGCATCGCACGCCGATGCTGTCCTCGGCGACTGCCGCGCGCGTCGTCGAGGCGGCGACCGGGCATCGTCCGGCGGGAGGCCGCGTCTACCTCAAGGCGGAGCATCTCCAGAAGACCGGCTCGTTCAAGCCGCGCGGCGCGGTCGCCAAGGTTTCCGCCCTGACCGCCGACGAGCGCGCGGCCGGAATCATCACGATCTCGGCGGGCAATGCGGCCCAGGGCTACGCCTACGCGGGACAGGTGAGCGGTATCGCGGTCACCGTGGTCATGCCGGCGGACGCCAATCCATCGAAGGTGGCAGCCTGTCGCGGCTACGGTGCCGAGGTCGTGCTCGAAGGCGCCGACGTCGGCGAGACGCTCGACGCCATGGAGCGGATCCGGGCGGCGCGCGGCCTGACGTTCTGCCACCCGTACGACGACCCGGACTGGATCGCCGGAACCGCGACCGTCGGGCTCGAGATCCTCGAGGACCTGCCCGACGTCGACGTGGTCGTCGTCGGGGTCGGCGGCGGGGGCCTGATCGGCGGGATCGCCGCGGCGATCGGGCAGCGCCGGCCCGGTGCGCGCGTGTATGCGGTCGAGCCGGACGGCTCCGACGCGCTGCGCCGCGGTCTGGAGGCCGGGCGGCCGGTGCGGCTGTCGCCGCGCAGCGTCGCCGACGGACTGAACGGCCCCTTTGCGGGGGAGTGGAACATCGCGCTCGCGCAGCGCTTCGTCGAGTCGGTCGTGCTGATCCCCGACGAGTGGATCCTCGCCGGGCTTCGCTTCGCCCTCGAGCGGACCAAGCAGGTCCTCGAACCGGCCGGATCGGCGGCGCTCGGCGCGGTGCTGACCGGCCGGATCCCGATCGCCGACGGCGAGCACGTGTGCGTCGTCTTGTCCGGCGGCAACGTCGACATGACCCGGCTCGGCGAGCTGCTGGCGAACGCCCCGGCGCTGCCGATCCCGTGACCGATCCGCCGACGGGGGAGGAGCAGGCGCCCCGCGCGCCACAGACGTTCGAGCTGCCCGGCGCGCGCCGGGTCGTCGGTGCCGGGATCCAGCTCGCGATCGCATCGGCGGCCGACATCCGGCGAGCCTCGATCTACATCGGCCTGCTCGCGCTCGGCGCCTTCGGGCCGGCCGTCGTCTACGTCATCGCCGCGATCGACCGCTTCGACATGGACGTGGCGGCCGTGGTGAACGACCTCGCGACCGGCGACGGCCTGTACTTCTATCAGCACCCCGAGCTGGTCGGACCGCTGCTGTTCCTCGAGGGCCTGGCCGGGATCGGGGTGCTCCTGCTGTTCGCGATCTCGATCGACGCCCAGGCGATCGGCGTCGGGCTCCTGGCCGGCCACGCGACCGACCGGCCGCTGCGCCTGCCGGAGGCCGTCTCGCGGGCTCGCCAGGTCTTCTGGCGGATGCTCGGCGCGAGCCTGCTGGTCGGGCTGTACTCGGCCGTGATCCAGTTCTTCCTCGGGGTCCTCTTCGGCGGCCTGAACGGCTCGAACCCGGCGCTCGACTTCCTCATCGCGGTGGTCGCGACGCTGGCCACGGTGCCGTTCGCCTACCTGGCGACGGGGATCGTCCTCGGCGACGTCGGCGCCATCGAAGCCCTCCGGCGCTCGACCCGGCTCGTCCGTGCCCGGCCCTGGGTTGCGGTCGTCGTCGTGCTGTTCACGCTCGCCACGTCCGCGATCGAGACCTTCGCGCTCGGCGCCGGTCTCGACCTCGTCGCCCGGGTCGGCGAGTTCCTCGGCCTCGACGCGACCGCCGGCGGCGCGGCCGTGATCATGCCGCTCGTCGTGTCGCTCGCGGCGGTCACGGCCTTCGGCAGCCTGCTGTTCACGATCGCCGCCCTCGTCGCGGCGCCGCAGGTCGCGGCGTTCCTCGGCCTGACGTTCTACTCCGGCGGCCTGGAGCGAGCCCGCGCCGACGCCCCGCGACCGCCCGCCTTCCGCTGGGTCACCCGCCCCATGCTCGCGACGATGCTCGCGCTGGCCGGCGTGGCGGTCCTCGGCATCCTCTCGCTGCCGGCGGCCGCCTGATCAGCTCGCGCCGAGCGCCGTCAGCTCGCGCCGAGCTCGTCGAGCCGCTCGTCGTCGATGCCGAGGTGGTGCGCCAGCTCGTGGATGACCGTCGCGCGGACCTCGGCCTCCAGCTCCGCTGCGTTCGGGAAGTCGTCCTCGAGCGGCCACCGGAAGAGGGTGATCCGGTTCGGGCTGATCGCCCAGTCGGCGGCGTACTCGGTTCGCGGCACGCCCTCGTAGAGCCCGTACAGCGTCTCGTCGTCGGCCAGGCCGTTGTCGTGCAGCTGGTCCAGCGACGGCTCGTCCTCGACGATCACCGCGACCTCGTCGAGGGCGGCCCGGAACGGCTCGGGAATCGTGGCCAGGGCGCGGTCGACGAGGCGTTCGAATGCCGCCAGGTCGGCCGCCGCGCGGGCCTCGGCGCGTCTCGAACCCCGTTGCCGCTTCGCCATCGCCACCTGATCGTAGATGGGTCCGGCGAGCGGGCGGGCGCCCGTCTAGCATCTCGACCGTGAAGGTCGTCCACACGGACCGGCATCGCGGCCACGCGCCATCCGTCGAGACGTACCTCGGGCTGCCCGAGCCGGCCAACGAGGTGCCGGAGCGGGCCGAGATCATCGCCGCCGCGCTCGCGGCGGACGGCGGGTTCGAGATCGTCCAGCCGACGGACCACGGCGAGGCCCCGATCCTCGCCGTCCACGACGCCGGCCTGCTGCGCTTCCTCGAGGAGGCCTGGCCGGCGACCGAGGCGCAACGGTTGGGCCGCGAGTTCCTCGTCGCGGACACCTACCCCGTGCGCGCGATGTTCGAGGGCATGAGCGGCGGCCTCGCCGCCGTTCGCCCCGAGCCAATCAGCGCCGGTGGGCGGGCCGGCTGGTGGGGCCTCGACAGCGGCAACCCGATCACGCCGGGCACGTACGACGCCGCCCGCGGCGCCGTCGACGTTGCCCTCACGACCGCCGACCTGGTGCTCGGCGGCGAAGCGGCCGCGTACGGCCTGTGCCGCCCGCCGGGGCATCACGCGGCCCGGGCGATGGCCGGCGGCTACTGCTTCTTCAACAACGCGGCGGTCGCCGCCCAGGCCATCCTCGCGGCGACCGGCGAGCGGGTCGCGATCCTCGACGTCGACGTCCACCATGGCAACGGCACGCAGCAGATCTACTGGCGCCGCGGCGACGTCTTCTACGCCTCGCTGCACGTTGATCCGCGGCAGCGCTATCCGTTCTTCCTCGGCCACGCCGACGAGATCGGCGAGGGCGCCGGCGAGGGCGAGAACCTCAACCTGCCGCTGGCCGAGGGCACCGCCGACGACGCGTACCTCGCCGCCATCGACCGCGCGCTCGAGGCGATCGCCGCGCGCCCCGGTTCGATCGTCATCGTCTCGCTCGGCTTCGACACCTTCGAGCTCGACCCGATCGGCGGCCTGGCGGTCACGACGCCGGCCTACCACGAGATCGGACGCCGGGTGGCCGCGCTCGGCCGCCGGCTCGTCATCCTCCAGGAGGGCGGCTACCACCGCCCGTCGCTCGGCGAGAACGCTCGAGCCTGGCTGCGCGGCGCGGAGGGCCGGCCGTTCGAGCCCGGTTCCTGGGCCTCCGGGGATACCATCGCCAGACGATGAGCCAGCTGCCGGACCACGTTCGAAAGCTCGTGGCCGAGATCGAGACCGAGATCGGCGAAGGCCAGGCCGTGCCCGACGGGTTCGACGACGTCGGCGCCTCGTCGGCTGGGTCGTCCGCATCGAAGGACGGCTCACGCGACCGCTCCCGCGGCATCGCCGGGGGCCAATCGCTGGGCGAGCCCCACGGTCCGGTCGAGGATGCCGTGCGCCAGATCCTGCTCGAGATCGGCGAGGATCCCGACCGCGACGGCCTGCGCGGGACGCCGGACCGCGTGCATCGCATGTACGCGGAGCTGACCGCGGGCTACCACGTCGATCCCGACCGGCTGGTCAACGGCGCGATCTTCGAGGTTCCGTACTCCGAGATGGTCGTCGTCAAGGACGTGCCGTTCTACTCGCTCTGCGAGCACCACCTGCTGCCGTTCTTCGGGACGGCCGCCGTGGCCTACATCCCGCGCGGCCGGGTCATCGGGCTGTCGAAGATCCCCCGGATCGTCGAGATGTTCGCGCGGCGCCTGCAGATCCAGGAGCGGATGACGCAGCAGATCGCGGACTTCCTCAACGATCGCCTCGCCCCCCAGGGCGTCGGCGTCGTCATCGAAGCCAATCACCTCTGCGCGGTCATGCGCGGCATCCGCAAGCCCGGGACGATCATGACCACGGCCGCGGTGCTCGGCCTGTTCCGAACCCGCGATCGAACCCGCGCCGAGTTCTACAGCCACCTCGCCCGGCCGGCGCCGGGGAGCTGAGGCTCGTGCTCCCGACGGCCGACCAGCCGCACGTCAGCGAGACGCTGGCGCGGATGGATGATGGGTTCGCGGCATTCCACGAGCGCGTTCAGGCCATCCCGATCGAGCGGCTCCGGGAGCGACTCGGCGAAGGCGCCTGGACGCGGAAGCAGATGCTCGGCCACATCTCGACGTGGCACGAGCTGACATTCGATCGGCTGAATCGGTTCGCCGACTCCGGCGAGCCCGCCGGCCTCGACGAGGACGACGACGCCATCAATGCACGTGCCGCGCGCGCCGCCGAGGGCCGAACGACGGGCGAGGTCCTGCAGGCCATGGAGGACTCCTATCGGCGGCTGCGGCGAGCGGTCGCCGCGCTCACGGACGCGCAGCTCGGCGCGCACGACGCCTGGGCCGCCGCGCTCGTCGCCGGCAACACCTACGGGCATTACATCGAGCATCTGCCGGACCTGGACTGATCGCCGGGCCGCCGACCCGCCGTGGCGCCATCTGCCGGCCAAACGACCCGCCGTGGCGCCATCTGCCGGCCAAACCACGAAGGACCGACGCCGACCCCCTCCCTCAGCGGTAGATCGGCGGAGGAAGCCGGCCAGTTGACGCCGGAAGCCCGGAATCGGCCCGATTCAGCGAGCGAGCTTCGTCGTTTGGCGGGTCCACTCCGCCACGGCTGAGCCAGCGAGGACTCCGCTCCGCCTGCGTTCGGCCGCGACAACCGCCAGCTGGACGTGGCGGGTGAGTGAGCGCCTAGCGGTCGTCGGTACCGTTCAGCAATGGCGGCTCATGACACGCCCGCGGATCGAGGCGCGCGTCGTGGGCGGCTGCTCGGAACCCGGGTCGCGACCGAGCTCGAGACCGCACGCATCAGCGCCGGAATCAGCGTCCGGGACCTTGCACGCCGCCTCGGTGTCGACCGTGAGCGGCTCGGGCGGGCGCTTCGAGGCGAGCCGAACGCCCTGACGGTTGGGCTCATGGCCGGAGTCGCCTCTTCACTCGGACTCGAGCTTGCCGTGTCGCTTCATCCAGCGGGCGAGCCCGTTCGCGACAAGGGCCATCTCGTGCTGCTGGAGCGGCTTCGATCGCGGCTCAACCCGGCCTTGCGATGGCGGACCGAGGTCCCGATCCCGATCGCCGGCGATCGCCGCAGCGGCGACGCGGTGGTCAGCAGCCGGAGCTTCGAGGCACTCGTCGAGGCTGAGACCCATCTCGGTGACATCCAGGCCCTCGAGCGAGCCATCGCCGCGAAGCAGCGCGACCTGGGCATCAGGCGGGTGATCCTCCTCGTCGCCGACACCCGCCACAACCGAGCGGCGATGAATGGCGTCAGCGAGCTCCGCCGGCGGTTCCCCGTCACCACGCGTGCGTGCCTTGCGGCGCTTGCCGAGGGTAACGACCCCGGGGGCGATGCCCTCGTCGTGATCTGACGCGGCTCCGCAACACTGAGCCGCTCGTACAATCCGGCCATGACCGACGTCCGCGCGGCTCCCGCGCGCCCGCTGAAGGTGCTGATCGCGAAGCCGGGCCTCGATGGCCACGACCGCGGCGCGAAGGTGCTCGCCCGTGGATTACGCGACGAGGGCTTCGAGGTCGTCTACACGGGCCTGCGCCAGACGCCGGACATGGTCGTGACGGCGGCCCTCCAGGAGGACGTCGACGTGGTCGGGCTGTCGATCCTCTCGGGGGCCCACATGACGCTCGTCCCGAAGGTCTGCCGGCTGCTTCGGGAGCAGGGCATGGACGACGTGCTCGTGGTCGTCGGCGGGATCATCCCGGACGACGACGTCGCGGCGCTGAAGGAGGCCGGGGTCGCGGCCACGTTCGGGCCGGGGACGACGATCGGCGAGGTGGCCGAGTTCCTCCGCTCGAACGCCCGACCGCGCGGCTGAGGTGGCCGCGGGACGCCGGGTGCTCCCGTCCGATCCCGACGCGCTCGTTGAGGCCGCACTCGGCGGTGATCGCCGCGCCCTGGCGCGGATCCTGACCGCGGTCGAGAACCGCACCCCGACCGCCGAGGCCGCGCTGCGGCGCCTCTACCCGAAGGCCGGCACGGCCCACCTGGTCGGGATCACCGGGCCGCCCGGCTCGGGCAAGTCGACGCTCGTGTCGGCGATCATCGCCACGGTCCGGGAGGGCGGTCGAGCGGTGGCCGTCGTCGCGGTCGACCCATCGAGTCCGATCACCGGCGGCGCCCTGCTCGGCGACCGGGTTCGAATGCAGTCGTATGCCGGCGACGCGGACGTGTTCATCCGGTCGATGGCGGCGCGCGGCCACGCGGGCGGCCTGGCGCCGACGTCGACAGCCGCGGCGGCCGTGCTGGACGCCTGCGGCTTCGACCTGATCCTCCTCGAGACGGTCGGAACGGGCCAGTCCGAGGTCGAGGTGGCGGCGGCGGCCGACACGACGGTCGTCCTCGAGGCGCCCGAGATGGGCGACGAGATCCAGGCGAGCAAGGCCGGGCTCCTCGAAGTGGCCGACATCGTCGTCGTCAACAAGGGCGACCGGCCGGGCGCGGGGCGAACCGCGTCGCAGCTGCGCGCGATGCTCGTCGGCTCGGTTCGGGCGGGGCGGGTGCGCGAGGAAGCCAAGGACGATCGCCCGCGGCCCAAGGAGCCAGAGGTGCTCGTGACGACGGCCACGACCGGCGATGGCGTGCCGGAGCTCGTGGCGGCGCTCGAGCGGCACCGTGAGGGGCGGCCGAGCGGGGCCGATGACCCCGCGCGACGAGCGCGCGCGGCGGCGCAGGTCTGGTCGATCCTCGGCGATCGCCTGCGTGCCGAGCTGGAGGGCGGGACGCGCCGGATAGCGACCGCGGCCGTGCTGGACGCCGTCGCCGAGCACGCCCTCGACCCGTTCGCGGCCGCCGATCGGCTGCTGGCCAGCCTCCGCACGACGGACGGGTGACCGTCGCCGCGCCGCGCGAGGCGCGGCTGTTCACGCCCGCGTTTGCGGCACTCTCGGCAGCGGTCCTGGCGTTCTTCATCGCCGGCGGCATCTTCCTGCCCGCGACGCCGCGCTACACGGTCGGTCCGCTCGGCGGCGACCAGGTCGACGTGGGCATCGTGATCGGTGCGTTCGCCGTGTCGTCGCTGCTGATGCGGCCGTTCGCCGGTCGGTTCGCGGATCGGCGGGGCCGGCGGGCGGCGCTCATCCTCGGCGCGCTCATCACGGTCGCGGCGGCGGCCGGGCACCTCGTCGCGGTCTCGGTGCCGCTGCTCATCGTCATGCGCCTCCTGCTCGGCGTCGGCGAGGCGCTGTTCTTCGTCGGCGGGCTCGCGGCGGCCACGGACCTGGCGCCGGCGCATCGCCGCGGCGAGGCGATCAGCCTCGTCTCGCTGTCGCTGTATCTCGGAATCGCCATCGGGCCGCTGATCGGCGAGACCGTCCTCGGCGGCTGGGATTTCGGCGCGGTCTGGCTCGTCGCGGCCGCGATCGCCGCGCTGTCGGTCGGGCTCAGCTGGATCGCGCCGGAGACGCTCCCGCCCGAGAGCCGAACGGGCGCGGGTCGTGGCCCCGACGTGCCGGCGCCGCGCCAGTCGCTGATCCATCGCCGCGGCATCGAGCCCGGGCTGCTCGTGCTGTGCGGCGTGTGGGGCATGGGTCCGTTCTTCGCCTTCATCCCGCTGCTCGCGGACGACCTCGGGCTCGGCTCTTCGGGGCCGTACCTCGCGGCGTTCGCGATCGTCGTCGTCGGGCTCCGGATCGTCGGCGCCCGGCTGCCCGACCAGATCGGCGCGGCCAGGCTGTCCGGAACGGCGCTGATCGTCTCGGCCGCCGGGCTGCTCGTCTCGGCGGTTGCCATCGGCGGGTTCGTGCCGGTCGGCGGCGGCCTCCTGGTCGGAACCATCATCTTCGCGTCTGGCGTCGCCTTCACGTTCCCGGCGATCATGGCGATGGCCGTGATCGGCGTGGCGCCCGGCGAGCGCGGGGCGGTCGTCGGGACGGCGGGCCTGTTCGTCGATGCCGCGTTCGGGATCTCACCCGCGATCCTCGGGGTCCTGGCGGGCGCGGCAGGCTACCCGGCGACGTTCGTCGTGTCCGGCGCGATCGCGCTCGTCGGCGCGGCGTGGCTGCTGGCCCGCCGGCCCGGGGCGCCGGGGCCGGCCGTCGCCTGAGCCGAGCGGAGCGCCGCGGCCGACGGGAACCCCGCGGCCGACCCGTGCGCCGCGGCCGGCCGGTGTGCGCAGCCGGGCTCGCCAGGCCCGGCCGCTGCTAGGCTTCGCCGGCGAGCAGGAGGTGGATCCGGTGGGGATC
>QKHE01000082.1 GCA_003250155.1 Chloroflexota bacterium | reverse complement strand
GCTCGAGGCGCTGGACGAGGACCTCGAAGGCTCGGGCGGCCAGCCAGCCGGTCGTTCGGGCGAATCGGACCGCCAGCCCGCACGGTCATCCGAGAAGCGCGACCCGAACGCGAGGGTGGGGTTTGGGGCGGCCATCCGCGAGGCGTACCGGCCGGCCAAGATCCGTGAGGATCTGGTGCTGATCCCGAAGCTGTTGACCTCGATGGCGTTCGTCGCCGCGACGCTGCTGGTCCTGGCCGGAGCCGGACTGCTGCTCGCGTTCCCCGGCTACGACGGCTCGGCGTTCGCGTTCGAGCTCCTCGTGTGGCCGGGCTCGGCGATCGCGCCACAGCTCGTCGCGGGTTTCTTCGCGCCCCGTGCGAGCTATCTGCTCGGCTTCGGTGTCGGGCTGCTCCAGGGCGTCATCTTCACGACGCTGCTGACGACGTTCGGCGACCAGCTCGGCGCGACCGTCCCACCCGAGCAGATGTCGAACTTGCTGTTCCTGGGGTTCATCAGCGGTCCATTCGGAGGCATGCTGTTCGCCGCCTCGGCGGCGTGGTACCGGCGCTTCCTGGCGCTGACCAGCCGCCGGCCTCAGACCCGCAGTTCGAGTCGCTCGGGGTCGCAGCGCCGCAGCGCCCGCCGCTAGGAGGAGCGGGCCTAGCCCAGTCGCCGCATCCCGGCGTGGCCCAGCTGTCGAACGCCTGACGGCGCCTCGGGACCGCCGACCGCATCGGCGGCCGTCGTGAGCGGCACGACCTCCCGAGCCACGACGTTGACGACCGACGAGTCGCGCTGGAGATCGCCATCGATCAGCAGCAGGGCGTGTCGGCGGACAACGCTCCGGAGGCGCGCCCAGGTGTCCGGCCAGAGCGTGACGTTGACCATCCCGGTCTCGTCCTCGAGCGCCAGGAAGACGGTGCCACGGGCGGTCATCGGGTGCTGGCGGGTCACGACCAGGCCGCCGATTCGAACCGGACCGGGGCGACGATCGGCGAGGGCGGCGTTGGGGACCGCGCCGAGCCGGCCGAGCGCGCCGCGGAACAGCTCGACTGCCTGTCGCCGGGCATCCAGCCCAACGACCGCGTAGGCATCGCCGAGCCGCTCGGGCTCGCTGATCGGCGGCAGCTCCGGCGCGTCGGTTGCCGGGAGGCGGAGGTCCAGCGGCCGAACGCTCGCTCCGCTCGCGACGCGTCGCGGGCCCCTCGCAGATCCGAGGCCGCGTCCCTTGACCACGCCGGCCACCTCGCGCAGCTGCCACAGGAGCTCGCGCCGCGGCCGGCCGAGCGAATCCAGGGCGCCGACCCGGATCAGCCGCTCGATCGTCTCCTCGGGCAGTCCCGTGCGCTCCACCACCTCGGCGAGGGAGCGATACGGGCCGCGCTCCCGCTCCCGATCGAGGAGCGCCTCGTGCTGCTCGCCGATGCCCTTCACGAGCCGCAGCCCCAGTCGCACACCCCAGCCGACCGCGCTCTCGGCCGACCAGCGCTCCCGAGCCGCGGCGCTCGGCATCACGCACGCGCCGGACCGCACCGGCCGCGGCCGCGCCTCGACCCCCGCGCCCTCGGGCAACGGCTCGCCCGGATGGGCCGTCTCGTCGTCGAACGAGCCGTCGTCACCCGCCGCTCCCGCGAGCGCCCAGCCCGGCCGGCCGACCCACTCCGTGGTGGTCCGGTAGGTGCTCGCGTTCAGGTCCACCGGCAGGACGGCCACGCCGTGCCGCTTGGCGTCGTTGACGAGCACCTCCACGGGATAGAAGCCCATCGGCTGGGCGTTGACGAGGCCGACGAGGAACTGGGCCGGGTAGAACAGCTTCAGGAAGGCCGATTCGTAGGCCGTCCGTGCGAACGCCGCGGCGTGGCTCTTGGCGAACCCGAAGGACGCGAACGCCGAGACCTGCCGGAACAGCTCCTCCGCGATCTCCTCGGTCATGCCCGGCTGGCGCAGGCAACCGTCGTGGAAGCGCTGGTGGAGCTTCTCCATCTCCCGCGTCGAGCGCCACGTGCCCATCGCCCGCCGGAAGCCGTCGCTCTCGGCCGCGCTGAACCCGGCGACCTCGATCGCGATCCGCATGACCTGCTCCTGGTACAGGATCACGCCCATCGAATCCCGGAGCACGGGCTCGAG
>QKHE01000140.1 GCA_003250155.1 Chloroflexota bacterium | reverse complement strand
ACCATCCCCGCCGCGACGCCGACCGCGGCGATTCTGGACGTGATGGGCCGCCACGCAAGGAGCGATCCGCTGGTCGCCACCGGGTCCTCGGGCCAGTGACTGCCCACCCCGGCGAGACGCGCCGGGCGCGGAGATCCCTCGAGCACGTTCGAGACGACGCGATCACGCTCGTCCGACGGGACCTGGGCGCCGGCGACGTCATCCAGCCACGCGGCGAGCTCGAGATCGAGATTGCGACCGCCAGTCATGTCAGTGACTCCTGCGTTCGAGCCGGGATGCGAGCGTCGGCCTCGAGCTCGGCGCGCAGCGCCGTGCTCGCACGGTTCAGGCGCGACTTGTAGGTGCCGATCGCGACGCCGATGGCCGCCGCGGCGTCGGCGTCCGGCAGTCCGAGGTAGTGGTGCAGGACCAGGACCGCGCGATGCTCGACCGTGAGACGCTCGAAGCCTCGCGCCAGCTGGTCGCGCAGCGCCACGTCGAACTGGACGTCGGTGGCAGAGAGGACGTGGGCCGGGGCGATCGGAATCTCGCGGACCCGGCGCCTCGTGAACCGCCGCGCCTCGCGGTAGCAGCCGCGCACGAGGAGCCGCTGCAGCCACGCCTCGAACCGTTCGGGTTCGCGGATCGCCCGGACATGGAGCCACGCCGAGAGCAGCGCATCCTGGACCGCGTCGGCCGCGCGATCGTCATCCCGCAGGATGAGGCGCGCCGTGCGAAACAGCTGGTCGAACGACGCTCTCGCGAGCTCGGCGAACGCCGCTCGATCTCCGTTCCTGGCCCTGTTGACGAGTTCAGGATTCATTGGGACGCTCGTCTCTCGGCGGTCGGATGACCGGCTTCAACTCCTTCTGAGTCGCGGTCCGCCGGAATCGTTCCATCCGGACCAGCCAGCTGCCGGCCGCGCTCGGACGGAGCGGCCGCCCCTGAATCTTCCGCCCGGGGTCCAGCCTGGCCGGCTAGTCCACCGTCAGCGAGATCACGGCGGTCCGGCCGACGACGAAGCTGCCCATGCTCGTGGCGCGGATGTACTCGTAGCGGACGCACAGGCTGGCCGGATCGAGGCCGGTGATGTGGACCTCCGCGACATCCGGGCTCTCGAGCACGGCCAGGTACGGGTCGCCCTTGACGTAGCTCGGATCCGGGTTCGTCTCGGACGCCACGAACTTGCCGTAGCTGAAGCAGGCGGCCGGCACGGCGGCGGGCGTCCAGGAGGCGTCGATCGAGCCCGGGCCGCCGACGGCGCTGAAGCCGCCGAGCGCGAGGGCGTCGGCGCCGGTCGTCGACTTCGACGGGCTCATCGCGAGGACGTGGTCCGCGGCGTCGACGGCGAAGACGCGATACCAGGCCGTCGAGCCGCCGGCGACGATGTCGAAGCCGTCCAGGCCCGGTGTCTTGCCGACCAGGGTTGCCCCATCCGGCGGGTAGGCCGCGCCCACCTCGCCCGAGGTGCTGCGGTAGATGCGGTACTTGGCGGCGTCCTTGGCGTCTGACCAGCTGAGAAGGTTCGCGCCGGGACAGTCCTTCAGCGACAGTGACAGCGCGCCGACCGTCGGCTCGGGCTTCGGAGTCGGCTTCGGGGTCGGCTTGGCTGTTGGCTTGGGGGTCGGCTTGGGCGTGGGCTTCGGGGTGGGCGCGGCCGTTGCCTCGGCGGGCGCGATGGTGGCGAGCGGCGGACCGAACGTGGGCCCGGGGGCTTCGGTGACATCCGGCGTCGAGGCCGGCGTGGAGGCCGACGGCGAGGCCACCACGGCGAGGCTCGGCTCGGCCGAGGACGGCGGCGTGAGCAGCCGGTCGAACCGGACGTTCGCTGCGCCGACGGCGACGACCGTGACGAGCGCGGCGGCTGCGGCGAGGAACGCCAAGCGCGGCCGCGACGTCGCCGGTCGAGGACGCGAGCTGACGCGAGGCGTGAGCGGCTCCGGTGCCCACGCACGCCCCGGTTCGCGGTCCCACGGCCCGGCGGCAACCGGCGTCGCCGGTCCGCCGGCGGCCGCGAGCAGGCGCGCTCGCAGCCCGGCCGCGAACGCCCGGTCCGGGCGGACCTGCGCCGTGGTTCGCCGGCGCGCAGTCGTCCCCGCGTCGGCGAGGGCGGCATCGAGGTCCATCAGGTCGGCGTCCAGGGCATCGAATGCCCCCGGGTCGAGCTCGAAGCGATCGTCAGGCCGCATCGATCGCCTCACCCTCGAGTGCCCCGCGAAGGCTTCGAAGCGCGCGGTGGACCTTGACCGCGACGGTCGCCCGCGAGCAGCCGAGCGCCGCCCCGAGCTCGTCGGGTGCGAGCCCGTCGAAGTAGCGCAGCACGATCACGCGGCGGTGGCTTTCGGGCAGCTGCGCCAGGGCTCGCCGCAGGACGTCGCGATCGAGGGCTGCCGCGAAGGCCGCGGTCGCCGTCTCGTCGCCGAGCGTTGCCGCGAGGGAGCCGTCGTCGTCATCGAAGTCCGACGCGCGGGCCCACAGCGGCACGTCGCGCCGCGCCCGCCGGGCGTGGTCGATCACCGCGTTCGCGGCGACCCGGTACAGGAAGCCGCCGAACGAGGCATTCCGGAAGTCCTCGCGGCGAACCGCCCCGAGGGCCCGTTCGAACGTCGTCGCCGTCAGGTCCTCGGCCACCGCTCGGTCCTCGATCCGCCTGGCCACGTAGCCGTAGATCCGCGGCAGGTAGAAGTCATAGAGCTCGCCGAAGGCGGCAGGATCGATCCGGGCGCGGGCCACGAGGGCCTGCTCCCGGGCCGGGTCCATGCGCGTGGCGGCATCTCGTCCCATCGGCAAGCCGATGCTGCGAACGGACGGGCCACCCGGCCATGGCCCAGCGGTACTCCCGCCGCGGCGACCGGGTGGCGCCATCCGCGCATCACGTGGTCCTCGCGGGCTACGGGACGGTCACCGCGACGACCGCGCTCTGGCCGAGCACGTACTTGCCGCTCCCGTCGTAGCCCAGACACTGGACTCGGTAGTAGTAGGTGCCGCCGACCTCGGGCTTGTCGAGCCAGCTCGTGGCGGAGACGTCGCCGATGGCGGCGATCACGACCGATCCGTCGGTCCACGGGAGGTACGACGGGTTGTCGGTGGTCGAACGGACGACCTTGTAGAAGGCGAACTCTTCGCAGTCGCACAGGCCCCACGACAGCGCGACCTTGCCGGTCTCGGTCAGCGAAGCCTCGAGGCCCAGGCCGAAGGGCTCGGGATGCGGCGTGGGATCCGGGCGATCCGGAACCTCGATGCCCTTGGCGTTCGAGGCTCGGACAACCTTGTAGCCAGCGTCGGTCTTGCGGACGCAGAACACGCGGTACCACAGCTTCCGCCCGTCGGGCGAGTCCTTGTCGACCGCGCGGCGCTTGCCGCCGCGCTCGACCGCCGCGATCAGCGCGTCGTTGTCGCCGGTCGGCCAGGTGACGGTCGAATCCTTCGATCGAACGACCTTGAAGTGGTCGAAGTTCGTGTCGCCGCAGCTGCCCCATTCGATGACCGGGTAGCCGTCGTTCAGGCCGACCCAGATCGCGAGGATCTCGGGTTCGGGCTTCGGCTCCGGCTTCGGCTCCGGCTTCGGGGTGGTCTTGGGCTCCGGCTTCGGAGTCTTGTCCGGCTCCGGCTTGGGGGTCGCCTCGACCCCCGGCTCGTCCGTCGCCTCGGTGCCGGGCTTCTCCGTGTCGCCGGCCTCCGAATCGGGCTTGTCGGTCGGCTCGGTGGCGATCTCGTCGACCGGCGCGGGAGTCTTCTCGGCGTCCGCGTCGCCGTCGTTGAAGACGGTCAGGGCGTCGGTGTGGTGGGCGTCGCCCTTCGAGCCGCCGCCACTCAGCAGGGTGTTCGGCCCGATGGCGCCGAACGCGAGCCCGGCGACGAGGAACGTCCCGACGAGGGCGCCGGGCAGGGATCGGGCGAGGCCGAGCCTGCGGCCGTGCGACGTGGCCGTGTTGCCGCTGATCGCGAGCGTTCGGTCATCGAGCAGCTCGGCCTGCGGCACGGCCATCGTGTCGGCGAGCTCCGCCGGGCCCGCCGGCTTCGTGGTGGCGCCGGTGCGGCGCGCTCTTCGTGTCATCGGGCACTCCCCCCGTGTTCGTGGCCGCCGGGACGGCAGCCGGATGAGACCGGTGGCCTCGACGAGGCCGTGGACTCAAAACGGGCGGGGAGGGCCTGGGATTACACGATCGGCGGGTAGAACATCGTCCTACGTACCGCTGCTCAGGAGGCCTCGACCTTGATCGGGAGCTGGTCGAAGTCCGTGACGTTTCGCGTCAGGCGCGGGCCTCGAGCGTGTCCGCCGCCGCGGCGATCGGGGCATCCGGGACGCTCAGCGTGGCCGGACCGTGCCGCCTCAGCGGGGGGCGTAGCTGTAGCGCTCGAATGGCCAGGCCTCGGCAAGCCACCGGATGACCGCCTCGTACAGCTCGCGGTCGAGCTCGGCATCCTGCTCTCGAACCCAAGACCGAACCGAGGCGCCGGAGCCGTCGTCTCCTGGGTAGATGTAGACGCAACCCACGACGCTCGCCGAGTTCGGTGCGAGGACGGTGTAGGTGAAGCCGCGACCCGAGGCGAAGTCCGCCGCATGACGCTCGAGGTCGGCGAGGTTGTCGTCGAGCGACATGGGGTGCGGCCAGCTTCGATCTCCCCAGCCAGGCGTGCGTCGAATGTGGTCCATGCTCGACGACCAAGCGGCGAAGTCGGCTTCGTTGTGCTCGGGTCCCAGCGGACGCAGCTCGAAGGAGGGAGCATCCAGGCCGGGTGGTGGCTCGAAGCCATCAGGAACGAACACGCAGGGTCCTCACACGGAGCGATCAGTCTACGGGGCGGTCGGGGCTTGACCGGCGAACGCGTCGGCGGCTAACCTAACGATCGTTAGTTAGGAGCGTCCCACGAGCACTGCCGCCCCCTCCCGCCGCCAGGCCATCGAAGAGGTTGCGAGCGACCTGTTCCGCGAGCGTGGCTACGCCGGGACGAGCATCCGCGACATCGCCAAGGCCCTGTCGGTGAAGGGCGCGAGCCTGTACGCCCACGTGGCCTCGAAAGAGGACGTGCTGTGGTCGATCGTCGACCGGGCGGCGTCGCGCTTCGAGGCGGCTGCCGATGCCGCCGAGGCTGACGCCGAGGCACGACGACCGGGTGAACCGGTCGAGGCCCTGGCGGCGCTGACGCGGGCCCACGTCGAGGTCCTGACCAGCGACGTCGGCGAGGCGAGCGTGTTCGTCCACGAGTGGCGCGCGCTCGGCCCGGAGCGCCGCGCGGAGATCCTCGCCCGCCGCGACGCCTACGAGGCGCGCTTCCGGCGCCGGATCGCGGACGGCATCGCGATCGGCGCGTTCGCGATGACCGACCCGGCCGTCGCCTCGACCACCCTCCTCTCCGCCCTCAACGGCGTCGCGACCTGGTTCGATCCCGCCGGCCGCCTGTCTGCCGACCGCGTCGCCGATCACCTCGTCGACCTGTCCCTTCGAATGCTGGAGGCGTCCCGATGACCGATCCCCTCGCGCTCGATCCCGTGCTACCGGTTCGCGAACGCAGCGAGCGCCCCTGGAACCTGGACCTGCCACACGATGAGCGGTTCGCTCACTTCGAGGCCCATGTCACCGCCGGCGGCAAGATCGAGGCGACCGACTGGATGCCCGACGAGTACCGCACCGCCGTCCTGCGGTTCGTCGAGATGCACGGCAACTCGGAGCTGATGGGCGTGCTGCCCGAACGCGAATGGATCATGCGCGCCCCGACCCTCCGCCGGAAGCTGGCCCTCACCGCCAAGGTCCAGGACGAGGCCGGCCACGCGCTCCTGCTCTACCGCGTCGCCGAGGACCTCGGCAAGTCGCGCGAGGCGATCATCGAGGACCTGCTGGCCGGCAAGACGAAGTTCCACAACGTCTTCCACTACCCGACGCATTCGTGGGGCGACATTGGGATCATCGCCTGGCTCGTCGACGCGGCGGCGATCGTCGCCCAGCAGGCCCTGCGTGATTCGTCCTACGCGCCGTATGCGCGGACGATGCAGAAGATCTGCTGGGAGGAGTCGGTCCACATCATGCACGGCCGCGACGTCGTGGTGACGCTGGTGAATGGCACGGCGGGGCAGCGCGACATGGTCCAGGAGGCGCTGAACCGCTGGTGGGGCCCGCTCATGCAGATGCACGGCCCGCGCAGCGACCGCGCCAAGGACCGCGACCTGCACTGGCGGATCAAGGCCAAGACGTCCGAGGAGCTGCGCCAGGAGTTCCTGGCGATCTATGTGCCGCGGATTCGCGAGCTGGGGCTGGTCATCCCCGATCCGGAGCTGCGGTACGACGAGGCAGCCGGTGAGTGGCGCTACACCGAGCCCGACTGGGACGAGCTTCGAACGGTCGTCACGAACCACGGCCCCCGGTCCGAGGCCCGGTTGGAGTTCCGGCGCCTCAACCGCGACGAGACGCGCTGGGTCCGCGAGACGATCCTGGCGGGCTCGCCGGCGGTCGCCGCATGACCGATCAGCACTCCGGGACGCTGGAGCCGTATGAGGTCTTCCGGCAGGAGAAGGAAGGCGGGCCGATGATCCACGGCGGCAACGTCCTCGCGCCCGACCCGGAGCTGGCGGTTCACTACGCCCGCGAGCTATTCGCGCGACGGAGCGAGAGTACCCGCCTGTGGGTCGTGCGACGAGCGGACGTCCACGTGCTCGACGACCCGGACCTGCTCGACCCGCCGCTCGACCGCTCGTTCAAGAAGCCGGGCGGCTACGTCATGCGCGACAAGCTCGCCGCGGCGCGCGGCCGGGCCGGCACGGCCAAGCCCGGAGCGCGGGCTGCCTCGCACGACACGACGGGGCGGCGGACGGGAAAGACCGGATGACGGCCTCAACGGCGCTCGCCGAGCTGCTGCTGACGATGGCCGACGACGAGTTCGTCGCCGGTTTCATGGACTCCGAGTGGACCGGCATCGCCCCGATCCTCGAGGAGGACGTCGCCATGTCCTCGATCTCGCAGGATGAGCTCGGGCATGCGAAGGCGCTGTACGAGCTGCTTGCCGAGGTCCTCGATGACGGCCGCGACGCCGACGCGATCGCCTATGACCGCGAGCCGGAGGCGTATCGCCACGCCCGCCTCCTGGACCGGCCGCGCGGCGACTGGGCCGACACGATCGCCCGCCGCTTCCTGTACGAGCTCGCCGACGAGGCGCGGCTGGCTTCGATCGGTGGCGGGTACGCGCCGCTCGCCGACCTCGTGGCCAAGCTGCGCCGCGAGGAGCGCTATCACCGGATGCACGTCCTTGCCTGGATCGAGCGGCTGGCGACCGGCGGTCCGGAGGCGCGCGGTCGGCTCGTGGCGGCCCTCGCGGGGGCGGGCGAGGCTGCGGCGACCGTGTTCACGCCACTCGATGGCGAGGCCGACCTGCTGCGCGCCGGCATCCTGACGCGCGCGTTCGACGAGGCGGAGGCAGCCTGGCGGACTGACCTGACCCGGGTCCTCGTGCCGCTCGGGCTGGACCTACCGCCGCGGATCGAGCACGGTCCGGACGGTCGAGCCGGCCACTCCGACGCGTTCCGCTGGCTGTGGGGCGAGTTCACGAGTGTCCGCCGCTCGGAGGTCGGCGCGACGTGGTGACCGAGCTGGCCGAGGTGACGCGGGACGCCGTCCTCGAGGCCCTCGCCTGCGTGGCCGACCCCGAGATCCCGGCGGTCTCGATCGTCGATCTCGGCATGGTCGAGGATGTCCGGGTCGACGCCGACGCCATTCGAATCGAGCTCCTGCCGACGTTCGTCGGCTGCCCCGCGCTCGACGCCATCCGGCATTCGGTCGAGGAGCGGCTCGGGGCGTTCGGGCGGCCCGTGGATCTCGAGTTCGGCTTCCGGGTGCCGTGGACGACGGATCGCATCACGCCGCCGGGGCGGGAGCGCCTTCGGGCATCCGGATTCGCTCCGCCCGACGAGGCGACGTGCCCGTACTGCGGCTCCGCCGACGTCGTCCTCGAGAACCTGTTCGGGCCGACGCAGTGCCGCTCGCTGCACTACTGCCGCGCCTGTCGCCAGCCGTTCGAGGCCTTCAAGCCCGTCTAGCGGCGTGGAGACTTCGACGTCCGCACGACGCCGCGCGCGGCTCGTCCACGCGATCACCATCGGGCTGCTCGTCGTCGTCGTGATCGGCGGCTGGCTGGTCGTGTGGCCCTTCCTCCGAGAGCGCGCCGAGACCGCCCGGACCACGGCCCGCTTCGATCCGCCGGTGTGGGCCGGCCAGTTCGTCCCGAACGCCTGCTCGGGCGGCTTCTACGCCCGCCACGACGCGACGCTCGTGCTGACGATCGCCGGCCACTGCGCCACCCCGGGCGCGACCCTCCGCGACGGTGACGGGGTCGCGCTGGGCGTGTTCGGACCGCTCGCGCAGCTCGACGACTGCCCGGCAGGTCGGCTTTGCGCACCGTCCGATTTCCTGACGCTGGCGCTCGCTCCCGAGTGGATCCCGTGGGGACACCTGAACGTCGTCGACATGGGGGCCGGCGGCTACCGCACGATCGCGCCGGGAACGCGGCCGCTTGCCTGCGGCGACATCGCGATCGGTGCCATGGTCGAGGTCGACGGCCGTGAGCGCTACCGCTCCGGCACGGTCCTTGAGATCGGTCGCTACGAGTTCCCGACCGACGTCATCTTCCCGTGCATGGTGGTCACCGACATCGCGGTCTCCCTCGGTGATTCCGGCGGTGCGGTGCTCGTCGAAGGCCTTCCGGCCGGGGTCATCTCGCGCGACCTCGGTGGCCGGCTCGGCTTCACGCCGCTCGCCGAGGGCCTCGACAACCTCGGCCTCACGCTCTGCACGACGCCCGACTGCGACCTGTCTCCGAGCGACGCCGCTCAGCCCCGACCCCGGTGATCGGCCGGCGCGGGACGGATCGGCCCGCATACTGCCGACCGTGATGCCGATGCCGACACCGACGACGCACGCTCGGATCGATCCCTGATGGACCGCGCGAGGCTGGCCGTGATCGGCGCCGGCACGATGGGTGCGGGCATCGCCCAGGTCGCCCTCGAGGCCGGTTGGGAGGTCCGGCTGCAGGACGTCACGCCGGGGGCGGTCGACCGGGCCCAGGAACGGATTCGAGATGGGCTGGCTCGGCGGGTGGCACGTGCGGTCGCCGATCCGGCCCAGCAGGACGAGGTCGTCGCCGGCCAGATCGCGCACCTCGGCGTCGCCGCGACCGCGTCCGAGGCGGCGGCCGAATCGGCGCTCGTGATCGAGGCGGTGATCGAGGAGCTCGACGCGAAGCAAGCGCTCTTCGCGGAGCTCGACGCGGCGACGGACGGCGGCACGATCCTGGCGACCAACACGAGCGCCCTGTCGGTCACGGAGATCGCCGAGGGAGCCAGGCTCGCCCCGGAGCGGGTGGTCGGGCTGCACTTCTTCAACCCGGCGCCGCTGCTGGCGCTCGTCGAGGTCGTGGCCGGCACTCGTTCCGCCGATTGGGCCACCGAGCGGGCTGCTGCGTTCGTCGCCGGCTGGGGCAAGACGCCGATCCGGTGCGCCGACTCGCCGGGCTTCATCGTCAACCGCGTGAACCGGCCCTTCACGCTGGAGGCGCTCAGGCTCCTCCACTCGGGCGCCGCGACGGTCGAGCAGATCGACGCGGCGGTCGTCGAGGCGGGCTTCCCGATGGGCCCGTTCACGCTCATGGATCTCATCGGCCTCGACGTGAACCTCGCCGCCGCGCGGTCGCTGTTCGAGGCGTTCGGCCGGCCGCCGCGCTTCCGGCCGTCGCCGATCCAGGAGGAGCTCGTCGCCGCGGGCCGGCTGGGACGGAAGTCCGGCGAAGGGTTCTACCGCTACGCGCGCGGCCAGCAACTCGGGCCGGGCGCGAGATTCGCGGCTGCCCCGACCGCGGTCGGCGATGACGGCATCGGCCTCGCCGATCGGCTCGTCCTGTCGATCGTCAACGAGGCGTACCGTGCGCTCGGCGACGGCGTGGCCAGCACCAGCGACATCGATCGGGCGCTGCAACTCGGCGCCGGCCACCCCTTCGGCCCGTTCGAATGGGCCACCCAGACCGGGCTCACCGAGGTGGCCCTGATGCTCGACAGCCTCGCCGCCGACGACGCCGACACCTTCCGGCCGGCGCTGGCGCTGCTGCGGGAGGTCCGCGGCCGCTAGCCGCCGTTCGGCAAACGGCCAGCCCGCCGGCTCGGCCTCGCGCCGACCCTACAATTCCGGTCATGGCCCGTGACTTCCATCGACCGCTCCGCGAGGCCTGGATCGTCGAGGCCGTTCGAACTCCCATCGGCCGCTACGGCGGCGCCCTGGCCGCGGTTCGACCGGACGACCTCGCGGCGCTCGTCATCCGCGCGGTCGTCGACCGCTCGGGCGTCGACCCGACGCTGATCGAGGACGTCATCCTCGGCTGCGCCAACCAGGCCGGCGAGGACAACCGCAACGTCGCCCGCATGTCGACGCTGCTGGCTGGCCTGCCCGTCGAGGTCGCCGGGCAGACGGTGAACCGACTGTGCGGCTCGGGCCTCCAGGCCATCAACGCCGCGGCCCACGCGATCGCCGTCGACGACGGCGACGTGTTCGTCGCCGGCGGGGTCGAATCGATGACCCGCGCGCCGTACGTCATGGCCAAGCCCGCCGCGGCCTGGGATCGGGGCAACCGCGAGGCCTACGACACGACGCTCGGCTGGCGGTTCGTCAACCCGAAGCTTGCCGCGGCCCACTACCCGTACTCGATGGGCGAGACGGCCGAGAACGTCGTCGAGCGATACGGCGCGGAGCGCGACGTGTCCCGCGAGCGCCAGGACGCGTTCGCGCTCGCCTCGCACCAGCGTGCCATCGCCGCGATCGAGAGCGGCCGCTTCGACGACCAGCTCGTGCCGGTCGAGGTGCCGCAGCGGAAGGGTGAGCCGATCGTCGTCTCGCGCGACGAGCACCCGCGGGCGGATACGACACTCGAGGCCCTCGCGAAGCTCCGGCCGGCGTTCCGCGACGGGGGCTCGGTGACCGCGGGCAGCTCGTCGGGCATCAATGACGGCGCGGCGGCGACCCTCGTCGTCGAGGCGGAGCGCGCGCGGACGCTGGGCTTCAAACCGCTGGCCCGGATCGTGGCGACCGCGGTCGCCGGCGTGGATCCGGCCGTGATGGGCGTCGGCCCCGTGCCGGCCTCTCGCAAGGCGCTCGCCCGTGCCGGCCTGGGCGTGGATGACCTCGACCTCGTCGAGCTCAACGAGGCCTTCGCGTCGCAGTCGCTCGTCTGCATCGACGAGCTGGGCCTCGATCCCGAGAAGGTCAACGTCAACGGCGGCGCGATCGCGCTCGGTCATCCGCTGGGCGCCTCGGGCGCGCGGCTCATGACGATGCTCGTCCACGAGCTCGCGCGGCGGGGTGGGCGTTACGGCCTCGCAACCATGTGCATCGGCGTGGGGCAGGGGATCGCGACGGTCGTGGAGCGGATCGAGACGTAGCGGGGCCCCACGCTCGAGGGGCTGCGGGGCGAATCGTTTCCCTGGCCGCCAATCCAAATATTGTCGCCATGCGCGTGGCGGCATATCGACGATGCGCAGCGGGCGTCGGCGGCCGGTTGCCGGCTATCGACCCAGGTCATGCCGCCAGAGGCATGGCGGATGGAATAGGAATCCGCGGGACCGAGGGTCAGCCCGGCTCGCCCTCCTCGTCGCCTGACGGTCCCTGCTCCAGGAGCTCCCAGGCCCGCGCGACCGAGGCCTCCGGGTGTCCGTCGCGCGTCAGCGGCATGACGGCCGCCTCGAGCATGACCGGCGCGCCGACCGCGTTGAGCCAGACCTCGCAGTCGGCGATGAGGCGCTCGGCAAGCGCCGCCGCCGCGCGCTCGCCGGATTCGGGCAACAGGAGCTGGAAGCGAACCTCGCCGATCCTGGTGATCAGGTCGGTCGAGCGCACGCCGCGGCGGAGGACGTGGGCGATCGGCCCGGCGGCGCGGCGCATCCAGTCCGCCACGTGATCCGGCGGTTCGGTGCCGTCGGTCGTGCCGATCGCCGGCCGAGCGGCGAGGACGACGATCGCGGCATGGCGCCGGTAGCGGCGGCCTCGCGCCGCCTCGCGCCGAAGCGCCTCGTTCCAGTCGAGGCGTGAGGCGAGTGCCGAGAGCGGGTTGGCGGGCGCGGCAGCGGGCTCCTCGACCGGGCCGGGGCGGCTGCGACGCGTGTGCCGGCCATCGAGGAACGCCTCGATCACGTGTCCGGCTCGATCGTCGGCGAGCTCGGGAAGGGCGAAGCGGCGAGGTCGGCTGCGCTCGGGACTGGCCATCGGTCTCCGGCGGCGGGTGGGGACCGGCCAACGATAGCCGAGCCGCTGGAAACCGTCGGCGTCGTGACGAACGCGACCCGATTTCGACGGGGGTGGTTGTCGGAATCGGTTGCGCTGCGTACGATTGGCCGGTCGCCCACCGCGGCGACGAGCGCGAATCCGACTGGAAGAAGGGAACCGCCCTGATGATCGAACAGCAGCCAACGGTGCTTTCCCTCAGCGACGCTGCGGCAACGAAGCTGCGCGAGCTGACGAAGGAAGAGCCCAACCCGGACATCGGGCTGCGCGTCTACGTCTACTCGGGCGGCTGCTCCGGCTTCCGCTACGGGATGATGCTCGAGGACCAGCCGACGCCCGACGACAACGTGCTCGAGGCCAACGGGGTCAAGGTCTACGTCGACCCCCAGAGCATCGGGCTGCTGAGTGGTTCCGAGATCGATTACGTCGATACGCTCATGGGCGCCGGGTTCACGGTCAACAACCCCAACGCCGTCGCGGCGTGTGGCTGTGGTTCGAGCTTCCGCACCGCCGACAGCGCCGGTCAGGCTCGCAGCTGCGCGCACTGACGATCACCCGATCGGGCGTCCCCTCCGAAGCCGCCGGTCTGCCGGCGGCTTCGTGATTCCGAGGGCGCGTGCGGACGTGGAACCTGCGGAGGTGACAGCGACGATCACCGAAGCGCAGGTGCTCGTTCGCGAGCCCGTCTCGGGCCGGTTCGAGCGCCTGCTGCGGGACGCCGATGCCCGCGCGGATCGCTGGTTCGACGGCCGGAAGGCGCCGGGGCTCATCTACGGGATCGTCGTCGACGGCCGGCTCGTCCACGCTCGGAGCGTGGGCACCATTCGCGTTGGCGAGGCGGCCCCGCCGTCCCTCGAATCGCGCTTCCGCATCGCCTCGATGACGAAGAGCTTCACCGCGGCGACGGTGCTGCTGCTCAGGGACGAGGGCCGGCTCGCGCTCGACGACCTCGCCGAGCGCTACGTGCCCGAGCTCGCGACGCTGCGCTACCCGACGGCGGATTCGCCGCGGATCACGATTCGGCACCTCCTGACGATGACCGCCGGCCTGCCGACCGACGACCCGTGGGGCGATCGCCAGCAGGGCCTCGACCTCGGGTCCTTCTCGGCGCTGCTGCGCGGCGGCCTGTCGTTCGCATTCGTGCCGGGCACCCGCTTCGAGTACTCGAACCTCGGCTACGGGATCCTCGGCCGGGTGATCACCAATGTCACCGGCCGGGAGTACCGGGAGGTCGTCCGAGAGCGCCTGCTGGAGCCGCTCGAGATGCGAGCGACCGGCTACCTCGCCGAGGAGGTCCCCGCCGCGGATCTCGCCCACGGCTACGTCTGGCGGGACGAGGACGGCTTCGTGGAGGAGCCGATGGACGGATACGGGGCCCTGGCCTCGATGGGTGGTCTGTTCACGACGCTGCCCGACCTGGCACGCTGGGTCGGCGGCTTCCAGGACGCCTGGCCGCCGCGGGACGACCCCGAGGGCGGGCACCCGCTGTCGCGCGCCGCGCGGCGCGAGATGCAGCAATCGATCATGCCCTTCGCCCTGGCGACGCTTCGAACCTCGGCCGAGGTGCCGACCGTCGAGAGCATCCACTACGGCTACGGCCTGTTCATCGTCGAGGACTTCCGGGTGGGCCGCACGATCAGCCACGGCGGCGGCTATCCGGGCTTCGGAGCGCACATGCGCTGGCACCCGGGCAGCGGGCTCGGCGTGGTCGGCCTGGCCAATGGCCGATACGCGCCGGTGACGCCGTTCCTGCGCGAGATCCTCGGCGACCTGGTGGTGGGCGAGGCCGTGCCGTCGCGGCACCTCCAGCCGACCGACTCGACGACCGCCGCCCGGGCCGGCGTCGAGGCGCTGCTCGAAGCGTGGGACGACGCCGCGGCGGCGCGCCTGTTCGCGATGAACGTCGACCTCGACGAGCCGCTCGATAGCCGCCGCTCGGCAATCGAGCGGATCCGGGCGACCCACGGCCGCCTGGCCGCCGATCCCGACGAGCCGACGCGATCCGAATCGCCGTTCCATCTCGAGTGGTGGATGCGCGGCGAGCGGGGGCGCCTGCGAGTCGAGATCCTCCTCTCGCCGGAGCTGCCGCCTCGCGTCCAGGCGTTGAACCTCACCTCCGTGCCGGAACCGTCGCCCGAGCTCACCGCCGCGGCCGCCCGGGTCGTGGAGGCCCTCGCGCCCGCCGCCATCGAGCGCGGAGCCATCCCCGACGATCTGCCGCTCACCCCGGCCGTGGACCACGCCGCCCTCGGCCGAGCGCTGCGGGCGACGGAGGCGCGCTTCGGGCAGCTGCGCCTCGGCCCGCCGATCGGCGGCGACGGGGTTCGGTCGACGACCTACCGGCTGCTCGGCGATCGCGGCAATGTCGAGCTCGCGCTCGAATGGGACGCCGGGGCCGGTGCCCTGTCATCGGTCGGCCTGCTCCCGGTTCGACAGTCGTCGATCGACCTGGAGTAGCCAGCCGCAGCGCGATTCGCCCCGCCGCTCTATAGTCCTCTACGAATGGTTTGGCAGCACCAAAGCATTTGGCGCCACGGGACGCACCACCGGCGGGCCGAAGGAGGAGCGTTGCAGGGACCAGAGCGCGCGGCGCTCATCGACGAGCTGATCTCCGGCTACGAAGGCGTGCTGATTCGCCTCGCCGACGTCCACGCCCCCGAGTTCGTCGAGATCGACCTGACGATGCCGCGGGCGAAGGTCCTGTACCTCCTCGGCGTGCTCGGTGAGCTCCACATGTCGGAGTTGTCGACGCGCCTCGGCGTCTCGCTTCCGACGATCAGCGGCCTCGTCGACCGTCTCGTCGAGGCTGGTCTCGCGAGCCGTCGCGACGATCCCGCGGATCGCCGCCAGGTCATCGTCGCGATCACGCCGGCCGGCGTCGCCCTGCTCGATCGGTTCCGCGACCTGAGCGCCCACCAGATGCGCCAGCTGCTCGAGGTCCTCGACGACGCCGACCTGGAGCACGTCCAGTCGTTCCTCGGCGTCCTCGAGCGCGGCATCGGCCGCCTCGCAGCCGTTTCCCAGCCGCGTCCCCAGGAGATCCATCAGTGAGTCGACTGTCCGAGTTCGCCGTCGCCCGACGCAGCGTCACGCTGCTGCTCGCCGGCGCCCTGTTCATGTCCGGCATCCTCGCCTGGGGCGACCTGAAGCAGGAGCTCCTGCCCGACGTCCAACTGCCGGTCATCACCGTGATCGCGCCGCTGCCCGGCGCCGGTGCGGCCGACGTCGCCGAGCAGGTCGCCAAGCCGATCGAGCAGGTCATGTCGGGCGTCCCGCGACTCGAACAGCTGCAGTCCGTGTCGGCCAACTCGATCGCCCTCGTCATCGCCGAGTTCTCGTTCGGGACCGACGTCAAGGAGACGCGGGCGACGATCGAGCAGGGGCTCCAGGGAGCGAACCTGCCCGACGGCGTGACTCCGGACGTCAGCGCCCTCGACATCAACGCCGCGCCGGTCATCATCGCCTCCGTCGCCGCGACGTCGGAAGACGGCTTCGCCGAGGCGGCGTCGATCGCGCAGGACACGATCCGCCCGGCGCTCCTCGGCCTGGACGGCGTCGCCAGTGTCGACGTGACCGGCGGCGAGGAAGCCCGGGTCACGATCACCCTCGACCCGGCCAAGCTGGCCCGGACCGGCGTCTCGGTCTCCCAGGTCACCGGCGTCCTGGGCGCGAGCAACCTCACGATCCCATCAGGCACGCTGTCATCCGACGGCACCCGCATCCCGGTCTCGACCGTCGGCAGCCTCCAATCCGTCATCGAGATCCGCAACCTGCCCGTCGGCGTCGTCCAGGCGCCGGCCGACCAGCCGGCCCCGCCGACGATCGTCACGATCGGCGACCTCGGGACCGTCGAGCTGGAGAACGTCGCGACGACCGGCTACGCCCGCACGAACGGCCAGCCGTCGGTCTCGGTCTCGATCTCCAAGACCTCCAACGCCAACACGGTCGCGGTTGCCGACGCGGTGACCGAGGTGCTGGCGGACATGAACGCCCGATATGGCGACAAGATCAGCGTCACGACGGTCAGCGACCTGTCGGCGTTCATCAAGGAATCGCGCGACGGGCTGCTGCGCGAGGGTGGCCTCGGGGCCGTCTTCGCGATCCTGACGATCTTCCTGTTCCTGTTCAGCATCCGCTCGACGGCCGTGGCCGCGGTCAGCATCCCGCTGTCGCTGCTGGCGGCGCTCGTGATCATGCAGGCCACCGGCGTCACCCTGAACGTCATGACCCTCGGCGGGCTCGCGGTCGCCGTCGGCAGGGTGGTGGACGACGCGATCGTCGTCCTCGAGAACATCTACCGCCACCGCGCCCTCGGCGAGGACAAGCTGACGGCCGTCCTGGCGGGACCGCGCGAGGTCGCCGGCGCGATCACCTCCGCGACGATCACCACCGTTGGCGTCTTCCTGCCGATCGGCTTCGTCGGCGGCTTCGTGTCGCAGTTCTTCCTGCCCTTCGCGCTGACCGTGACGTTCGCCCTCTTGGCCTCGCTCGTCTGCGCGCTGACGGTCGTGCCGGTCCTGGCCTTCCTGCTGATCGATCGCGTCAAGCTCAACGTCGACGAGGACGGCGAGCCTCGCAACTCGCTGTGGCTGCGGCTCTACACCCCGACGATCAAGCTCGCGCTGCGCAATCGCTGGACCAAGCTCTCGACGCTGCTCGTCGCGCTGGTCCTGTTCGTCGGCACCGGCGCCATCGCGCCGCTCCTGCCGACCGCGTTCATCAACGCCGGCGCCGAGAAGCTCCTCTCGGTGACCGTCGCGCCGCCCGCCGGCGCGAGCTCCTCGGCGGTTCGGGAACGGGCCCAGGAGGCCGAGTCGATCCTGCTCGGCGTCGATGAGGTCGAGCTCGTCGAGACGTCCATCCCGGGCGATGGCGAGGCCGGCTTCCAGACCATCGTGGCGGCGTTCAGCGGCCGACCGGCGAACAGCGCCCGGCTGACAGTTCGGCTCGACGACGCGGCCGACCTGACGGCGGCCACGAACCGCCTGTCGGACGCCCTGGCGCCGATCAAGACCGACGGCTACGACGTCGCCGTGTCGCAGACGGCCGGCTTCAGCTCCAACAACCTGAACGTCATCGTGTCCGGTGAGGACGCCGCGGCGGTCGCCGAGGCGAACGACGCGGTGATGGCCGTGCTGGCCGGCAACCCGAGCCTGCTGAACCTCAAGTCCGACCTGTCGAAAGGATCGCCCGAGATCGAGGTCCGGCCGAACCCGCAGGCGGCGTTCGGGGTCGGGCTGACGGCCGCGCAGGTCGCCCAGGAGGTTCGCAACGCGCTTGTCGGCAGCACCGCGACGCGCATCGCGGTCGAGGATTCGGACGCGACGGTCGACGTCCTGGTCCGCCTCGATCCGGCCGCCGTCACCTCGCTCGAGGACCTCCGGGGCCTCCCGGTCGGCGCCGTTGCCAAGGTCCCGCTGCGGCAGATCGCCGAGGTCGACCAGGTCGACGCCCAGGGCTCGATCACGCGGATCGACGGCTCGCCGGCGGCATCGATCTCGGCGGAGATCGCGGACGTCGACACCGGCTCGGTCAGCGCCGATGTCCAGGCCCAGATCGATGACCTCCTCGCCGCCGGTGCGATCCCGGCCGGCGTCGAGGTCCGCCTGGCCGGCGTCACGCAGCAGATGGAGGAGGCGTTCAGCGGCCTGTTCTTCTCGATGGCCGTGGCGATGCTCGTCGTCTACGTCGCGATGGTCCTGACGTTCAACTCGCTGATCACGCCGTTCATCATCATGTTCAGCCTGCCGCTGGCCACGATCGGCGCGTTCGTCGCGCTGTACGTCACCGGCCGGCCGCTCGGGGTGAGCGCGATGATCGGCTTCCTGATGCTGATCGGCATCGTCGTCACCAACGCGATCGTCCTGCTGGACCTGGTGGAGCGGCTGCGCGCCCGGGGGCTGTCGGCGCACGACGCCCTCATCGAGGGCGGCCGGACCCGCGTCCGGCCGATCCTGATGACGGCGATCGCGACGATCCTGGCGCTGATCCCGCTCGCGGCAGGCTTCAACCAGGGCTCGATCATCGCCGCCGAGCTCGGGACGGTCGTCATCGGCGGCCTGTTCAGCTCGACGTTCCTGACGCTCGTCGTCGTGCCGGTCGTGTACTCGCTCGTCGACGGGCTCCGGCACCGCGGCTCGAGGGCCGCCGCGGCCCCCGAGCCCGGGTCGGCCTAGCTGGCTGAGCCGGCAGGGACGCGCTCGACGAGATCGAGGAGGGCGTTCGTCTCGCTGAGCTCGGGGCTGGGCGGCACACCCAGGGCCTCGAGGGTCTTGCTGTAGAACGAGCGGGCCGCCGCGGCGAGGACGACGTCGAAGACCTCAGTGTCGGACAGACCCAGCGCCCGCAGCGCGTCGATGTCGGCCGGCGTGACGCGCTGGGCGTCCTGCGCGACCTTCGCGGCCAGGTCCATCAGCGCGACCTCGATTGGATCGAGGCCGGCCGTGTGGAAGTCCCGGATGATCGCCTCCAGCTGCGCCGGCTCGACGATCCGGTTCCGGAGCAGCAGCGCGCCATGGGCGCTCACGCATGCCCGGCAGCCCAGGGCCCGCGCGGCGGCGATCGTGACGAGCTCGTAGCGCCGCAGGCGCATCGTCCGGCGGATCGCCATCGCGAGCCCGCGCCAGGCGGCGTGGACCTCGGGCCGGAGGCTGAACAGCGCCGTGTCGGTGGTGACGTAGCCGACCCGCGCCAGGTCGTCGTCGTACATCGCCCGGACCGGGCCCGTGGCCCGATCCGGGGTGATGGCCGGCAGATACACGTCGCGCCTCAGCCGTTCGTCGTGGCCGTTCGCAGGGCGACGGCGTTCGGGTTGCGAAGGGCGAGGTAGATCGGGCAACGTGCCTGCCAGGCCGCGAACATCGGGTCGCTCTTCGACGCCGGGTCGTCGGTGTCGACGGTGATCTCGATCTCGATGTCGGTGAGATCGGGGATGGAGTTCTCGATCGCCAGCAGGCCGCCGATGTCGGTCTTGCAGCGGGCGACCGCGGTGACGCCCCGGACGGTCACGCCGAACTCCGGCGCGAGCGTGTCGTTGATGAACGCGACGCCGCACGCGGCGAGTGCGCCGAGCAGGTAGGCGGTCGGGCTCGGGGCGGCGTTCGTGCCGCCGAGCGACAGGGGCAGGTCGGCCGCCCAGGCGAACGAGCCTGCGCCGACGCGGACATGGCCGTCCTCGAGGGTCGCCGTGACGGCTGGCGCGGTCTTCCCCGCGGCAGGATCGGCGCGCAGCCTGGCGCCGGTCTCGATCAGGACGCTGGTCATTCGAAGCCTCCGAGCTGTGAGCCGGCGCGCTCGGCCGGCGTCTGCTCGCAGGGTTGCGAGGCAGCCGGGTGCTGGAAACCGTGGCTCCACCCAATCGTCACGGGTCCGAGCGACGGCGCCATGGCGCCGTGCACGCAGCGTCAGGCCAACCCCCGGCGGAGAACCTCGGCGACGGCGGCGGCCCGGGCGGACTTGCCCGCCAGGCCCAGCTTGGCGTAGGCGTTCGACAGATGGCGTTCGATGGTCCGCGGGCTGAGGCCGAGCGAGCGCGCGATCGCATCGTTGCCCATGCCCCGCGCAGCGAGGCCGACGACCTCCAGCTCGCGCGCCGAGAGCGCCTCGACCGGGCGATCGCGTGGCCCCTCGGCGTTCGCGGCCCAGGCGGCCTGCTCCGGGGCCATGAAGGCCCGGACCTCGTCGACGAAGGTCGCCCATGCCGGCTCATCGGCGAGGAGGATGTGGTTGCGGCTCTGAAGCGGCACGACCCGCGAGCCGCGGATCCGCGACGCGACCTCGGTGGCGTTGTCGAAGGTCTTGGCCCGATCGCCGACGGCGTGGAGGATGAGCGTCGGGGCCTGGATCCCGGAGATCTCGGCGGTGACGTCCTCTCGATACCGGGCCGCCCGAGCGGCGAGGTAGTTCTCGGTGCTCGTCGACTGGCGCTGGAGCTCGTCGAACCAGCGCATCTGCTCCTCGGTCGCGTCGGGGATGAACGCCTGCGTGAACACTCGCCGGAAGCGCGGGTCGGCCCGGGCCCAGCCGATCCGGATGAGGCCCTGGTACGTCTGCTCCTCGAGCAGCCGCTCGCCCTCGAACACGACCCGCTCGCCACAGACCGTCCCGTACAGCACCATGCGGCTGACTCGCTCGGGGTGGCGGGCCGCGTAGAGCATCGCGACCGACGAGCCGTCGGACATCCCGAGCAGCGTGACCCGCTTGAAGCCGAGGTCGTCGATGATCGCCTCCAGGTCACCGAGCCGGGCCTCGTGCGAGAAGTCAGTGACCTCCCGCTCGGACATTCCGAAGCCGCGCTCGTCATACCGGACGAGCGTGCTGAAGGCGCCGAGCTCCTCCAGGAAGTGACGCCAGACCGGGCTCTGCCAGTCGTGCTGGAGGTGGCTCAGCCAGCACGACACGACGATCATCGGCGGTCCCGCACCATGGACCGCGTAGGCGAGGCGCGTGCCGTCGCGGCCGCGCGTGAACTGGATCTTCTGTGGCGGCGTGGCGCCGGCGACGGCTGCCGATGACGGGACGCGTCCGGCCATGGCCGGGATGGTACTCGCCGAGTTCCGTCGGACGGTGTCAGGCTCCGAGCGGCGGCTCCGCGGCCGGCCCCCGCCACGACCGGGCGGTCACCGCGAGGGAGGCGTAGATGGCGACGAGCCCGAGGTACTCCGACAGCTCGAACGGCCCGACCGCCTGCACCATCTGGTCGTATGTCATCGCCCCGACGAACGTGATCGTGTTGCCGACAAGCAGGCTCCACCACGCCCATCGCTCGCCGCGCCGGAACGCCGTGGTCGAGATGGCGATCGCGAGCAACGAGAACGCCACGCCGTACAGGCCGTACATGCGGAAGAGGAGGGTGACGTACTCGGGTGCCTTCGGCGACACCGCCGCGAGCGTGCCCCACGAGCTCCCGGTGAAGCCCTCGAATCCGGCGGGCAGGATCGGCGCCGACCCCGGGCCGATCAGCAGCTCGGGAGCGGCGAATGCCATGGCCGCCCAGCCGAGGAGCCCGACGTCGGCGACGACGATCACGAGCCACGAAGCTCGACGGAGTCGAGCCGTCGCCCGATCCCAGAAGCTGGCGCCGCCTGCGCGATCGAGGGCCATGCTGGCCGGTTCAGTGAACGCGTTCATGTCGGCCTCCTTGATGATTCGTTGGACTGTGTGCAGAACCAGGCGACGCCCATGCCGAGCGGCACCTTCTGGAACAGGATCTCGACGGCGCTCGCGATCCGGAGCACGTCGGGCAGCGTCGCCGCCTGGAGCAACGGCCCGACCCCGCCGAGCAGCCACAGGACGAGGCCAACGCTGATGGCGCGAGCGCGGGTCGATCCGGGCAACGCCCGCGCGAGCGGGATGGCGGCAAGGGCCAGCATGAGGCCCTCCCCGAGCGCGACCGCCAGGACGACCGACGGCTCCGGCGTGACCAGGCCGCCGGCGTGGGTCTCGTAGTACGGCCCGGTGACCAACAGGTAGTTGAGCGCGCCGGTCACGAGGTAGGCGACGACATAGATGACCGCTGCGGCGCCGGCCCCGAGCATGAGACGCCGCAATCCGGAGCGGGAGCTCGCGGCCGGCGCTCGCGTGCCCTGCGAGCCAGCGACGGCGACACCGGCCGCCGCGACGCAGATGAGGAGCTGGAGCGGCAGGCCCGCGGCGAGCTGGCCGAGCGGCGAAAGCGTCGGCGCGAAGGCGCTGCCCTCGAACATCACGGCGGCCACGCTGACGAATGCGACGAGCGCCAGCGCGGCGATGCGGGACCACGTCGTGCCGCGGGCGCGCCGGGCGATCCATGCCAGGGTGACGCCGGTGACGAGCGCCCCACCGATCTCACCCGGCAGGTCGAAGGCCGCCGACGAGCCCGCGACGGCCTGCATCGTCGCCGTCGCGGCGACTCGCCCCAGGAGGACGGTCACCGAGACCCCGGTCGCTCGGACCAGGAATCGCAGGGCCGCGGCCGACAGCGACCCGCCGGAGTCGATCACAGCGTGCGTGCTCACGCGCCCGCGTCCCGGTCGCCGGCTTCGCACGTCGGGTCGGATGACGTCACCGATACGAGCTCGAGACCGAGATCGCGAATGCGCGACAGCAGGCCGTGGAGCTGGGCCTGGTCAGCGACCCGGCCGACGAGGTCGGTCGCGTGGCCCCGAGGCCGCAACGTCATGCCGTCGAAGGTCGTCCCGAGACGGCCGCTGAGCCGACCGCGGACCGTGATACAGACAGATCGGGTGGAGTTCATGCAGCCAAGATCGGCGGCGCCTGCGTGAGCGCACATCACCCAGGGACGTTTTCACGCAGGACAATTGCAATCGCGGAGATGCGCGTTAGAGTCGCGTTGCGTCCCAGCCCGTGGAGGTGCGTGCCCGATGGAGCGCGCAGGCGGCGCAGACATCGGAACCGGGACCGAGGAGCCGGTCGTCCTCGAGACGAGCCTCACGCCGCCGCGCCCTCGCCCGGAGCACATCTCCCGGCAGCGCCTGGTCGATGGCATGCGCGACGGTCCGACGACCAGGCTGACGCTGGTCGCGGCGCCGCCCGGCTTCGGCAAGTCGACGTTCCTCGCGGACTGGGCGGCATCGCTCGACGGTCGGGTCGCGTGGCTGTCGCTCGACGAGAGCAACAACGATCCCGCGCGGTTCCTCACGTACGTGGTCGCCGCCCTGGCCCGGCTCGAGCCATCCCTCGGGCAGGGCGCGCTGGTCGCGCTGCGCAGCCCGGGGGCGGATCTGCTCGGTGTCGTGATCCCGCAGCTCCTGAACGACCTGAACCGGCTCGACCACCAGGTCACCCTCGTGATCGAGGACTACCACGTCATCGCGAATCCCGAGGTCCACGGGGCGCTGGCCCTCCTGATCGACCGGTCGCCGGCGGCCCTGCAGGTCGTCCTGTCGACGCGCGAGGACCCACCCCTGCCGTTGGGCCGCCTCCGCGCGCGCGGCGAGCTCGCGGAGGTCCGGGCGGACGCGTTGCGATTCACCGACGACGAGGCGGCGCAGTTCCTGACCGGCGCCCTCGGGCTGCCACTGTCGAGCGCCGACGTCGAGCGGCTGCAGGCACGAACCGAGGGTTGGCCCGCGGCCGTCTACCTCGCCGCCCTGACCTTGCGCGGTCAGCCCGACCCGTCGGCCGTCATCGAGCGGTTTGCGGGCGACGACCGCTACGTCGTCGACTACCTGACCTCCGAGGTCCTGGCTCGACAGGCACCCGAGCTGCGAGCCTTCCTGCTCCAGACCTCGATCCTCGACCGGTTCTCCGGGCCGCTCTGCGACGCCGTGACCGGCCGCGACGATTCGAGCGAGCGCCTCGCGCAGCTCGAGCGCTCGAACCTCCTGCTCGTCGCCCTCGACACGAAGCGCGAGTGGTATCGCTATCACCATCTGTTCGGCGATCTCCTGCGGCGCGAGCTCGAAGCGACGGATCGGGCGTCGCTGCCGGAGCTGCATCGCCGGGCCGGCGCCTGGCTCCGGAACGCCGGGTTCGTCGTCGACGCCGCGAGTCACGCCATCGCCGCGGCCGACCTCCCGGCGGTCGCGGAGCTCGTCGGTCGGTCGTACGCCCTGTTCGTCGATCACGGGCAGCTGGCGACGGTCATCGGCTGGCTGGAGGCGATCCCCGATGGCGCGGTCGCCGAGGACTGGCTCCTGGGATTCGCGGGTGCGGTCGTCTACGCCAACGCGGGCCGCCTGGACGACGCCGAGCGCTGGCTGTCGCTCGCCGAGACAGCCCCGCAGGTCACCCGCGCCGGCCAGGAGCCGGTGGCGCTCCTCGCCGCCGTCGCCGGCACGATCCGGCTCCTCCGGGGGGACGTCGGCGGGACGGTTGCGCACGAGCGTGTCGCCCTGGCGGCCGCCCCGGCAGACGCGTCCTGGACGTTCGGGCCGCGGATGGTCCTCGCGTCGGGACTGTGGTGGTCGGGCGGCGCGAAGGAAGCGAAGACAGTCCTCGAGTCGGCGACCCGGATCGCCCAGCGCGACGGGATCGCGGTCAACGTCGTGTACGCGTTGGGGGTGCGGGCGGCGATCGCGCTCGACGAGGATGATGAGCCGGCCGCCGAAGCGCTGGCCGCCGAGGCCATGCGGTGGCTGGACCAGGCCCCGCTCGAGGACCATCCGTGGACCGCGTTGGCGCACGTCGCGCACGGCGCGCTTCGGAGCCGCGGCGGGGACGTGGAGGCGGGCGCCGATGCGATCCGCCGCGGCCTCGCCCTGGGCGAGCGCCTGCGCGCCTGGCAGGTCATCGTCTACGCCTCGCTCGCGCTCGCCGAGGTTCGCCAGCGGCAACGCGACCCGACCGGGGCCCGCCGCCTCCTCGCGCGCGCCCGCGACGTCCTCGAGGCGCTGCCGGACCCGGGAGACGGGTTCAACCGACTCGAGCGAACCGAGAAGTCGCTCCGACTGCGCGCGACGCGCCGTGATGGCGCGGGCCCAGCCCCGTACTGGGAGCTGTCGCCGCGCGAGGTCGAGGTTCTGCGACTGCTTCCGAGCACGCTGTCGCAGCGCGAGATCGCGGCCGAGCTGTACGTCTCGTTCAACACGATCCGAACCCACACCCGGGTCATCTTCTCGAAGCTCGGCGTGACCTCGCGACCCGAAGCGGTCGCTCGGGCGCGAGAGCTCGGGCTGCTGTAGGCCCGCTCGCCCGGAACCTCGACCGGCCCACCCGGGCCTCGAAGGATCACGCAGGGTGAAACCCAGCCTGCGTGATGTCCCCTCACGCAGCTCCCGCTGACGCTCCGTCCTGCTCATCCAACCGCACGACGGAGCAAGAGATGCAGATCCAGTCCGTTCCAACGATCTGGAGAACGATCACCGACCGACGCTCGCTCATCATGAGTCTCGTCGTTCTGGGCTGGTCGCTCAAGTACACCGTCACCCTCGCGGTGACGCACAACGCCGGCCCCGAGCTGTACGGCGTGCTGACGGCCGCGCTGGCGACGGCCGCAGGTATCGCCAACATCGCGCTGCTTCGCGGGTCGCGCGTGCAGCGCCTCGCGACGGCCGCCGTCCTCGTCCTGTGGGCCATCGTGGCCTTCGGTGGACTGGCCGGCAGCATCGCCCACATCGTGGGCCCCGTCGCCGGCCACGGGCCGGTCGACCTCCGGCCGCGACCGATCGCGGCGCCCCTCATCTTCAGCGTGCTCGGCCTCGTCGGCGGAGCCGCCCTCTTCCTCGGTCAGCGGGCGCGTGCCCGCTCGACCGCCGAGTCCGTGAAGGAGTAGTCAGAGATGTTCGAGCGAATGCAGATGTCCAAGTCAACGATCACCCGGCTGTTCGGCGTGGCGGTCGTCCTCGTCATGGCGGGAGCCGTGACCGGGACGGCGGCCGTGATCGCAGCCGTCGCCAACGGCGCGATCACGATCGGCGGATCCCAGCTGGTCAGCTTCGATGCCGGCGCGATCGCCGGCGCGATCGTCGGTCTCGTCGTCGCGTCGCTGCTCGGTGGGGCCGGCTCGATCGCCGCGATCGCCGCCTGGGCGGGCGCCCTGATGAACACGTACCGCCTCGCCGACAAGACCTGGTTCTACGCGCTCCTCGGGTCGGGCCTCGTCAGCCTCGGCTGGGTCGCGCTGATCGCCTACGTCTTCCGGGGCCCGGACAGCGCAGCGCCGGTCGCGGCGCGTGGTCTGGCTCGGAGCTAGGCATTTAGCCGACCTGGCGGCGCTGCAGAACGCCGCCCGGCCGAGTCGTCCCAGCGCCGCGCACCCTTGGTGCGCGGCGCTCCGACGTATGTCCGTCAGGACGGCTTCATGTCGCCTCCCCGAGCGTTCTCGAACGCTCAGCGGGCGTTGCTACACCTGCTTCGGCACCCTGCCGCCAAAGACGAGGCGCATGATGCGGTGGCCGAAGTCGGCGGTCTGGCCGAACATGAGTGGGCAGCCACCGTCGATAACGGTCACCCCGTTCTGACGTCCGAGCTCAGTCGCCTCGGCCGAGACGCTCGTGGCAGCGGGGCCGTGGTGCATCCACACCTGCTTGATGCCGAGGTCGACGCACTCCTGCATCGTTGCGATTCCGAGCTCGGGTCGGGTGGCGATCACGACCGCGTCGACGCCGCCGGGGATCGATCGAAGGTCGGGGTAGCTCGGGTCGCCCTCGACCTCGCTCGCGTTCGGGTTGACGGCGAAGACCTGATAGCCGCGCTCGCGAAGGCGCCGGTAGACCGTGTTGGCGCCATGCGTGGCGGGATGACGGGAGACGCCCGTGACCGCAACGCGCTTGTTCGTCAGGAAGGCGGACGCCGCATCCTGGATGTTCTGCATCTCTCAACCTCCTCGCTGACTCCGATCACTAGGTCAAGCTCGACGTCCTGGTCGCGGGATCGAGGGGCGACGGCTCCTCGGGCCGGACGCCGACCGCATTCAGCCCAGAAGGGTAGTTCTCTCTGCGTTCGACCGAATGGCGTCGTCACTCGCCTGCGTCCCCGGAGTCCGGACAGCCTGACAGTCCTCGCGCCGTTCGCCGCGACGCCAACGGGGCGAAGCTAGCCAAACGCTTCGGAGGTCCGTCCGATGAGAGGCGGAACGGCTCTGGTGGTCCCGATCAGCCGCGACGAGATTCCCCGGTGACGGAGGTCCGGACATGAACACCGATCTCGCAACGCGGGCGCATCCGCTCGGCCCGTCGCAGCCCGGTCAGCCTCACCCGCCGACCGGCCTGCTCCACGTGCTCCTGACGATTCCGAACGCGCTGTACGCGGCCCACCTTGGCCGCTTGCTCGGCCATCGCTTCCTGCTTCTGACGCATCGTGGCCGCAAGAGCGGGCGCCTTCGCCGGGTTGTCCTCGAGGTCGTGCGCTACGACGCCTCGACTGGGGAGAGCATGGTGGCCGCAGGCTGGGGGAAGCGAACGCAGTGGTATCTGAACGTGGTCGCCGGTGGCGTGGCCGAGGTGTCGTCCGCAGGCCGGACGTATTACCCGACCTGGCGTGAGGTCGAGGTCGAGGAGGCGATCGGCATCTTGGCCGACTACGAGCGCCGGATGCGTCTTGTCGCGCCGATCATCCGTGCCGTCCTCGGCCGTCTCCTTGGATGGCGATACGACGGATCCCAGGCTGCACGCCGACGGGCTGCGGAGCAGCTCCCGATGCTCGCCTTCAGGCCTGCCGGACGAACGGACGACACGCCAACCTCCGCTCCGGGTGACGTCATGCGCTACTCGGAGTAGCGCTCTTCCTTCCAGGGATCGGCGTCGTTGTGGTAGCCGTAGCGCTCCCAGAAGCCCAGCTGGTCGTGGTCGAGGAACTCGAGGCCACGGATCCACTTGGCCGACTTCCAGAAGTAGCGCTTCGGGACGAGCAGGCGGAGCGGGTAGCCGTGCTCGAGCTCGAGCGGAGCGCCATCGAAGGTGTCGGCCAGCAGGACGTCGTCGTCGTCGAGGACGTCGAGCGGCAGGTTCGCGGTGTAGCCCTGCTCGGAGTGGGCCACGACGTGCGAGACCGTGGGCCGCAGCTGGGCGAGCCCGAGGATCTCCTGGATCGGCACGCCCTCCCAGGCCGTGTCCAGCTTCGACCAGCGGGTCACGCAGTGGATGTCGGTCGCGACCGTCTTGCGGGGCAGTGCCCTAAATTGGTCCCAGGTCAGCGTGAACGGGCTGTCGACGAGCCCGAAGACCTTGAAGTCCCACGTCGCGAGATCGGTCTTCGGAACCGAGCCGTAGTGCAGGACCGGGAACTTCTCGGTCCGGTACTGGCCCGGCGGGATGCGCTCGGCCAGCGCGGGATCGCGCTCCTTGCCGCCGAACAGGCGCTCGTACATCGCTGCTGCCTCAGGTCGCATGGGATTCGGGTGAATGGTGATCATGCGCGGCGGCCTGTCAAACGGGGTCGTTCGGCAGACGACGCCGAGCGTCGCGATCCATAGGCTCGGGGTATGACCCGGATGCCGACTGCCACGGACGTGGCACCGGTCGTGCGCGCGATCGAGGCGCTTCGAGATCCGCTTCGCTGGGCCGATGGCGCGGCCGAGCTGCTGCGTCCGCTCGGCTTCGTCCTGATCAACGGTCACGACCCCGGCGCGCCGGCTGGCAGCCATCTCCTCGTGGCGCTGCGCGAGGGGCCGACGCTCGAGCACTTCGACCCCGAGACGGTGGCCTTCTATGCCGTGACCCGCGAAGGCAAGGTCGAGGTCGCGACGGTCGACCAGGGGCTGGTGACCGAGTTCGGGCCGACGACGCGACGCGTGCTCTGGGGACACGTCCACGTCGTCGACCGGCTGCGCATCGAGAACCGCTTCCTGTCGTTCGGCGGCGAGCTCCGGATGGCACAGCACGATGGCGCCACGCTGCTCGATCTCTCCTCGCCGGGCCCGATCGTCCGCTGGGGCGGACACAGCC
>QKHE01000118.1 GCA_003250155.1 Chloroflexota bacterium | reverse complement strand
TCTCCCGCGTGCGGGAGAGGCTGGCCGCGCAGCGGCCGGGTGAGGGCCACGATGTTCATGCAGTGAGTGGGACCCGCCGATCTGCTCGGCAGTCGGAGGCCCTCACCCTCCCACGGCCCGAAGGCCGCGGGCCCCTCCCTCTCCCGCAAGCGGGAGAGGGAATGGACCACTCGGAAACGAGGCGTCGATTATCCCCGGGCCCGGCGGCGCTCACCGCGGTCGCCGCGACCACCCCGGTCGCCGCGATCGCCACGATCCCCCCGGTCACCGCGATCGCCGCGGTCACTGCGCTCGCGGGCCGGCAGATCGAGCTCTTCGCCGGTCTCCTGGTTGACGACGCGCATCGAGAGCTTGACCTTGCCGCGGTCGTCGATGCCGAGCACCTTGACCTTGACGGCATCGCCCTCGTTGACGACGTCCGTCACCTTGCCGACGCGCTCCTGCGCCATCTCGGAGATGTGGACGAGGCCGTCGCGCTGGCCGAGGAAGTTCACGAAGGCGCCGAAGTCGACGACCTTCACGACCTTGCCGGTGTAGATCTTGCCGACCTCGGGCTCGGCGACGATCGACTGGATCCACTCGATCGCTGCCTTGGAGGCGGCATCGTCCACCGCGGCGACCTTGATCGTGCCGTCGTCCTCGATGTCGATCTTGGTGCCGGTCTCCTCGGTGATCTCGCGGATCACCTTGCCGCCCGTGCCGATCACGTCCCGGATCTTGTCCTTGTTGATCTGGATCGTGACGATGCGCGGGGCATGCTGGGAGACGCCTTCGCGGGCACCGTCGAGCGCCTTGGCCATCTCGCCCAGGATATGGAGGCGTCCGTCCTTGGCCTGGGCCAGGGCGGTCTCCATGATCTCCTTGGTGATCGAGGTGATCTTGATGTCCATCTGCAGCGAGGTGATGCCCTCGGCCGAGCCGGCGACCTTGAAGTCCATGTCGCCCAGATGGTCCTCGTCGCCGAGGATGTCGGAGAGCACGGCGACGCCGTCGTCCTCCTTGATCAGGCCCATGGCGATGCCGGCGACCGGCCGCTTGAGCGGCACGCCCGCATCCATCAGCGAGAGCGAGGAGCCGCAGACCGTCGCCATCGACGACGAGCCGTTCGACTCCGTGATCTCGGAGACGATGCGGACCGTGTAGGGGAAGTCCTCCTTGGCCGGCATCAGCGGGTTGATCGCCCGCCAGGCCAGCTTCCCGTGACCGATCTCACGTCGGCCGGCGCCCATGAAGCGTCCGGCCTCGCCGACCGAATAGGGCGGGAAGTTGTAGTGCAGCAGGAAGTGCTGGCGGTACTCGCCCGCGAGCGCGTCCATGATCTGCTCGTCCTGGCCGGTGCCGAGGGTGGTCACCGCCAGGGCCTGCGTCTCGCCGCGGGTGAACAGCGCCGAGCCGTGCGCGCGCGGCAGCACGCCGACCTCGCAGACGATCGGTCGGACCGTCTTGGTGTCGCGGCCGTCGATGCGCTTTCCGGTCTTCAGGATGTCGCGCCGGACGATCTCCTTCTCCAGGTTCTTGAAGGCGCCGCCGACATGGGCCGAAGCCTCTTCGTCCTCGGCGAAGGCTTCCTTCACCTTGTCGCGCACCGCGCCGACCTTCTCTTGGCGGCTCAGCTTGACGGTCTCGCTGTAGGCCTCGCGGAGCTCGGCCTCGGCCATCGTCTGGACCTTCTGCGCCACCGCGTCGGCCGCAGGGTCGGGCTCGTAGGCGTACCAGACCGGCTTACCGGCCTCCTTGGCGAGCGCCTCGACGGCGGCGATCACGGGCTGATAGGCGTCGTGACCGAACATCACGGCGCCCAGCATGATCTCCTCGGAGAGCTCGCTCGCCTCCGATTCGACCATCAGCACGCCGTCGCGCGTGCCGGCGACGACGAGGTCGAGCGCCGAGTTCGGCATCTCGTCGAGCTGCGGGTTGAGCACGTACTCGCCGGCGATATAGCCGACGCGCGCGGCGCCGATCGGCCCCAGGAACGGGGCGCCGGAGATCGCCAGCGCGGCCGAGGTTCCGACCAGCGACACGATGTCGGGGTCGTTCTCCAGGTCGTGGCTGAGCACGGTGCAGATGATCTGGGTTTCGTTCTTGAAGCCCTTCTCGAACAGCGGCCGGATCGGCCGGTCGATCAGGCGC
>QKHE01000026.1 GCA_003250155.1 Chloroflexota bacterium | reverse complement strand
CCCGGCCAGCGCCGAGAAGAGGCCGCACAGGACGTAGGCCAGCACGCGCGTCCTGCCGACCGACACGCCGCTGCGGAACGCGGCCAGGCGGTTGCTGCCGACGGCGTACATCGAGAGCCCGAGCCGCGATCTGGAGACCGGGATCCAGATGACCGCGATGACGATGATCATGACCACGGTCGCCTCGGGGATCCAGGCACTGATGAAGGGCCCGACCGCGAGGTCCTTGAGCCAGGTCGAGGCGGCGCCGCCTGGCGCCGGCCGGACGAGCAGCGCGAAGCCGGCCCACACGAACGACATGGCCAGGGTGACGACGATGTCCGGCACCTTCGTCGCCACGACCACGGCGCCGTTGATGGCACCGAGCGCGATGCCGAGGAGGATCACGCCGAGCACGATGACGATGCCCGCCTCCTCGGACTGTCCAACCATGACCGTCGCGCAGACCACGCTCGTGAGCGCCATCATCGAGCCGATCGAGAGGTCGATGCCGCCGGCGATCACGACGACCGCCTGCGCGACGGCCGCGAGCGCCAGCGGCAGCACCGAGGTGCCCAGTCCCTGGATGGAGATCTCGCCGTAGCGCGGCTGGACGATCTTGGCGAACGCCAGCTCGACGGCCAGCAGGCCGAGCAGCCCGACCGTCCAGCGGTTGCGCCGGACGATCGCTGCGAGCACCTCGGAGACGGCCTTGCGGCTGAAGTCGCGCGGCTCGACGGGCAGGCTCGCCGCCGTCACTGGCTGCCGTCCTGGCCGTTGCCGCTGATGCCATCGCGATGCGCCGCCTTCGCGGCGTCCGTCGCCTGGCGAGCGGCGACTTCGGGCATCGACGTGTCGGACCTGAGGTTGTAGGCGGCCCGGAGGAGCGTCCCTTCGTCGCTCGTCGCCGGATCGACCTCGGCCACGATGCGGCCGCCGAAGATCACGACCGCCGAGTCACAGACCAGCTGGATCTCCTTGAGCTCGGAGGTGTAGAGGAGGATCGCCGCGCCGGACGCCGCAAGATCGCGCAGCAGCGCATAGATCTGGCCCTTCGTTCGAATGTCGATGCCGCGAGTCGGGTCGAAGCACAGCATCGTCCGCACCCCGCCGGCGACCCAGCGGGCGATCGTGACCTTCTGCTGGTTCCCGCCGGACAGCCGCCGAACCTCACCGTGGGCGCGGGTGTCGATCTGGAGCGTCTGGATCGCGCCATCGACGCTCTGCTGCTCCTCGCCCATGTTGATCAGACCCCATCGGCGGAGGCGGGTCGTGAGCGGGAGGGCGATGTTCTCGCGCACGGAACGCTGCATCAGCAGCGCCTCGGCCCGATCGCCCGGGACGTAGACGATCCCCTTCCGGATCGCGTCGGCCGGATGGTGGAACGAGACCGGCTGGCCCTCCACCTCCAGGTGACCCGCATCCGGCCGCTCCGAGCCGGCCAGCACGGCGAACAGCTCGTCCTGACCCTGGCCCTCGAGGGCGACCACGCCGAGCACCTGACCTGGGTACAGGTCGATCGAAACCTCGTGCAGGTTCCGGCCGAAGCTCACGTTCCGGACCGCGAGGCGCGGGACCTGACCGGACCGACTCGTCATGGCCGGTGCCGCGACGGTCGGTCCTGCAGTCGCGGACTGGCCCAACATCATCTCGACGATCTCGTCCTCGGAGCCCTCCGAGACGTCGACGACGCCGACGGTCTCGCCATCGCGAAGGACGGTGGCGCGGTCGCACACCTCGCCGATCTCGATCATCCGATGCGAGATGAAGATCACCGAGCGGTCGCCGCCCTGATGGCGCCCGATGACTTCGAGCACCCGCTCGGTCAGGTTGGCCGGCAGCGCGGCGGTCATCTCGTCGAGCATCAGCACGTCGGGCTCGATAGCCAGCGCTCGAGCGAGATCGACGATCCGAAGCGTCGCCAGCGGGAGCTGCCTGGCGACGACCCCGAGGTCGAGGTCGGGCAGCCCGAGCTCCGAGAGCCAGTGCCGGAACGGTCCGACGGGCGTGTCCGTGAGGCGCAGGTTGGCCCGGACGTCGAGGTCCGGGATGATGGACGGCTCCTGGTAGACCGAGACGAGGCCGCCGCGCCGAGCCTCGCCAGGCGAGTGGACCGTGCGCTGGACCCCCCGAACGACGATGCGGCCATCGTCGGGGTGGACCGCTCCGGTCAGGATCTTGACGAGCGTGCTCTTGCCCGCGCCGTTGGCGCCGAGCAGCGCATGGACCTCGCCGGGTCTGACCGACAGAGAGGCGGAGCGCAGTGCGTGAACTCCGCCATAGGTCTTCGAGATCCCGGTGGCCTCGAGCAGCAAATCCGTGGCAATCGCAGTCATCTGGCTCCTGATGCCGCGGGATGAACGGCCGGGCGGGGCCGGCGTCGCCGGCGATCCCGCCCGGTCAGCTTGGAGCGGTGGCTAGGCGCCCGAGCAGGTCGACGGGACCGTCATCGGGTCGTACGTCGTGTAGCCGGGGATCGCCAGGCCGAGGGGCCACAGTGGATCCATGCCGGGCACCGAGATCCACGCCTCCAGGGCGGTCTTGCCGGCCTCGGTGGTGTTGTCGAGGATCTGCGGGTCGAGCAGGATCGTGTTCGGTCGACCGGCGCCCGCCGTTTGCTCGACGGTCTCGCCGCTCAGCAGCTTGTAGGCCAGGCCGACCCCCGCGCCACCGACGGCCGCCGTGTTCGTCACGGCCGCGCCGACGAGGCCCGGATAGTCGGTCGGGTTCAGGAGCTGCTTGACGAAGCCGCCGATGTCGGCGTCCGCGATCGGCACGAACGGCTTGTTCGCGGCCTTGATCGCGTCGACGATCTGGGTGCCCATGCCGGAGGCCCAGATGCCGTCGATCTGGTCGTACTGGCCGCCGGAAATGAAGTCGTTGGCCAGGTTGGTCGCGGTCGTGGGATCCCAGCCGGTGAAGACACCGGTGTTGTCCGGCACGACGGTGATGCCCGGGTAGTCCTTGAGGACGTTCTGGAAGCCGATGTCGCGGTCCGAATCGGCCGGGTGGCCGGCGATGCCGCGCGTGTACCAGACCGTGCCTGAGCCGCCCAGCTGATCGAACAGCCACTTGGCACCCAGCTCGGCGTACTTGATCTGGTTGTTGTAGAGGTTCCAGGTGTTCGGGTCGGTGACATAGGCGTCGACCGCGACCGAGATGATGCCGGCCTGGTTGGCCTCGGCAAGCGCCGGGTTCAGCGCGTCCGGGTTGTTCGGGTTGAAGACGATCGCGTCGACGTTCTTCGAGATCAGGTCGCGCAGGTCGGCCAGCTGCCCGGCCGCATCGGTGTCGCGGTGGATGATCGTGATCCCGGAGATCTTGTCTGTGCCGAGCGACGCGACTTCGGCCTTGGCGGTGCAGACCTGCTCCTCGCGGAAGCCGTTGCCAACGCCGCCGCCATTGGAATAGCCGATCGAGTACGGCGCGCTCTTGCCGCCGCTCGTGCCCTGATCGCAGGCTGCCGCGACCAGCACGATTGCGGCCAACAGGACGAACAGCCTGCCGGCCTTTCTGTCGATCATGCCTGACGTACCTCCTCTTGGGTGGAACGGTGACAGAAACGGGCGGGTCGAAGTCTCGTCAGTCACCTCCTCCTTGCGCGATTGCACCCGCGAGTCGTCGCGCGTGCTCTCGATACGCCTCCTCGAACAGGTCACGTGACCGTTCCTCCCCGACCACGGACGGGCGGGTGATGACCGGCGGCATGCGCCGCCGCTCGACGAGGAGCTCGGCAACGCGGACCTTGATGGCGTTGACGATCGCTACCGCCGCGATGGTAGACCCTGGTCCAACGGGCGTTTCGAGATTATCGATGATCGATAACGCGTCCGCGGCGGGCGTGCACAGGTCGATGACGAGGTCGGCCTCGGCGAGCAGGCGACTGCCGAGCGCGGGATCGGGCTCCACGGACATGGACTGCGCGACCGACGTGACGGCGATCACGCGGAGCCCGCGCCGGCGCGCGCCGCGGGCCATCTCGACCGGGACCGCTGTCAGCCCGCTGGCCGAGAAGACCATCATCACGTCGCGCGGACCGAACCGGAAGTTCGAAAGGATGACCTCGGCCAGCCCCGGCATCCGCTCGATGAACATCGCCTGGCGCTGGCCGTTGGCGCCGACGACCTGGTTGTGGAACGTCATGGACAGCTCGATGATCGGGTTCCAGCCGGGGTACGAGCCGTAGCGCGGGAACATCTCCTCGATCGGAATCCGCGAGTGGCCGGTCCCGAACAGGTGGACCAGGCCATCGGCGGCGATGGCTTCGGCGGACCATTGGCTCGCGGTCTCGATCGCGTCGGCCTGGGTCGCCGCGACGCGCTCGACGAGGCCGATCGCGTCCCGGATCCACGTCGCCGCGGCGGTCATCAGTAGCTTCCCGGCTCGCCCGCGATCGCGGCAGCCGGCGCCTGGCCGGCCTTGCGGGCGCGGAAGTCGAGGATGATCGCCTCGGTGGCGGTCGCGCCGATGCGCGTCACGCCGAGGTTCATGACGTCGATCAGGGCATCCAGCGTGCGGACCCCGCCGGCGGCCTTGATCCCGATGTGCGGTGAGGTGTTGGCCCGCATCAGCCGCAGGTCGTCGTGGGTCGCCCCGCCGGGCGCGAAGCCGGTGCTCGTCTTGACGAAGTCGCCACCCGCCGCCTCGGTCAGGCGGCAGGCGCGGATCTTCTCGTCATCGGTCAGGTAGGCGTTCTCGAAGATGACCTTGACGATCGCGCCGGCGGCATGGCCAACGTCGACGATGGCGCGGATGTCGGCCTCGACGTCGGCGTCGCGACCCGACTTCAGGGCGCCGATCCGGAGGACCATGTCGAGCTCGGTCGCGCCGTCGGCGAGCGCCTTGTCGGCCTCGAAGACCTTGGTCTCGGTGGCATGGTTGCCGTGCGGGAAGCCGATCGTCGTCCCGACCGCCACGTCGCTGCCGTCGAGAATCGCCCGAGCCCGCCGGACGTCGGCCGGGCGAACGCAGACCGAGGCGACGTCGTACGTCGCGGCGAGACGGCAGCCGTCCTCGATGAACGCGTCGTCCAGCTCCGGACGGAGCAGCGAGTGGTCGATCGTCTTGGCGATGTCGCGCTCGGTCAGCGTTTCGATGGAGAGGTTCATGCGGCTCCTGCCTGGGGCGCTCACTTGCAGTACGGGCGGAGGATGTCGCGGGCGATCAGGAAGCCCTGCTTGACCTTGTCGTCGGTGCCCTCGAACCGCCGGTCCTCGTGCTCGATGATGCAGTCGCCCTGATAGCCGGAGCGGTACAGCTCCGAGAAGATCTCGCCCCACGGCGCATCGCCGAGGCCGGGGATCCGCGGGACCTGCCAGCCCATGCCCATCGAGAAGACCCCGTTCTCGTAGAGGCCGTCGCGGTCGATCTGGAGATCCTTGGCCTGGAAATGCAGGACGTGCGGCCCGAACTCCTTCAGGAACCGCCGCTGGTCGATCATCTGCAGGACGAGGTGGGACGGGTCGAAGTTCAGCCCGATCGTGTCGCCCCACTGCTCCAGGATCCGGCGCCACATCCGCGGCGAGGTGGCGATGTTGTGGCCACCCGGCCACTCGTCGTACGAGAACAGCATCGGGCAGTTCTCGAGGGTGATCTTGCGGCCGTGGTCGTCGGCGAAGGCCACGATGTCGGGCCAGACCTTGAGGGCGTCGTCCCAGTTCTGGTCGAGGTTCTTGGCGCCGTCGCCGCCCATGAACGTGTTCACCAGCGGGAGGCCCATCTTCTCGGCGCCGACGATGACCTGCTTGAGGTGGCCGATGACCTGCTCGCGGTGGGCCGGGTCGGGGTGGAGGGGGTTCGGGTAGTAGCCGAGGCCGGAGATGGCGAGACCCTTCGCGGCGATCTCGTCGACGATCTCGGTCGCCTGGGTTGCCGACAGCTTTGCGACATCGATGTGGCTCGTGCCGGCATAGCGGCGGGTGTCGCCGCTCGAAGGTGGCCAGCAGGCGATCTCGAGGACCTCGAAGCCGACCGAGGCCGCCCAGTCGGCGACGTCCATCAGCGGCGTCTCGGGGAATGGCGCGGTCAGGAAGCCAAGCTTCATCGCGACGGACCCTCCATCAGCCTCGCCCGACCTCGACCCAGCGGCCGGTCTGCGAGCTCTCGATGACGGCGTCGCCGATGAGCATCTCGACGTGCCCATCGGCGAACGACGCGTACGGTGGCCGGGCCGACGGTCCATCAGCGGCGACGTCGGCGTAGATCGCCCGGAAGAGCGCCGCGAACGTGTCGAAGAAGCCCTCCACGTGGCCGCCCGGCAGGCGCGCCGCGGCCTGGCCGGGCTCGTTCATCAGCGCCGGGTTGCGGATGAGCAGCTCGTTCGGCCGATCGCGGTGCCCGATCCACAGCTGCTCGGGCTGCTCCGAATCCCAGGCTGCGGCGGCGGCCGACCCGTCGATCTCGTAGGCCAGGCTGTTCTTGCGGCCGGGGCTCAGCTGCGAGATCGCGACGCTGCCGCGGGCCCCACCCTCGAATCGGAGCAGGATCGTGGCGACGTCCTCGGTCCGGATCTCGACCGGGATCGTCTCGGCGGCCCGCTCCGTCGAGAACGTCTCGACCGGTCCGGCCGGCTTCCGGCGAACCGGGATGAACGTCGTCAGGTCGGCCAGCACCGCCTCGACCCGCAGTCCGGTGATCGCGGCCATCAGGTCCAGCCAGTGCGAGCCGATGTCGCCGACCGCGCGAAGCGCGCCGCCCTGGTCGGACTCGAGCCGCCAGTTCCAGTCGGTGTCGAGCAGCAGCCAGTCCTGGAAGTAGCGCCCGGTGACGAGGCGAATCTCACCCAGCTCCCCGTCGCGGACGAGGCCGCCGACGTGCTGGTTCAGCGGGTAGAAGCGGAGGTTGAAGTTGACCGCGCAGACCTTGCCGCTGGAGCGCGCCAGCTCGACGAGCTCGGCGGATTGGACGGACGTCATCGCCAGCGGCTTCTCGCACACGACGTGCCGGCCGGCGGCCAGGATCGCCTTGACCTGCGGATGATGGAGGTGATTGGGCGACGTGACGTGGACGACCTGCACGGCCTCGTCGGCCAGCAGGTCGCCGAGGCTCGAATAGGCCCGCTCCACGCCGAGCTGCTCGGCCCGGGCGGCTGCCCGCTCGGCGGTCGAGCCGAGGATCCCCGTGACCGCGACCCCGATGCGCCGCAGGGCTTCGACGTGAACGGTGCCGATGAAGCCGCTGCCGATCACGGCGGCGTGAAGCCGGGTGCCTGAGACCATGCCCTCGGGGGCCTCCTCCAGACGCGGGGGCGCGACGGCCAGTCTATACGACTAGATCGCCTCGTGTCATCGATGATCGATGACGATTCCCGCGGTCTAACTGCCCACGACGCGATCCACGAAGTCCCCTGTTGCCGCGTCCTTGAGGATCAGCTTCTCGCGGCCGTCGGGCAGGACCTCACGCTTGATGACGACGTGACCGTCGTACGTCTCGGGTTCCTTGGAGATCCGTGCCGTCTCGCCGCCGCGCCACTCGAAGAGCTTCACGGGCTCCCAGCGCTGGCGCTTGGCCGACCGGTAGCAGGCGTCCATGACCGCGTTGACGACGTACCCGTCGTAGAGCGTCTCGCGCGGCGTCGCGCCGCTGTCGAGCGCCTCGAACATGTCGCGGAACATGTCGACATAGCCGAGCTCGGAGACCTCGTCGCCGACCGGGAACAGCCAGCCGGCCGACGTCTCGGCCTTCTCGGCGACGTAGCCACCGCCGCCGCCGGCGGTGAACATCTCGAAGCCCGTCCGCAGGAAATGGTTCAGCCAGATCGTCCCATGGGTGCCGGCGACCTCGTCACGGAGGTCCATCCCGCCTCGGAACGTCCAGCTGACCTCGAACTGGCCGATCGCGCCCGACTCGAACCTGATCAGTGCGATGGCGTTGTCCTCGTCGTCGATCGGGTGGACGAGCGTGTCGGTCGTGCACATGACCTCGAGCGGTCGGTTGCCCTTGCCGACGAAGCTGCGAATGATCTCGATGCAGTGGCAGCCGAGGTCGACGATCGCGCCGCCGCCGGTCAGCCGGCCGTCCCAGAACCAGGCGCTGTGGGGACCGGGGTGCGTCTCGCGGGAGCGGACCCAGGTCACCTGGCCGAGCGCTCCGGCCTCGACGGACTTCACGGCCTTGAGGGTCTTCGGCGTGTAGACGAGGTCCTCCAGGTAGCCGCCGAAGACGCCGGCCTTCTCGACCGCGGCGAGCATCCGGCGCGCCTCGTCGGCGTTCCGTCCAAGCGGCTTCGTGCACAGCATCGCCTTGCCGGCCGCGGCGACCTTTGTGACCGCCTCCTCGTGGAGGTGATTGGGCAGGCCGACGATCACGACGTCGGTCTCCGGATGACGGATCGCGGCGTCGAGGTCGGTCGTCGATTCGGGGATCGACCAGCGCTCGGCGAACGCCCTGCCGCGGGCATCGGTGCGCGAGTAGACGACTCGCACCCGGTCGGCGCCGCGACCGCCATGC
>QKHE01000121.1 GCA_003250155.1 Chloroflexota bacterium | reverse complement strand
GCGTTGCCGCCGAGCTCGAGGACGACCTTCTTCTTGCCGGCCCGCTCCTTCATCCGCCAGCCGACGCTCGGGCTGCCGGTGAAGGTCAGCAGCTTGAAGCGCTCGTCGGCGACCATCCGATCGCCCAGCTCGCGGGTCATCGGCAGGATGCTGACGGCGCCCTTCGGCAGGCCGGCGGCGTCGATGATCTCGGCCACCGTGAGCATCGTCAGCGGGTCCTTCGACGGCGGCTTGAGGACGATCGGGCAGCCCGAGGCGATCGCCGGGGCGAGCTTGTGGGCCGCGAGGTTGAGCGGGAAGTTGAACGGGCTGATCCCGGCCACCGGCCCGACCGGGAAGCGCCGGGTGATCCCGACCCGGCCCTTCGAGGAGGCCATCAGGTCGAGCGGGATGACCTCGCCGAACATCCGCTCGGCCTCCTCGGCGCCGAGCCGGAACGTCAGCGAGGCCCGGTCGACCTCGACGAGCGCGTCGCGGATGGGCTTGCCGGCCTCGAGGCTGATGAGCCGGCCGAGCTCCTCGCGCCGCGCCCGGATGCCGGCGCTGATCTCGCGCAGCGCCCGGCCCCGCTCGTACGCCGGCAGGACCCGCGTCTGCTCGAACGCGGCGACCGCGGCCGTCACGGCCGCCTCGTACTGCTCGGCGGTCGCGTTGTACGTCGCCCCGGCGGGCGCCGAGGCGTCGGCCGGGTTGGCGACCTCCAGGATGTCGGGCGATTCGACCCAGTCGCCGGCGAGATAGATCGGGTGCGGCTTCGTCGCGGTGAGCGTCATGCGTGCACTCCAGCTCGGGTGCGGTCGATCGTACTGCGGTCCGCTCGAGGCGTTCGATCCGCGATGTCGCAGGCATGAACAGGCCAGGCTCCGACGTGACGTCCCGCTTCCGTGTTCGCCGCTTCGACGCCGACCGCACGGATCGGGAGATCACGCTGCAGGAGGCGCTCTCGTCGCGGCCCGGCGAGCGGCAGCTGCTGTGGATCGACATCGGCGGCGCGATCGACGACGAGCGCCTCGCGGCGCTGGCCGAGCGGTTCGAGCTCGAGCCGCAGGCCCGCGACACCCTCGCCGAACCGCGCCGCCGGCCGCAGCTGTCGATGCACGGCGCGTGCGTGGACCCGTGCGTCGCGGCAACGCCGGGCCACTCGCTGACGAAATCGCCGATCTGGCTCGAGATCGTTGCCGGACGGAGCTTCGTCATCACCCGTCGCGACGCTGACGTCGGACACGACCGACGACCTCAGGGCGGTCACGAAGCGCTTCGAGATGGCCGTCGGCGCCGTTTGAGGCGAGTCGCGAGGCGCTCCTCGGCTCGTTCAACGTCTACATGACCCGGACGGCCCAGCGCACGAACGACGTCATGAAGGTCTTGACGATCGCGACCGTCGTGCTCCTGCCGGGATCGCTGATCGCCGGGCTGCTCGGCATGAACGTCCCGATGCCGGTGTCTCACGACGATCCGCTCACGTTCTGGATCGTCGTGGTCGGCATGGCCGTGCTGGCGGTTGTGATCCTCGCCTGGCTGCGGTTCCGGCGCTGGTTCTAGAGCTCCTGATCCGGTTCCCGCGCGCGTGGGTATGAGCCGAAGACGCGGACCATCGTCGCGACGTCCTCCAGCGCCGCGATCGCTGCGGCACAGGCCGGATCGGCTCGATCGGCGTCGAGATCGGCCCAGAACACGTACTCCCAGGCCGCGCTGCGGCTGGGTCGCGACTCGAGCTTCGAGAGGTTGATGCCGCGCTCGGCGAACGCGCGCAGCGCGGCGAGGAGTGTCCCGGGCTCGTTTCGGACCGAGAACGCGAGCGTCGTGCGCGGCGGCCCGCCGGCGATCGCGAACGACGCCGGAAGCCCGTCGTCCGACAACGCCGCCACGATCACGAAGCGCGTGCGGTTGTCCCGGACGTCCTGGATCCCGTCGGCGAGGACCTCGAGCTCGAGCGCCAGCGCCGCCCGCCGCGACAGGACGGCCGCGGCCGCACGTTCGCCGCGGTCGACGATCATCCGGCCCGCCCCGGCGGTGTTGTACGTGGTCAACAGGTTCCACGTCCGGCTTCGAAGGAAGCGCTCCGCCTGGCCGAGCGCCTGAAGGTGCGAGTAGACGCGCTCGACGTCCTCGAGCCGCTGACCGGGCAGCGCGGCGAGGCACAGCTCGACCGGCACGACGACCTCGGCGACGATCCCGAGGTCGAACTCGAGCAGCAGGTCGTAGACCTCGCGGACGGTTCCCTGGACGAGGTTCTCGATCGGGAGGACCCCCGCGTCCGCGGACCCCGCGGTGACGGCCTCGAAGACCGCCCGAAACCCGGGGAACCCGACCCGTTCGACGTCGCCGAACGCCGCGACGACGGCATCCTCGGCGAACGCCCCCGGCTCACCCGAGTAGGCGACCGCGACCGCCGCGCGTCCGGGCACGGTGGACATCGGCGAGCGGGCGGCCCCGTTCAGCTCGACGCTACTGGTCGAACCACGGGACCGGGTTCGGCTCGTCGCGCGACAGCTCGCCGCGCCGGCCGTGCGGCTCGGTGGCGGACTGCCGACCCTGTCCGGCGGACTCGGCCGCGCCGGCCCAGTGCGCCTCGGCCAGCATCACGTTGAGCGCCTCGATGTAGGCGTCGATCGAGGCCGCGATGATGTTCGTGCTGCGCGCCTTGCCGTTGTAGAGCCCCTTCGCCCGCGGCCCCTCCGCACCCGCCGGCGGCTCGATCGCGACGATCACGAGGCCTTCCGCCTCGGGGCCCTCGGCGAGGGCGTGGACGTCGTAGCCGACGAGCCGCGGGTGCCCCTCGAGGACGTCCGCGAGCGCGGCGTCGACGGCCTTGAACAACGCGTCGACCGCCCCGTTGCCCTCGGCCGAGGCGCGCCAGTGGTGGTCGCCGGCGTCGATCACGACCGCCCCACGGCTCTGGACGTTCGAGCCAGACGTGACGGTCCAGCGGGTCAGCTGGAGCGCCGGGTCGGCGGTCGAATCGGGTGATCCCGCCTCGGCGGCGTCGTCGTCGCTCCTGGGATCCTTGATCGTTGGCCGTTCAGTCGGGCCGGACGTCATGAGGCAACCTCCCCTCCGATCAGGGTCGTGAACTGGCGTTCGTCGCGGCGCCGGAGCTCGCCGCCGCGCTTCCAGATGGCGTATTCGAGCGAGTCGCCGAGCGCGATCGCCGAGGCCGCGATGATGTTCGTGTCGGAGCCCATCGTCGACCACTCGGCCGCGCCGTCGGTCGACTCGATCGTGACCCGGGTCCGGGCGGCCGTCGCGGCGCCCGAATCGAGGATCCGCACCTTGTAGTCGTAGAGGTGCACCGTGTCGAGCACCGGGTAGAAGGCGCCCAGGGCCTTCCGAAGCGCGGCGTCGAGGGCGTTCACCGGGCCGTTGCCGTCCGCGGCGGTGTGGAGGACCTCGCCGTCGACCTCGATCTTGACGGTCGCCTCGGCCCGCAGCTCGGCGCCGGATCGCTGCTCGACGAGGCACGTGTAGTCGACGATCCGGAACGGCGGCCGGTAGTCGGCCTGGTGACGCCGGATCAGGAGCTCGAAGCTGGCCTCGGCGCCCTCGAATGACAGGCCCTCGCTCTCGAGCTGCTTGATCAGGGCCGACAGGGTCGCCGGGTCGACGACGCCCTCGAGCTCGAGGCCGAGCTGCTGGGCCCGGAGCCGCGTGTTCGCCCGCCCGCCCAGCTCGGACACGACGAGCCGGCCCTCGTTGCCGACCGCGGTCGGATCGACGTGCTGGTACGAGCGCTCGACCTTGGCCACGGCGGCGCCGTGGACGCCGCCCTTGTGGGCGAACGCGGAGCGCCCGACATACGGCTGGTAGTCGTTCGGCGCGACGTTCGCGATCTCGGCGACCGAGCGCGACAGCTCGGTCAGCGCCGCCAGCTGGCCGCCGCCGCCCGGGAGGAGCGGCAGGTCGGTCTTCAACGCCAACCCGGCGAGGACGCTGACCATGTTCGCGTTGCCGCAGCGCTCGCCGTAGCCGTTGATCGTGGCCTGGACGTGGCGGATCCCGGCGCCGACGGCGGCCAGCGAGTTGGCAACGGCCAGCTCGGCGTCGTTGTGGGTGTGGATGCCCCAGGTGATCGACGGATCCGCCACCGCTGTCCGGGTCTCCTCGATGATCCGGAGCAGGTCGCCGGTCAGGGTCCCGCCGTTCGTGTCGCACAGGACCAGCGCTCGTGCTCCGCCGTCGAAGGCTGCCCGCAGCGTCGAGATCGCGTAGGCCGGGTCGGCCACGTAGCCATCGAAGTAGTGCTCGGCGTCGTACACGAGCTCGCGGCCGTGGTCGACGATCAGCCGGACGCTGTCGGAGATCATCTCGAGGTTCTCGGCCGGCGCGGCGCCGAGGACCTCGATGACGTGCAGCAGCCAGCTCTTGCCGAAGATCGTGACGACCGGGGTCTCGGCACGCAGCAGCTCCGCGAGGTTGGGGTCGCTCTCCGCGGTTTGCTGCCGATGGCGGGTCGAGCCGAAGGCCGCCAGCTTCGCGGTCCGCCATTCGACGGTTCGGGCGGCCTTGAAGAACTCGGCATCCTTGGGATTCGAGCCGGGCCAGCCGCCCTCGACGTACGGCATCCCGTACTCGTCGAGCATCCGTGCGATCCGCAGCTTGTCGGCCAGGGACAGCGTGATGTTCTCGCCCTGGGTCCCGTCGCGCAGCGTCGTGTCGTAGAGCGCGACCGGCTTGACGCTCATCGGGCGCCTCCCGCGACGGGCTGCGCCGCGGCGAGCGCCGCGAGGACCGCGTCGGCCATGGCCGTGGTCCCGACCTCCCGCAGGCCGTCGGTCGGGCCGCCCGCGGGCAGCAGGTCCGCCGTGCGAGCGCCGCCGTCGAGGGCCGCGGCGACCGCCGCCTCCACGGCGGCGGCGGCATCCTCCCGGCCAAGCGACCACCGCAGCAGCATCGCCGCCGACAGGATCGTGCCGAGCGGGTTGGCCAGGTCCCGTCCCGCGAGCGTCGGCGCGGAGCCGTGGATCGGCTCGTACAGCCCGAAGCGGCCGTGCTCGGTGCGGCGCTCGCCGAGCGACGCCGAGGGGAGCATCCCGAGGCTGCCGGCCAGGACCGCCGCCTCATCGGACAGGATGTCGCCGAACATGTTCTCGGTCACGAGCACGTCGAACTCGGCCGGCTGGCGGATGAGCAGCATCGCGCACGAGTCGACGAGCTGGTGGCGGACCTCGACGTCGGGGAAGTCGGCGCGGACCTCCTCGACGACCTTGCGCCACAGCCGCGAGGTGGCCATGACGTTGGCCTTGTCGACACTGGTCACCTTCCGACGCCGCCCGCGGGCGAGCTCGAAGGCCAGCACGACGGAGCGGCGGATCTCCGCCTCCGAGTACCACACGGTGTCGACGGCGACGCGTCCCTCGGCTGCCTGGCGGAGCTCGGACGGGCGCCCGAAGTAGACGCCGGAGGTGAGCTCGCGCACGATCAGCAGGTCGACGCCCTCGAGGAGCTCGCGCCGAACGGGCGAGGAGGCGATCAGCGCCGGGTGGACCGTCACCGGCCGGAGGTTGGCGAACAGCTCGAGGCCGCCACGGAGGGCGAACAGCGCCTGCTCCGGTCGGACCTTGGCGTCGGGGTCGTCCCACTTCGGGCCGCCGACCGCGCCGAGGAGGATTGCGTCGCAGTCGCCGGCGGCCTCGAGGTCCTCGGGCCGCAGGGCCACGCCATGGGCGTCGATCGCGACGCCGCCGGCGGTGAGATCCCGCCACGCGATCTCGAACCCGTCACGATCGGCCACCGCGTCCAGCACGCGGCGCGCCTCGCGGACGACGTCCGGGCCGACGCCGTCGCCGGGAATGGCGGCGATGCGGTACGTCGCGCTCACGGCAGCTCGGCGACCGCGGTCATGGGATGACATCGATGCCGGCAGCGCGTCGGGAGGCCCAGGACGGGCCGACCGTCCCGATGGTCGCGCCATGGAGCTTGTTCGCCGCGATGAGGTAGGCCTCGATCGACGCCTCGATGATGTTCGTCGACAACCCGTGACCCGCGACGACGAAGGCCCCCGGACCGGTGTCGGTCGAGCGGCGACAGCGGACGAGGACCCGGCCCTGGGCGTCCTCGCCGGCCGAGACGGCCTTGATCTCGTACGCCTCGAGGACCGGGTGCCAGCCGAAGACCGCGTCGAGCGCCTGGTCGACCGCCTCGAACAGCGCGTCGACGGGGCCGTTGCCGATCGCGGCCTTGGCCTGCTCCTGGTCCGCGACGGTCAGCGAGACCATGCCGGTTGCCTTGCCGCCGTGCGACGAGGTCACGTTCCAGCCCTGGAGCTGGACCGCCCGTGGCACGTCGGCGACCCGCTGCTCGACGAGCGCGACGAGGTCGTCGTCGGTGACCTCCTTCTTGGCATCGGCCAGCTCGATCGCCTGGCGATACAGCGCGTCGAGCGCCTCGCCGTCGAGCTCGTAGCCGAGGTCCTTGAGCTTCTGCCCGAGCCCGCGCCGGCCCGACAGCTTGCCGATCGTCAGGCTGCTGCCCGACAGCCCGACGGACTGCGGGGTCATGATCTCGTAGGTCAGCGGGTTCTTGATCACGCCGTCCTGGTGGATGCCGGACTCGTGGGCGAAGGCGTTGCCGCCGACGACCGCCTTGTTGGGCTGGACGGTGAAGCCGGTGAGGTAGCTCACCAGCCGCGACGCGGCCGTGATGTGCTCGGTCTGCACGCCGCTGCCGAGCTCCGGGAACTGCGTCGGGCGGGTGCGGAGGGCCATCACGACCTCCTCGAGCGACGCGTTGCCGGCTCGCTCGCCGAGGCCGTTGATCGTGACCTCCACCTGGCGCGCGCCGGCCTGGACGGCGCTGAGGGTGTTGGCCGTCGCGAGCCCGAGGTCGTTATGGCAGTGGACGCTGACCGTGGCCTGGCTGCCGACGAGGGCGACGACCCGCTCGACGAGGCCGCCGAACTCGACCGGGATCGCGTAGCCGACCGTGTCGGGAATGTTGACCGTCGAGGCGCCGGCCTCGACGACCGCCTCGTAGACCTTCAGCAGGAACTCCGGGTCGGTCCGCGACGCGTCCTCGGCCGAGAACTCGACCTCGGCGTCGCGGCCGAGGCGCTCACGCCCATAGCCGACCCACCGAACCGCCTCGGCAAGCGCGGCGTCGCGATCCATCCGGAGCTTGTGCTTGAGGTGGATGTCGCTGGTGGCGATGAACACGTGGAGGTGGGGGCGCTCCGAGACGCTGATCGCTTCGACCGCCCGCTGTGGATCGCCGTCCCGGCAACGGGCCAGCGCCGCGACGGCGATGCCGCCCTTGGTCTCGCGGGCGATTCGCTGCACGGCCTCGAAGTCGCCCGGCGAGGCGGCCGGGAAGCCGGCCTCGATGACGTCGACCCGGAGGCGCGCGAGCTGGCGGGCGACCTCGAGCTTCTCCGACGCCGTCAGCCCGGCGCCCGGCGCCTGCTCGCCGTCGCGGAGGGTCGTATCGAAGACGCGAACCGTGCCCGGCGCGACGAACGGACCGGCCGCGACCGGTCGTCGACGGCGTCGCGCGGTCGACGAGCCGCCGCGCGCGCTCACGTCGACGACTCCGCGGGCGCCGGTCCGCTGCCGGACGGGGTTCCGCTCGCCGCCGCCTGGGCCTCGCCCTCGCGAACCACGACCGGGCTGAGGAACGGCATCTGGGCCCGCAGGGCCGCGCCGACCTGCTCGATCTGGTGGTCGCGATCGCGGCGGCGCAGCTCGCGGAACTCGTCCCCGCCGGCCTCCTGGACCGCGATCCAGCGCTCGGCGAACGCGCCGCTCCGGATGTCGGTCAGGACGTCGCCCATCGCCGCCTTGACCCCCTCGGTGACCCGCGGACCCGACACGTAGTCGCCGAACTCGGCCGTGTCGCTGACGCTGAAGCGCATGAAGTTGAGGCCGCCGCGGTACATCAGGTCGACGATCAGCTTCAGCTCGTGCATCGTCTCGAAGTACGCCAGCTCGGGCTGGTAGCCGGCCTCGACGAGCGTCTCGAAGGCCGCCTTCACGAGCGACGAGACGCCGCCGCACAGCAGCGCCTGCTCGCCGAACAGGTCCGTCTCCGTCTCCTCGGCGAACGTCGTCTCCAGGACGCCGGCGCGCGTCGCGCCGAGCGCCCGGGCGTAGGCGAGGACCCGCGCTCGGGCCGTCCCGCTCGCGTCCTGCTCCACGGCGAACAGCGCCGGCACGCCGCCGCCGGCCGTGTAGACGCTGCGCAGCAGGTGGCCGGGACCCTTCGGCGCGACCATCCCGACGTCGACCGTCGCCGGCGGCTGGATCCGGCCGAACCGGATGTTGAAGCCGTGGGCGAACATCAGCAGCTGGCCCGGGCGCAGGTGGGCCGCGATCTCGGCGTCGTAGACCGCCTTCTGGGCGGTATCGGGGACGAGCAGGACGACGACGTCGGCCGTCTTCGTGGCCTCGGCCACGCGCTCGACGCGGAAGCCCGCGTCGGCCGCGAGCGTCCGGCTCTTTGAGCCCTCGGCAAGCCCGACGATGACGTCGACGCCCGAATCGCGCAGGTTCTGGGCATGGGCGTGACCCTGGCTGCCGTAGCCGATGACCGCCACGGTCTGGCCGGCCAGCGCGGCCGGATCGACGTCCGCGTCGTAGTACATCCGTGCCGTCATCGCTTCACCGCCTCCTCGATCGATGCGCCGCCGCGCGTCATGACGACCGCGCCGGTCCGCACCAGCTCCCTGATCCCGAAGTCCCGGACGCAGGCCACGAAGTTGTCCACCTCGGCCTCGGTGCCGCTGATCTCGGCGATCAGCGCGTCCGGCGCGACGTCGAGGACCCGGCCGCGTGTCAGCTCGACCAGCTTCAGCACCTCGGCCCGGTTCGAGTCGGTCACCCGGACCTTCACGATCGCCAGCTCGTGTTCGACCGTCGCCTCGCCGGTGACGTCCTGGACCTTGAGGATGTCGATCAGCCGGTACAGCTGCTTGATCGCCTGCTCGACGGCGACGTCGTCGCCGTGGAGCGAGATGGTCATCCGCGACAGGCCCTCGCGATCGGTCCGGCTGACGGCCAGCGAGTCGATGTTGAAGTTGCGGGCACGCATCAGGCTGGCGACCCGGTTCAGGACGCCGGGCTTGTCGACGACGATCGCAACGAGCCGGTGCAGGCGCTGGTCGCCGCCGCCTGGCAGGGCGCGTGGCGGCGGGACGGCGTGGGCCGGCGCGCCCTGGCCCGGCGCATCCGGTGCCGGCGCGTCCTGCGCGCCCGGGTCGGCGTCCGGCGACGCGGTCGGCTCGGCGCTCATTCGTCCGGCCCGTCCCAGTGCTCGATCAGGTCGGACAGGCCCTTGCCGGCCGGCATCATCGGGAAGACGTTCTGCTCGCCAGCGATCTCGAACCACACGAGCGCCGGCCCGTCGACGCCCTGGGCGAACCGGATTGCGTCGTCCACCTCGTCCGGCCTGGTGGCCTTGACGGCCGGCATGCCGAACGCCTCGGCGAGCTTGAGGTAGTCCGGCCCGAGCAGGTGCGCCGAGTGGAAGTTCCCGGCGTAGATGATCTCCTGCCACTGGCGGATCATTCCGAGCTTCTTGTTGTCGAACAGGGCGATCTTGACCGGGATCCGGTCCTGGACCAGCGTCATCAGCTCCTGGAGCGTCATCTGGAAGCCGCCGTCGCCGGTGATCGCCCAGACCTCGCGACCCGTGCCGCCGAGCGCGGCGCCCATGGCCGCTGGGACGGAGAAGCCCATCGTTCCGAGGCCGCCGGAGCTGACATGGGTGTTGGGATGCCGGAACCCGGCATAGCGCGCGAGCCACATCTGGTTCTGGCCGACGTCGCCGACGTAGATCGCCTCGTGGTCGGTCAGCTCGCCGATCTTCTGGACGACGTAGTCGGCCGAGAGGGTGCCGTCGCGCCACGCCCCGGAGCCGTGCCACGAGGTCGCCTCGGACTCGCGCCGCCAGTCGGCCAGCTGCTCGAGGTAGGCGGCCCGTCCTTCGGCCGGCACCGCGTCGACCATCGGCAGCAGGGCGGCAAGGACCCGCTTCGCGTCGCCGACGATCGGGACCTCGACGGCGACGTTCTTGCCGATCTCGGCGGGATCGATGTCGACGTGGACGATTCGGGCATACGGGGCGTAGGTCCGGACGTTGCCCGTGACCCGGTCGTCGAACCGCATCCCGATCGCCAGCAGCAGATCGGCCGACTGGATCGCGCGGTTGACGTGCTTCCAGCCGTGCATGCCCATGAAGCCGTACGCGAGCGGGTGCCGCTCATCGATCGCGCCGACCCCGAGGAGGGTCCAGGCGATCGGAGCGCCGATCTTCTCGGCGAACGCCCGGAGCTCGTCCTCGGCCCCGGCGTGGAGGACGCCGTGCCCGGCGAGGATGACGGGTCGCTCGGCGCGGGCGACCTCGGCGGCCGCGAGCTTCAGCTGGCGGTGGTTGCCGCCCATCGTCGGCCGAAAGCCCGGCAGGCCGGCCGCGACGTCGTCCTCGGTCGGGTGCTGGGCGTGGGTCTCCTGCTGCAGCGCGTCCTTCGTGATATCGACGTGGACCGGCCCCGGGCGGCCCGACCTGGCGATGTGGAACGCCTCGGCGAGGACCCGCGGCAGCTCGTCGGCGTCGCGGACGAGGTAGTTGTGCTTCGTCATCGGCAGCGTGATGCCGTTGATGTCGATCTCCTGGAAGGCGTCCTTGCCGATCAGCGCGGAGGGCACGTTGCCGGTGATCGCAACGACGGGCACCGAGTCGAGCATTGCCGTGCCGATACCGGTCACGAGGTTCGTCGCGCCCGGGCCAGACGTGCCCATGCAGACGCCGACTCGGCCCGTGACCCGGGCGTAGCCATCGGCGGCGTGGGCGCCGCCCTGCTCGTGGCGGACGAGGACGTGGCGCAGCTCCGGGTAGTCGCCGAGGACGTCGTACAGCGGCAGGATCACGCCGCCGGGATAGCTGAAGAAGACGTCGACGCCCTGCCGCAGGATGGCCTCGCAGACCACGTCGGCGCCGATCCGCTGGCGGCTGCCGTGCGCGGCGGTCCGGACGGCCACCGTGGAGCCGCCCTCGTGGAGCATCTCGCGCTGGGCCTTCTCGACGGCCGCGGCATGCTCGGTACCGGCGCCGGGGACGTGGCTACGGCGCCCGCCCCGACCGGGCGGCCTCGCCGCGTCACCCTTCGTGAGCGTCATCCACGTCCATCCCTTCGCTGGCCTCGACGCCGCCGCTGCGTCGTCGAGCGTTCCGTCCGCACAATCAAAAGACCCTCGCCTCCCGGCGAGGGTCCCGTTGGTCCTCGGTGTCTGTGGTCGCTACTCGCGTCCGCTTCGCCTCGTCCCTCCGTTCTCCCGCCGGGAGCCGGTAACGATGAGCCCAATGAGGCTCTCGACACCGACCAGGATCGACCGGATAAGGGAGAGTGGGGGGACCTCGAGACCGGCGACGGGGAGCTGCACGCGGCGACCGTCCGTCGTCACGACGACGGCGGCGGCACGGCGATCGATCGACTCCGAGGTTCGCACGGTCCGCGCAGTCTACGGGCAGCCGGTCCCATCACGCAACCACCCCATGCGTACTGGGGACTTCGGCGGTGTCGCGACCGCGTGTTGACCGGCGGGCAACCGGCGCCCAGACTCGGCGGCGCATGACCTTCTCGATCGTGGCCCTCGATTCCGCGACGGGCGATCTCGGCGTGGCCGTCCAGTCGAAGTTCCTCGCGGTCGGCGCCGTCGTGCCGTGGGCCCGGGCCGGCGTCGGCGCGGTCGCGACGCAGTCGTTCGCGAACGTCGCCTACGGGCCGGACGGCCTGGCACGACTGGCCGAGGGCCGGGCGGCGATCGACGTGCTCGCCGACCTCGTCGCGGCCGACGCGCTCCGCGACCAGCGCCAGGCCGGGATCGTCGACGCCCGCGGCGGGAGCGCGACCCACACCGGCCGCGAGTGCTTCGCCTGGGCCGGCGGCCGGATCGGGCCAGGCTATGCCGCCCAGGGCAACATCCTTGCCGGCGAGGCCGTCGTCGACGGGTTGGCCGACACGTTCCTCGCCGGCGGCAGGCCGTTTCCCGAGCTCCTCGTCGCCTGCCTCGCGGCGGCCGATGCGGCCGGCGGCGACCGGCGGGGACGCGAGTCGGCGTCGCTGCTGGTCGTCCGTGACCGTGGCGGCTACGGCGGCGGCAACGACCGCTGGATCGACCTGCGCGTCGACCACCACGACGATCCGATCGGCGAGCTGGGGCGGCACCTCGAGCTCCAGCACCTGTACCTCGACCGACCCACGCCGGGCGACCTCGTCCCGATCGATGAATCGCTCGGCGGGGAGCTTCGAACGCTCATGGAGCGCATCGGCGCCCAGCCGGGCGGGGCATTCGGGAGCGTCTACCAGCCGATGTGGCAGGTCGCCGGCTGGGAGCCGCCGACAGTCGCCGAGGCGGAGGCGGACGAGCGCCCGATGACGGGCCAGCCACGCCCGCTGCCCGACGGCTGGGACGACACCTGGCAGGGGGCGCTGTGGGACTGGATGGGCGTCGAGAACCTCGAGGAGCGGACCGCCGCCCCGGGCTGGATCGACCCACGAGTGCTGGAGGTCCTGCGCGCGAGAGCCGAGCGCTGACCGACGCGCTGGGCGCGCCCCCGCCAGACCCGCTTCGCCAGCTCGGGACATGGCTCGCGGGTCCGTCGACACCGCTTCGGAGCGAAATCGGCGATCCTTAGAGGGCCGCCCCCTTCCTCGGCTTCAACCGCCCCGGCGGGCCGGCCGAAGACGAGAGGTTGCCGATCGCATGGTTTCTCCCACAAAGCGCCCGCACGTCCTGCTGGCCTCGAATCGCCTACCGGTCGCGGTCAGGGTCGAGCGTGGCGAGCTGGTCGTCACACCGGGCGCCGGGGGCGTCGCGTCCGGACTGCGCGAGCTGACAGGTCCGGACAGCGGGCGCTGGATCGGCTGGCCTGGCGAAACGTGGCGCCTCGATGCGGAGCAACGGCGAGCGCTCGACGAGCGACTCCAGGCGCTGTTCGCGATCCCGATCGAGCTCAGCGCGACGGAGGTCCGGCGCTATGCCGACGGCTTCTCGAACGGCGTCCTGTGGCCGATCTTCCACTACGCGCTCGAGCGACTGCCGGCTGACCCCGGCGGCTGGGACGAGTACCGCCGGGTCAACGAGCGATTCGCGGAGGCGATCGTCAAGGAATACCGGCCCGGGGAACTGATCTGGATCCACGACTACCAGCTGATGCTGGTCCCGGATCTCGTCCGGCAGGCGCTGCCGGACGCGGCCATCGGCTTCTTCCTCCACGTCCCGTTCCCGACTTCCGAGCTGTTCCGCGTCCTGCGCTGGCGCCGTGCGCTCCTCGAGGGCGTCCTCGGCGCGACCGTCGTCGGCTTCCACACCGCGGCGTACGCGGCCCACTTCATCTCGTCGGCCCAGAAGATCCTGGGCTGCCCGATGGCCGAAGGACGCATCGTGATCGGCGGCCGCCAGGTCCGCGTCGTCGACCTGCCGATGGGGATCGATGCCTCGACCTACGACAGCCTGGCGCGGGCCCCGCAGGTCGAGCGGGAGGTTGCCCGGCTGCATCGGCTGCGGCCGGACATGGAGCTCCTGATCTCAGTCGACCGGCTCGATTACACGAAGGGCATCCCCCGGCGACTGCTCGCCTTCGAGCGGTTCCTCGAGCGGTACCCGCAGTGGCGCGGCCGGGTCCAGCTGATCCAGGTCGCGGCCCCGTCCCGGGAGAGCGTCGGCGCGTACCAGGAGTTCGGGCGCAGCGTCAACGAGCTCGTCGGTCGGATCAACGGCCGGTTCACGACGCTTGGCCACGCACCGATCCATTTCCTGTCTCGAACGCAGAACCGGGAGCGGCTGCTGGCCCTCTACCAGGCCGCCTCGATCGCCCTCGTGACGCCGCTCCGGGATGGCATGAACCTGGTCGCCAAGGAGTTCGTCGCGGCGCGCCAGGACGACGATGGTGTCCTCGTCCTGAGCGAGTTCGCCGGCGCCGCCGCCGAGCTCGCCGGATCGATCGTCGTCAACCCCTACGACCTCGACGGCGTGGCCGACGCCATCGCCCAGGCACTCGAGATGCCGCTCGCCGAGCGGCAGGAGAGGATGCGATCGCTGCGGGCGCGCGTCCTGGAGCGCGATGTCCATCGCTGGGCCAACGACTTCCTTGCGGCGCTCCAGGCCGAGCATGACCGAGCGGGCCGGATGCCGGTCCAGGACGAGACGTTCGACCAGCCCAGGCAGGTGATCGCCACGATTCGCCGAAGCCGGTCCCGGATCACGCTCGTCCTCGACTACGACGGCACGCTCGTGCCGCTGCAAGCCCGACCCGATGACGCCCGACCCGACGACGAGCTCCTCCAATCGCTCGCCCGGCTCGCGGCACGACGCGACGTTGCGGTTCACGTCTCGAGCGGGCGTCGCCGAGCCGAGGTGGAGCGCTGGCTCGGCCACCTGCCGATCGGGCTGCATGCCGAGCACGGGATCTGGTCACGAACGGAGCTCGGGCGCTGGTCGTCACGCCTGGCCGAACGACCCGCCTGGCTCAAGGCGGCTCGAAAGGCCATGGACGAACGAGTCCGGTCAGTTCCGGGGTCGATGATCGAGCAGAAGGAGGCCTCGCTCGTGTGGCACTTCCGGAACGCTCGTCCGGAGGTCGCCGAACCGGCGGCCGCTGCCCTCCAGAACGAGCTTGAGCACGCCCTCGACTCGAGCGACGCCGCGGTGGTCGCCGGAGCCCGGATCGTCGAGGTCCGTGACGCCCGCGTTCACAAGGGCCTGGTCGTGAAGGACGTCCGGCGCGAGCACCCGCGGACGCGGCTCGTCGTCATCGGCGACGACACGACAGACGAGGACATGTTCGCGGCCGCGCCGCCGGGGGCCGTGACCATCAAGGTCGGCGCGGGTCGGACCGCAGCGCGCTATCGCCTCGCGGGCCCCGACCAGGTACGACAGCTGCTCGACTCGCTCGTGCGCGGCCTCGGAAAGCCGCGGCCCGCCAGGCCCGAGGCCGCCTGAGCGACGTTCGGGATCGACGCCGGAACGCGAGATCGCGTCGGCAAAGAGAACGGCCGCCGGGCGAACCCGACGGCCGTTGATGCTCGCTCGCTGGTCTCTTCAGCGCCAGCGATGCCCCGCGTCGATGACAACGTCGGGCATCGCGAGGAAGCTGACGTCGTCCGAGATGCGCCGGCCCACGGCCTGGCGGTCGCCCGCCACGGCTAGTACCACCGCATCCCGGCGCCGACGGTCAGTGCCATCGCGCCGAGCAACATGACGGCCCACGTGAAGCGCGCCAGGATCGCCCTCACAGGATCTCCTTTCCCAATCATCTGGGCTTCGCTCCCCCAACGTCGGCAGCTGGGCGGCCTCGCGATCGAGGTCCCTGGCTTTGCGTCCCCGCCTCACGACGGGTTTGCCCTGGACGAACATCGGAGATGAGACGACCGTCGCCTCTCACCGAACCTTCCTCCCATCGACGGCCGGTACCAATGGCCCAGCCGTACCGGGTCAGCGGCGACGATCGGGCGAGGTGTCAGCGGGCAACGAGCGGCGCTGGCTGGCGCATCGCGGCAACGATCACGATCGCGACGCCGACCGCGATCAGCACGTCACCGATGCTGAAGACGTTCGCGAACGGCAGCCAGCCTGGCAGGGCGAACACGTCGGTCAGCCACGGCAGCGCCGGCTCGGGCATGACCATGCTGTTGGAGTAGATGGCCTTGGGCAGCTTGCCGAGGGCAGCCATCGCGTCGGCCGACGCGGGCATGTATCCGCCGTTGGCGGCGATCGCGGCGAGGTTGCAGGCGGCGCCGGCCGCCACGACGGCCATACCCGGCACCCGGTAGTTCACGAGCACCGCGGCGGTCACGGCCAGCGTCGAGCCGACATAGATCGGCGGCCCGAGGTCGCCGATCGATGCCGTCACCTGATCGGAGAACAGGACGACCTGGGTGGCCAGGCCGGCCACCACCAGCCAGCCGAGCCGGAACTGGAGTCGGCTCAGGCCCTCGGGCCGGCCGCCGAGCACGAGGCCGAGGACGAGCCCGATGCCGAGCGCGTACAGGAGGAACATCAGCCGGACGCCCGAGCGACGGCCGATCTGGTGCCGCGCCGGCGAGGCGCCCGTGCGGACCGCTCGGCGGCGTCGGCGCCGTGCTCGACGAGGAATCGCTCCGCCTCGTCGGCGGAAAGCGGCGGCGCGAAGAGGTAGCCCTGGCCCAGCTCGCACCCCAGCTCCGTGAGGTGCGCCAGCTGGCCGGGCTCCTCGATGCCCTCGGCGATGATCGTCATGTCGAGGGCGCGGCCGAGGGCGACGATCGCCGCGGCGAAAGGCCAGTCATCGGGCCGCTCACCCTCGCCGATGAACTCGCGCGCGATCTTGAGGATGTCGGCCCGGAACTTGCGCAGGTAGCCGAGCGACGAGTAGCCGGTCCCGAAATCGTCGACCGCGACCCGAACGCCGAGGCGGCGGATCTCCTCGAGCCTCAGGAGCGTCGTCGTGGTGTCATGGAAGATCGCCGTCTCGGTCATCTCGAGGACGAGCTGGTCCGGGGCGAGGCCGGTCCGCTCGAGGATGCCGATCAGCTGAGACACGAAGTCCGGCTGCTGCAGCTGCTGCGCCGAGAGGTTGACCGCGATCATCATCGCCCCGCCCGCCGGCGACCACCCGGCGGCCTGGCGGCAGGCCTCCTCGAGGACCCACGTCCCAAGATTCACGATCATGCCCGTCTCCTCGGCCAGCGGGATGAACTCCGCCGGCTCGAGCAGGCCGCGCGTCGGGTGGCGCCAGCGCACGAGGGCCTCGAGCCCGACGGCCCGCCTCGTGGCGAGGTCGAGGATCGGCTGGTACAGCAGCACCAGTTCGCCGCGGCCGAGGCTTCGCGCCAGCTCGGCGCTCAGCTCATGGCGCTCCACGAGGGACGTGTGCATCGTCGGCTCGAACGTCGCGACGCGGTTCTTGCCGTGCTGCTTGGCCTTGTACATCGCGACGTCGGCGTTCCGCAGCAGCTCGTGGGCCGACTCGGTGCCGACTCGTGCCGCGGCGATGCCGATGCTGCCGCCGACGACGATCTCGGTCGTCCCGAGCAGGAACGGCGCCGCCAGGGCGTCGAGGATCCGCTGGGCGACGGTGACCGACTGGACGAGGTCGGGCGTGTCGTCGATGAGGACGGCGAACTCGTCGCCGCCGAGGCGGGCGGCGACGTCGTTGGTCCGGACCGTCACCCGGAGCCGATCGGCGACGTCGACGAGGAGATGGTCGCCGGCCGCGTGGCCGAGCGTGTCGTTGACGATCTTGAAGTCGTCGAGGTCCAGGAACAGGACGGCCGGCAGCCGGCCGGACGGGGCCGTCCGAACGCGCTCGTCGACGCGCTCGATGAACAGGCTCCGGTTGGCGAGCCCGGTGAGCGGGTCGTGGTAGGCCTGATAGCGGAGCTCCTCCTTGAGTCGCGAAAGCTCCGCCAGCGACCGTTCCAGGTGACCGTTCTCCAGCGCGACCGCGACCTGGTTGGCAAGGGTCTCGAGGAGCCGCAGGTCGTCGTCGCTGAATGACGTGCCCTCGGTGAGGCGGTTGGCGATGAGCAGCGAGCCGATCAGCTCCGACTCCCCGCGCAGCGGACCGACCATGCCCTGGCGGATGCGCGGGTCACCCGGCGGCTCGTAGTAGAACGATCCGCTGGCGGTCTGGACCATGGTGTGGAGGCGCTCGCTGGCGAACGACTCGGTCGGCACCATGACCTCCGGCTCGCCGTCGTGGTAGGAGCTCGTTCGCAGCGCCTCGCTGCCCGCGATGCGCGGGTACAGCACCACCTCGGCGATCTCGGCCCGGAACATCGCGCGCGCGTGCTCGAGGATCGCCACGATCGACGAATCCAGCTCGGGCGAGTGCTGCAGGATGCGGGACGACTGGTACAGCAGCTCCAGCCGCTCGTGCTTCTCGCGCTCGGACAGGTACGAGCGGTAGGCGACGAAGACGATCACGACCGGCAGGGCCAGCAGCGCCAGCAGCAGCGGGTCGCTCTGCATGATCACGACGGCCAGCAGGGCGAGGCTGGTGTTTGCCAGCGCGACCATGCTGCCGAAGCGCAGCATCTCGGGCAGCTTCTCGAACTGCGGGGCGCCGCCGGAGAGCGTGATGACGCTCGCGATCGAGACGCCGCTGATGAGCGTCGCCGAGAGCGTGGCGGCGAAGGTCGCGACCCACTCGACCGGGCCGGGCGGCGTGGTCATGTCGGCGACGGCGTGGACGATCGCCAGCGAGACCGTGGCGACGCACAGGAAGTTGGCGAGGTTGAAGGCCGTCTTGATCAGCCGCTGTCGCGGCTGGAGGAGCAGCGCCACGCCGGAGCCCAGCATCAACGCCAGGAGGTACGCCGTCGGCGACACCGAGAAGAACCCGATGACCGCAGGGAACTCGCTGAGCGAGAAGGCGTGCGTCTCGCGTCGGAAGTGGACCTCGACGACCTTCAGCTCGGCGAGCGCGAATGCCGCCGCCAGGAGGGGCCAGGAGATGACCGGGAACGTCGGTTCAGGCAGATCCTTGAGGAGCGTCAGCCAGACCACGCCGGCGATGACCGCCAGGATCGCGGTCTGCAGCCAGACCCGCGCCGCCGGCGGTATCGCGCCCATCGACGCGCCGATCCGGTGCGCAGACGACCCGAACGTCGATTCCTCGGCGGCCGTGCCGCGATTGGAGATGAACCGGATTCGGGTCAGCAAACGCGTCGGCTCCTCGGGCATCGGGCAGATCTCAGGTTCTACGCCACACTCCACCGATCCGCATTGGGCTGGAAGTACTGGCCGGGCTCAGTAGGCGCCCGCCGCGGCATGGGGCACAATCACCTCCCCATGCCGCCCAGTCCGTCAGCCCGCACCCTCGTCGAGAAGATCTGGGACGACCACGTCGTCGCGGCCGAGCCCGGCGCGCCCGACATCCTGGCCGTGGATCTCCACCTGGTCCACGAGGTCACCAGCCCCCAGGCGTTCGAGGGCCTCCGCCGGCGTGGGCTGGTCGTCCGCCATCCCGAGCGGACCGTTGCGACCGCCGACCACTCCGTCCCGACGACCCCGCGGAGCCTGCCGATCCTGGACGCGCTGGCCGCGGCCCAGGTCGCCCAGCTCGAGACGAACGCCCGGGAGTTCGGCGTCCCGCTGCACGGCCTCGGCGACCCGAGCCAGGGCATCGTCCACGTCATCGGCCCGCAGCTCGGGCTGACCCAGCCGGGGATGACGATCGTGTGCGGCGATTCGCACACCAGCACCCATGGCGCGTTCGGGGCGCTGGCCTTCGGGATCGGGACGAGCGAGGTCGAGATGGTCCTCGCCACGCAGTGCCTGCTGCAGCGGCGCCCGAGATCGTACGAGGTCCGGGTCGACGGCCGGCTCGCGCCGGGCGTGAGCGCCAAGGACGTGATCCTGGCTCTCCTTTCGAAGATCGGCGTCGGTGGTGGGACCGGGCACGTCTTCGAGTACCGCGGATCGGCCATCGAGGCGCTGTCGATGGAGCAGCGGATGACGATCTGCAACATGTCGATCGAAGGCGGCGCGCGGGCCGGGCTGATCGCACCCGACGAGACGACCTTCGCGTACCTGGCCGGACGACCGCACGCCCCCCAGGGCTCCGACTGGGACCGGGCGATCGAACGCTGGCGCGGGCTGCCGACCGACGACGGGGCGGCCTTCGACCGGTCCGTCACGATCGACGCCGCGAGCCTCGAGCCGATGGTGACGTATGGCACGAATCCCGGCATGGGCCTGCCGATCTCGGCGGCCGTGCCGGATCCGAAGAGCGTCGGCGACCCCGGCCGGCGCCGCAACCTCGAGGGCGCCCTGGCCTACATGGACCTTCGCCCCGGCCAGCCGATCCTGGGCCAGAAGGTCGACGTCGTGTTCATCGGGTCGTGCACGAACGGCCGGATCAGCGACCTGCGCCTGGCGGCCGCCGCGCTCGAGGGTCGCCGCATCGCCGACGGCGTCCGAATGATGGTCGTGCCGGGATCGGACGAGGTGAAGCGCGAGGCCGAGCGCGAAGGCCTGCACGAGGTCTTCCGGGCCGCCGGCGCCGAGTGGCGCGAGGCCGGCTGCTCGATGTGCATCGCCATGAACGGCGACCAGCTGGAGCCGGGCCAGTACGCGGTCAGCACGTCGAACCGGAACTTCGAGGGCCGCCAGGGCAAGGGCGGCCGGACCTTCCTGGCCTCGCCGCTGACGGCGGCGGCGTCCGCGGTCGCCGGGGCGATCGCGGACCCGCGCAATCTGCCCGGCATCGAGACGCTGGCCGCCGTCGGAGGCCGCTGAGCGATGCCCGAGCCGTACGCGACCTTCACCAGCCGGGTCGTCCCGTTGCCGGCCGAGAACGTCGACACCGACCAGATCGTCCCGGCGCGCTACCTCAAGATCACCGACAAGGCCGGCCTCGCCGACGCCCTCTTCCGCGACTGGCGATTCGAGGCCGACGGTCGGCCGAAGGATCCGCCGTTCGTCATCGACCGCCCCGAGATGGCCGGTCGACAGATCCTGCTGGCCGGGGACAACTTCGGCTGCGGCTCGTCGCGCGAGCATGCGCCGTGGGCGCTCGTGGCGTGGGGGCTGCGGGCCGTGATCACGACCAGCTGCGCCGACATCTTCCGCGGCAACGCGCTCAAGAACGGCCTGCTGCCGATCGTCATCGAGCCCGACCGTCACCGCCAGCTGCTGGAGCTGGTCGAGCGCGATGGCGACGTCGAGCTCACGGTCGACCTGGCGTTGGGGGTCGTCCACCTGCCCGGTGACGAGGACCTGCCGTTCGACGTCGACCCGTTCTCGCGGCTGATGCTCCTCGAGGGCACCGACGAGCTGGGCTATCTCGTCGCCCATGACGCCGACATCGCGGCCTGGGAGGCCAGCCATCCCGCCCGGGTCGACACGCGGCCGGCCGGCCCGGCCGCGTAGGCGAGCGCGCTCCGCGACGCGACCTGTCACGATCCGGCGGTGAACCCGGTCGACCTCATCGCGATCGCACTGCTGATCATCGGCGTCGTCCTCGGCGTCCGCTCGGGGGCGCTGCCGCAGCTGCTCGGCCTCGGCGGCGCAGCCGTCGGTGCCGTCGTCGGGCTGGCCGTCCTGCCGGCGCTCGATCCGATCCTGGCATCGCTCCCGCCCCTGGTCCGGGCCGTCGTCGTCCTGGCCGGCCTGCTCGGCCTCATCGGGCTCGGCGAGGGCGTCGGCGCGACGCTCGGGCGGCAGGCGTCGCATGCGCTGGGGACCGGCCTCCTGGGAGCCTTCGATCGGGTCATGGGGGCGCTCGTCGGCGCCGCCCAAGCGGTGCTCATCCTGTGGCTGGCCGGCGGCGTCATCGCCCAGTCTCCGGCCACGGCCCCGAACCTCGCCCAGATGGCGCAGCGCTCGGTCGCCCTGCGGGTCGTCGAGTCCGTCCTGCCGCCCCCGACCGAGTTCGTCGTCCAGCTGCGCCAGGCCCTCAACGACAACGGCCTGCCGGACGTCTTCATCGGCCTCGAACCGTTGCCGGCCGAGGACGTCGAGCTGCCGTCGAATGCCCGGGCGCGAGAGATCGGGGCGCGGGCCGCCCCGTCCGTGCTGCGCGTCGTCGCCGACGGCTGCCAGCTTCGCTCGAGCGGCACGTCCTTCGTCGTCGCGACCGGGTACCTCGTGACGAACGCTCACGTCGTGGCAGGCGCCCGGAGCATCCTCGTCCAGACCTCGGTCGGGTCGTTCGAGGCAACGCCCGTGCTTCTCGACCTGGACCTCGATCTGGCGGTCCTGTTCGCCCGCGACGTGACCGCGCCGGTCCTGGCGTTCAGCGGCGAGGAGCCCACTCGCGGCACGATCGGCGCAACGATCGGCTACCCGGGCGGCGGCGACGAGACCGTCAAGCCGGCGACGGTCGCGGCGACCTATGTCGCGACCGGCCTCGACGTGACCGGCTCGGCGCGCGTCCAGCGGCGCATCCTCGAGCTTCGGGCGCGCGTCGTCCCGGGCGACAGCGGCAGCCCCTTCGTGCTGACCGACGGAACCGTCGGCGGCGTCGTGTTCGCCGAGTCCCGGATCGATCCCAACGTCGGCTACGCCCTGTCGCCGGGACCGGTTGCCGACCTGGTCGACGAGGCCGTCGGCCTGACCGCCCGCGTTCCGACGGGGCCCTGCATCAGGTAGCGCGTCCCGGGTACGATCCGGCAGCGATGACCGATCCGACCGCCGCGCTCGAGCTCGCCGCCCTCGGCGAGCGCTTCTGGGACGACTACCTCGAGGCGGCGCCGCTGTTCGCCACGATCATCGGCGATCGTCGCTTCGACGACCGGCTGCCGGATCACTCGGGCGCCGCGCGGACGGAGCAGGCGACACGGTTCGAGGAGATCGCCGCTCGGGCGAGGGCCATCGATGTCGATGGCCTCGAGCCCGCCGGGCAGGTGACCCGCCGGATGCTGATCGACGAGGCGTCGGGGGCGGCGGCTGCGATCCGGACGGGCATCGACGACTGGACGGTCGATCCGCTCGGCGGCCCCACGGTGTCATTGCTCGACCTCGTCGACTGGCAGACGATCGAACGGCCGGACCAGGGCGCCGAGCTGCTGGCCCGCTGGCGTGCCGTTGGGACCTATCTCGACCAGGTCATCGAGGAGTTGCGCCGGGCCGCCGCGGACGGTCGCGTCGCCTGCGCCACGCCGGTCGAGCGGACCGTCGACGTGCTCCGCTCGCTCGAGGAGCAGCCGCCGGAGCAATGGCGAATGGCAGCGCCTGCGGCGGAGGCGCTGGAGGGCTGGCCGGCCTCGGCGGCGGCGCGCTTCCGGAGCGACCTGATGACGGCGCTGCGCGAGATCGTGATCCCGGGCTTTCGCCGCTACCTCGACGTGCTCGAGCGCGAGATTCACCCACAGGCGCGGCCGCCCGAGCGGCCGGGTCTGGCGCACGTGCCCGGCGGGAACGACGCGTATCGGGCGCTCGTCCGCGTCCACACGACCCTCGACCTGGAGCCGGAGGCGATCCACCGGACCGGCCTCGAGGAGATCGCCCGCATCGACGCCGAGTTCGTCGAGCTCGGCGGCCGGGTGCTCGGGACGCGCGACCTGCCATCGACCCTGGCGCGACTGCGGGACGACCCGGCGCTGCGCTTCTCGACCTCGGACGAGGTGTTCGAGACGGCGAAGGCCTCGCTGGCCCGCTCGACGGCGGCGCTCACCGACTGGTTCGGCCGGATCCCCGGCGCGGCCTGCGTCGTCGTCCCGATCCCGAGTCACTCGGAGGCGCACCAGACGATCGCCTACTACTACTGGCCGGCGATGGACGGCAGCCGGCCCGGGCGGTACTACATCAACCTCTACGCTCCGGAGACACGGCCGCGCTACGAGGCGGAGGCCCTCGCCTTCCACGAGTCGATCCCGGGCCACCATCTCCAGATCGCCATCGCCCAGGAGCTCGAGGGGCTGCCGGCGTTCCAGCGCAACCTCGGCTCGACGGCCTTCGCCGAGGGCTGGGGCCTGTACACCGAGCGCCTGTCTGACGAGATGGGCCTCTACACCGGCGATCTCGATCGCTTCGGGATCCTGTCGTTCGATGCGTGGCGGGCCGGGCGGCTCGTGGTCGACACGGGGATGCACGCGCTGGGCTGGAGCCGCCAGCAGGCGATCGAGTTCCTGACGGCGCACACCGCGCTCGGCGAGAACAACATCACCAACGAGGTCGATCGCTACATCGTCTGGCCGGGGCAGGCGCTGGCCTACAAGATCGGCCAGCTTGAGATCCTCCGGCTGCGCGGCGAGGCCGAGCGGCGCCTCGGCGCGCGATTCGACATCAAGGCCTTCCACGACACGGTCCTCGGCTCCGGCGCCGTGAGCCTGCCGGTGCTCGGCGAGATCGTCGAGCGCTGGCTCGGCGAGGACGGCGCGACCGGGAGCTGAGACCGCCGCACGCCGCGGCGCTGGAGTCAGCCGAGCGTGCGGGGCTCGGGACCGCGGAGACGCCGGTGGATCGCCGCCCGGACCTTCGACCGGACCTCGGGGAACGTGTCGACGAGCCGGTCGAACTCGTGCTGGCCGAGCCGCAGCAGCCGCAAGTCGGACGTCGCGACGGCGCTCGCCGTCCGCGGCCGGCCGTCGAGCAGCGCGATCTCGCCGATGAACCCGCCGCTGGTCATCGACCGAATCGGCCGACCACCCTTCTCGATGCGAACGGTCCCGTCGAGGATGACGTAGAACGCGTCCCCCGCCTCGCCCTCGATCATGATCGGCTCGCCGGCCAGCACGCGATCCTCGCGAGCGAGCACGGCCACGGCCTGGAGGCCGCGCTCGTCGAGATCCGCGAACAGCGGCACGGCGCGGAGCGCCGCCAGCCGGTCGTCCACCATCGCCTCCTCCCTCTCGGGCGCCTTCGCGGAGGATAGCGACCCGACGGCCCTCGCCGGGAACGCCGGCCGGTGGCATGCTTCGGCGATGGGGCGTCTCCTCCGGTCGCTGCGGACCAGCGTCGAGGCCGTCCGGACGGCACTCGGCAACGACGGCATCCGCCGCCTCGAACTGGTCTGGAGCGTCGGCATCGCGGCCGACACGGCGCTGCTGGTCATCCTGCTGGTGGTCGTCTACGGACGCGATGGTGCCGTGGCGGCGGGGGTCCTGGGGGCGGTGCGGATGGGACCGGCGGTCCTTGCCGGCATGCTCTCCGGCGCCCTGCTCGAGCGTTTCGCCGGCCGGCCGATGCTGCTGGCCGTCGGGCTCGTGCGGGCGGCCGGGGCGGCGCTCGCCGCGGTCGTGATCGCGACCGAGGGGCCGACCGTCCTGCTGTTCGGGCTCGCCGCGCTCGTCGCGATCGCCGGCGCCGTCGTCCGGCCGATCCAGCTGACGCTGATGCCGGCGATCGCCCGCAGCCCCCGCGAGCTCGTCGCGGCGAACGTCGCGTGGGGCACCGGCGAGGGCCTCGGGACGTTCGCCGGCCCGCTCGGCGCCGGGCTGCTCATCGCCGCCGGACGGCCCGACGTCGGCGCAGCGGCCGTCGGCGCCGCCTTCCTCGTGACGGCCTGGGTCGTCATCGGCCTGCGGTTCGAGGACGAGCACGATGCGATCGGCGGCGCGGCCCGGCCGGGTGGGCTCCGGCTGGTCGAGGGCGTCCGGACGCTGCGGCGCCGGTCGGTGCCCGGCTGGAGCATGCTCGGGGTCTTCACCCAGCTGCTGACCCGCTGGCTCATGGTTCCGCTGACGGTCGTCGCGGCGATCGAGCTGCTCGGGATCGGCGAGCCGGGGGTCGGGATGCTCAACGCGGCGCTCGGTCTCGGTGGGCTGTTCGGCGCCGTCCTGGCGATGGACGCCGCGCGCGGCGATCGGTTGGTTCGAACGCAGTCCGTGGCCCTGACGTACTGGGGTGCGCCGCTGGCCCTCATCGCCATCCTGCCGCACCCGGCGGTCGCGGTCGCCGCGATGCTGTCCATCGGCGTCGCCAACGCGGTGTACGACGTCGTGCTGTTCACGATCTTCCAGCGCGGCGTCAGCAACAACGAGCGCTCTGCGGTGTTCTCGGTCTTCGAGGCCACGGCCGGGCTGGGAGCCGTCACCGGCAGCCTCCTGGCGCCGGCGCTCCTGGCGGCGTTCGAGATTCGCGGCGCGCTCGCGATCAGCGGCGCGATCCTGCCGATCGTCTCGCTCATCATCTACTCGCGGATCGGACGGTCAGATCGGGTCAGCACGGTCGATGAGGCGCTGGTCGGGCTGCTGCGCGATGTCGAGGTGTTCAGCGAGCTGCCGCTGACGGCCCTCGAGCGCCTCGCCGCGGGGCTGCGCCCGATCCAGTACGAGCCGGGCGAGATCCTGATGCGCGAGGGCGAGGCCGGCGACTTCTTCGTGGTCGTCGCGTCGGGCGAGGTCGAGATCGCCGCCGCCGGACAGGTGCTGAGCCGCGGCGGGCCTGGCACCGGCCTCGGCGAGATCGCGCTGGTCCGCCGCTCGCCGCGAACGGCGACCGTCACGGCCGTCGACGCGGTGGCCGGCTTCTGCGTCGACTGCAGGACGTTCATGGCTGCGGTCGCCGGGCCGGCGTCCGCCGCCGTCACCGAGCGGATCGTCGCTGCCCACCTGGCCCGCCTGCCGTCGCCGGGCTGAACGTCCCGGTCGCCGGCCTGGCCGTGGCCGTCGGCCGGCGGACCTACACTGGCCCCGACATGGCGACGAGCGGCTCGCGTCCACTGCCCTACGACCGTCCGACCGATCCAGGCAAGCGCCACTCGCACGCGCTGACCGACGGCCCCGACCGCGCGGCGGCGAGGGCGATGCTCAAGGCCATCGGCTTCACCGACGACGACCTCGCCCGGCCCCTGGTGGGCGTCGCGACGAGCTGGATCGAGACGATGCCCTGCAACTTCAACCAGCGCCGACTCGCGGAGTTCGTGAAGGAGGGCATCCGCGCCGGCGGCGGGACGCCGATGGAGTTCAACACGATCGCCATCTCCGACGGCGTCTCGATGGGCTCCGAAGGCATGAAGGCCAGCCTCGTCAGCCGTGAGGTCATCGCAGATTCGATCGAGCTCGTCGTGCGCGGCCATCTGCTCGACGGCCTGGTCTGCCTGGTCGGCTGCGACAAGACCATTCCCGGCGCAGGCATGGCCCTCGCCCGCCTCGACGTCCCGGGGCTCGTCCTCTACAACGGCACGATCTACCCGGGGACCTACAAGGGCCGGGACCTGACGGTCGTGTCGGTCTTCGAGGCCATCGGCGCCTATCGGGCCGGGACCATCAGCCTCGAGGAGCTGTACGACATCGAGAGCGCGGCCTGCCCCGGCGCCGGGGCGTGCGGCGGCCAGTACACCGCCAACACGATGTCGATGGTCATGGAGTTCCTGGGGCTCTCGCCCGGCGGCCTCAACGGCATCCCGGCCGAGGACCCGACGAAGGATGACGCCGCGCGACGGGCCGGTGAGCTGGCGATGACGCTCGTCCGGCATGACATCCGGCCGTCGCACCTCGTGACCCGCGCGTCCCTCGAGAACGCGATCGCCGCGATCGCCGCGACGGGTGGCTCGACGAACGGCGTCCTCCATCTTCTCGCCCTGGCCCACGAATTCGGCCTGCCGCTGGCGCTCGACGACTTCGACACGATCGCGGCCCGGACCCCGATCGTGGCCGACCTGCACCCGGGCGGCCGCTTCACCGCCGCGCACCTCTACGACGCCGGCGGCGTGTCGCTCGTCATGCGCGAGCTGCTCAAGCGAGACCTGCTCGACGGCGGGCAGAAGACGGTCGACGGCCGGACGATCGCGAAGATCGCCGCCGCGGCGTCGGAGACGCCGGGCCAGCAGGTGGTTCATTCGATCGACGACCCGCTGAAGCCGACCGGCGGCCTCGCGATCCTCCACGGCAGCCTGGCGCCCGATGGCTGCGTCGTGAAGCTGGCCGGCCACGAGCGGCTCCACCACCGCGGGCCGGCGCGCGTCTTCGACTCGGAGACCGAGTGCTTCGACGCCGTGAAGAACCGCCGGATCCACGAGGGCGACGTCGTCGTGATCCGCTACGAGGGCCCGGTCGGCGGCCCGGGGATGCAGGAGATGCTGAGCGTGACCGCGGCCCTCGTCGGCGAGGGCCTCGGCGGGTCGGTGGCACTGCTGACCGACGGCCGCTTCTCCGGCGGCACGCACGGCCTGATGATCGGCCACGTCGCCCCGGAGGCGGCGCTCGGCGGCCCGATCGCCGTCGTCGAGGAGGGCGACGAGATCGTGATCGACGTGGAGGCCCGGCGCCTCGACCTCGCCGTCGACGACGCGGTCCTCGCCGAGCGGCGGGCGCGCTGGCAGGCACCGCCGCCGCGCTATGGCGGCGGCGTCATGGCCAAGTACGCGGCCCTCGTGTCGTCCGCCAGCGACGGCGCGGTGACGACGGGTCAGCGAATGGCCGCGGCGCCGAGGGCCCGCGGCGTGTCCGTCGTGTCCGAGCCGTCGCCGATCACCGGTGGCTGAGGTCGAGGTGCGGCGCGCCGAGAGCGACGCGGACCTGGCCACCATCGCGGCCATCAGCACGACGGTCCTCCCCGAGACCGGCTTCACCGTCGAGGACATGCGCTGGAGCGACCGAACCTATCCGGGCGGAGCGAGGTTCGTCGGGTTGCTCGACGGCCGGCCGGTGGGCGAGGCCGGCGTCGGTCGGGTCTACGTCTACGGGCCCGAGTTCCCGGGCTTCTGGACGCAGGGCAGCGTGCTCCTCGAAGCACGCGGCCAGGGTGTCGGCAGCGCCCTCTACGCAGCCGTTTCGGGGCACGCCCGAGCGGCGGGCAAGGAGTTCCTCCTCGCGATGGCGACCGAGGACCACCCGGAATCAATCGCCTTCCTGACCCGCCGAGGCTTCGAGATGCGCGAGCGGATGAAGAGCGTGCGCCTGGAGCTGGAGGACCTGGCGCCGCCGGACATCGCCGCTCCCGACGGCGTCGAGATCACGTTCCTCGAGACCCGGCCGGACCTGGCGGAAGCGCTGTACGACGTGGCGGTCGAGGTGCTGCCCGACGTGCCCGGGGACGGCCCCCAGGCGCCGGGGACGCTCGAGGAGTTCCTCGAGCGTGACGTGCGGAAGCCGTCCATTCCGGCCTGGGGCGTGGCGATCGCGCTGGATGGCTCCAGCGGGCGACCGATCGGCTACGCCAGCATCACGATCCCGGGCGCCGCGCCGACCCTGGCCTGGCATCACATGACCGCGGTCGCGCGCGCCTGGCGCGGCAGGGGCGTCGCGGGTGCCCTGAAACGCGCGACGATCCGGGCGGCGATCGACCATGGCCTGGCGGCGCTGGAGGGCGCGAACGATCTCGACAACGCGCCGATGCGCGCGGTCAACCGGCGCCTCGGCTACGAGCCGCGGCCCGACGAGATCATCTTCCGCGGACCGCTGGCGCCGGCATGACCGACGAGCTGCCGCCCGATCCCGAGGCCTACGACTCGCCGCGAGCGGTCCAGGCTCGCCGGAAGGGACTGCCCGGTGGCTACATCCCCGGCGGCGACGATCCGGAGCTCGAGGCGACCCGACGCCGCGAGCGGCGCTACCTGTGGCTGCTGATCGCGATGATCGTGGGCATCATCGTGGCCGGCTACGTGCTCGGCTTCCTGACCTACCTGATCGGTGGCTGAGGCTACGATCACACCGGAGGTGACGAACTTGGCGATGCATGACCCGATCGGCCGCGCGTCCCGAACCCTGGCGCGCCTGCTCGCGGCGGCCTCGACCTTCGCGGCGCTGCTCGCCGCCGCGGCCCCGGTCCTCGCCCAGGAGGCCGGTCACGCGCCGGTGCCGCCGGAGCGACGACTCACCGCCGTCGCGATCCTCGTCGCGTTCCTGGCGCTGATGATCGCCTGGGCGTGGCTCTACCGGCGCGTCAACCGCGCCTGACCGCCGGGCGGCGCCGGCCGCCCCTCAGCGCGGCTCGCGAATGAGGCGCCCACGACGCGAGATGGCGTGCGTCGCGAGCGCCGCGACGCCCATCGCCACGAGGGCCCGCTCGGGCGTCGGCAGCGGCCGGACGGTCGTCAGGAACTGATCTGCCCGCGCCCGATCGACGGCGCGCAGCAGGGCCTGGCCGCGTTGCGTCAGCCGCACCGTCCGCT
>QKHE01000084.1 GCA_003250155.1 Chloroflexota bacterium | reverse complement strand
CCCTCGAGCTGGACCCGACGCCGGACCTGTTGGCCGAGGTCGCCGGCTCCGTGAGCGCCGGGCCTGCCGGTCCGCCGGTCCTCGTGGGCTTCGCCGCCGAGACCGGGAGCCTGGAGCGCGCCGCCGAGAAGCTCCGCGCGAAGGGCGTCGACCTGCTCGTCGCGAACGACGTCGCGGAGGCTGGCTCGGGCTTCGGGACGGAGACCAACCGCGTGGTGATCCTCGACCGGGCGGGCGCCCGCGAGGAGCTGCCGCTGCTCTCGAAGCGCGAGGTCGCCGATCGGCTGCTCGATCGGGTGTCGCGGGCATTGGACGCCCGGGACGCGGCGGGGCAGACTTCCGGGATGCAGGAATCGACGAGGCCGAGCGAGGCGGAGGTGCAGCGATGAGCGGAACCGGCGCAACGAAGGCCGTACGCCGGCTGACCGTCTCGGACATCGCTCGGATGCATGCCGACGGCGAGCCACTGCCGATGCTGACCGCCTACGACTACCCGACGGCCCAGATCCTCGACGAGGCCGGCATCCCGATGCTCCTCGTCGGGGATTCGCTCGGCCAGGTCCTGCTGGGCTACGACTCGACCGTCCGGGTCACGATGGGCGAGATGCTCCACCACACGGCGGCCGTGGCCCGTGGGACCCGCCGCGCGCTGGTCATCGGCGACATGCCGTTCCTGTCGTACTCGAGCGCCGACGAGGCGATCGACAACGCCGGTCGCTTCCTGCGCGAGGGCGGCGCCCAGGCGGTCAAGGTCGAAGGCGGCGTCCGCAGCGGCCGGATCATCGAGGCGCTCGTGCGGGCGGGCGTGCCGGTCATGGGCCACATCGGCTGGACGCCCCAGTCGCAGCACGGCCTGGGCGGCAAGGTCAAGGTCCAGGGCAAGACCCGCGACGCGGCCCGGGCGATGCTCGCCGACGCGATTGCGGTCCAGGACGCGGGCGCCTTCTCGATCGTCCTCGAGCTCGTGCCCGAGCAGCTCGCGGCGATCATCACCTCGCGCCTCCGGATCCCGACGATCGGCATCGGGGCCGGCCCGCACTGCAGCGGCCAGGTCCAGGTCGTGACCGACCTGCTCGGCCTCGGCGACTTCTCGCCGCGACATGCCCGGGCGTATGTCGATCTCCGGGGCGAGATCCGCAAGGCTGCCACGGCATGGGCGGCGGACGTCGCGGCGCGGAGGTTCCCAGGGCCGGAGGAGACCGTTCGAATGGACGACACCGTCCTCGACGAGGCGCTCGGCCGGACGCCCGACGACCGGGCGGCCGACGGGCTCCGCGACGTGGCGGGGATCCCCCTCGACCGCGACCTCTGAATCGCCCGGCCGCATCCGGCACCGTGACCCGCGTCGTTCGCACGCGGGCCGAGCTCCGCGAGGCCCTCGCCGCGGCGCCGCGTCCCATCGGCTTCGTCCCCACCATGGGCTGGCTCCACGTCGGGCACCGCTCGCTGATGCAGCGGGCCCGCGCCGACAACGCCACAAGCGTCGTCTCGATCTTCGTCAACCCGCGCCAGTTCGGCGACCCGGCCGACCTCGAGCGATACCCGCGGAACGAGGCTCGCGACGTCGAGATCTGCGGTGAGGAAGGGGTCGATCTCGTGTTCGCCCCGACGGTCGACGAGGTTTACCCGCCCGGCTTCGACACGACCGTCGCCGTGGGCGCGATCGCGAAACCGCTGGAGGGCGCGGCACGGCCCGGCCATTTCGACGGCGTCGCGACGGTCGTCGCCATCCTGTTCAGCCTCGTCGACGCCGAGCGCGCGTACTTCGGCCGCAAGGACTACCAGCAGCTGCTCGTCATCCGCCAGATGGCCCGCGACCTCGCGATCCCGACCGAGGTGATCGGGCTGCCGACCGTTCGCGAGGCAGACGGCCTCGCGGTCTCATCGCGGAACGTCCATCTCTCCCCGGCCGAGCGGGCCGCGGCGCCGGTCGTGCACCGCTCGCTGATGGCCGCGGCGGACGCCTGGCGACGCGGCGAACGCTCGGCGGACGCGCTGCGGCGAGTCACGCGCGACGTGCTGGCCGCCGAGCCGCTGGCGGTCCCCGAGTACGTGTCGGTCGCCGACGCCCGGACGCTCCACGAGCTCGAGACGGTCGATGCGTCGGCCCTGCTCTCGACCGCGGTCCGCTTCGGCCCCACCCGCCTCATCGACAACGAAGCCCTCGAGTGAGATAACGGCGAGTGAGGGCGAGGAGTGCTGCACGAAACGGGAGGACCGGAGCCGCCGAACCTGGGCCCGTTCTCGACCAACCGCAGATC
>QKHE01000009.1 GCA_003250155.1 Chloroflexota bacterium | reverse complement strand
GGCGGCGAGCGGCTCACCGTCATCGACGTATAACGGCCCGCTCTTCCGCTCCGACGCTCCGTTCAGCGGCGACCACTGCAGCAACGGCGGCGGCCTGAACCAGAACATCTACGGCAACCGCGTCAGCGTGCCGTAGCCACACCACGCGTCACGCAAGGGGCGGCCCGCCGGGCCGCCCCCTCATGGTGCCCGGCGCCGCGGGCTGCCTCTGGTATCCTGCCGTGCGGCCCGGACACCCGGACGCACGCGCCTCCCGTTCCGGCGTAGCTCAGTGGTAGAGCAGGCGGCTGTTAACCGCATGGTCGTAGGTTCGAATCCTACCGCCGGAGCCACTTCATCAGCCGTTCGATGGATGCGTCCTCATTGAACGGGAGGACGCCGGTATGCCACAAGAGGGACGCCCCGATCGAATGACCGACGAGCGCACGTCCCACCCGCACGCGCCCGCAGGGCATCCCTACGCGGCCGACATCGAGGCCGAGCGGGCCGCATGGTACGAGCTGCTGGGCCTGGTCGGGTCGCTGACGCCCGCGGAGTGCCTCGAGCCCGGCTACTACGTCGATCCCGACTGGTCGGTCCGCGACGTCGTGGCCCACCTCGGTACCTGGCTGGCCGAGGCCCAGACCCAGTTCGAGCGCATGCGAGCCGGAACCTACGAGGGACACGAGGTCGATGTGGACGCCCTCAACGCGTCGTTCCTCGCGGCGATGGCGGGGCAGCCATGGTCGGTGGCCTGGATCCAGGCCAACGCGGGCCGGACGATGATGCTCGAGACCTGGTACGCCCTGACGGAACCGACCGACGAGGCGGCGTGGTGGATTCGGAAGTCCGCCGCCGGGCACTTCGCACAGCACCTGCCGCGGCTGCACGAGTGGGTCGTCGAGCTGATCGACCGACGCCCACGATCGAGGGCCCGGGGCTCGTAAACCGCGCGGGCCACGGAGCCCGATCGGCGGGGCTCGACTGGGAAAGCTGGGTCAGCGACGGGGGCCAAGGGTACTGGGTAGGTTGGCGCGAGATGCCGATCTGTCGCGGTCCCAGGCTCTTGTCCCCCGAACGTCGGCGCCACCGGCGTGGCAGCTGGCGCGCTGCGGCACGTCTCGGGCCCGCGCTGCTGGCCGTCGCATTCGGCCTCGGCGGTGCCATCGGAACGCATATCGGCCCCGCCACGGCGGCCAGCTGCCCGGGATTCCAGGACACGCGGCTGTGCAACGGGACCGCTTCTCCGGCGAGTGGAACGACCTCGACGAAGTTCACGTTCTCGGTCACGTACCTCGACGCGGGCAACCACAAGCCGTACTACGTGCGAGTCTCGATCGACGGCGGCCCGGGTCTCGACATGTCACCGGCGGGGCCGGTCGATCTCGCGAACGGCACGACGTTCAAATACGCGACGACGCTGCCCGTCGGGACTCACACGTACGCGTTCACGGCCGGACACGGCTGGGTCGTCGTGCAGGCCACGAACCCCGACCCGGCCAGTGTCACCGTGTCCGGTCCGACCCCGACACCGACCCCGAAGCCGACCGTCGCGCCGACCCCAACGCCAACCGCGAAACCGACCCCCAAGCCCACGCCCAAGCCCACGGCCAAGCCGACACCGAAGCCAAAGCCCAAGGCGACCGCGAAGCCCATCCCGCAGGCGACCTCGACGGCCGCAGCGCCGACGACGGCCAGCGCGACGTCCGATGGAGCGATCGTCGGGGGCCCGGACGCCTCGGTTGGGCCGGACGCGTCGACGGCGCCGCTCGGGCCCGGATCGTTCAACGGTGGCGGCGCCGGACCGCTGGGCTCGGGGCTTGGCGGGGACCCCCTCTCTGGACCGATCGTGCCGGCCGGGATCTCGCTCGCGCTTCTCGCCCTGGCCAGCTTCGTGCTGCTCGTGCCGCTGCGCCGACGGCGCCGACGGGGACCCGTCGTCAGCCTCGATCACACGCGGCGGCCCGCGCGGTTGTCCGAAGGGCTCGCGTTCGTCGCGATGAGCGGCGACCCGACCGACCAGCCGGATCCGGTCCTGCCGGAGGAGGCCAACATGCCGCGCTGGCGACGGCCCTCGGTGCAGGCGGCCCGGTTCGCCCAGTCCGAGCGCCGGCCGAGGCGCGACCTCGCGTTCGATGGCCCGCCGGTGGAGTTCGCGCCCATCGTGCTGCCGACGCCGGCCAGCCGGGTGGAGTCATACGGGACACCGCCGCTGGACACCCCCGTCAAGCATCGACCTCGCGGGGGAACACGGACCCTGCCGTCACCCGAATCGGCCTGACGAACAACGCCGTTCGCGCGACGCAACGCGGCGACACGCGCTCTGCCCGCGCCGAAGCGCGACCGGAGCCCTTCGGGCCGTGGGACCCGGTGCCAATGGGCTCATCGGCCCTCACGGGCGGCCGACGATTCCCTGACCCTCCATCCAGGAGTCGAGCCTGTCTCACAGACCGAGCAGGACGAAGGGTCGCCGGCGGGGGCGGGGCCGGAGGAGCCGCAATGAGCCCCCAACTCTCACGGCGCAGTTTCATCAAGCTCGGGATGGCGGGCGGCGCGGCACTGTTCCTGCCATGGCGTCCCGGCACGCCGATCGTCCGCGCGGCGCCCATTCCCGGCGGAACGCTCGACCCGCTGTCAATCCCCAAATACCGAACGCCACTGCTGATCCCACCGGCAATGCCGCGGGCCGGCAAGATCAAGGTGGCCGGCGGCAAGAACATCGACTACTACGAGATCGCGGTCCGCCAGTTTGACCAGCAGATCCTGCCGCCCGGCCTCCCGGCGACTCCCGTCTGGGGGTACGGGCCGCTCGCGGCGCAGGAAGGTCCGGCGATCTTCAACGCGCCGTCGCTGACGATCGAGGCCAAGCACGGCACGCCCGTTCGGGTCAAGTGGGTCAACCAGCTCCGCGCGGACCCGACGGATCCGACCTCGGACTACCTGCCCCATCTCCTACCGGTTGACCCGACGCTCCACTGGGCCAACCCGCCCGGCGGCGCATCCGGTCGTGACACGCGGCCGACTTTCACCTCGACGCCGGAGTCATATCGTGGTCCCGTCCCGATCGTGACGCATGTCCACGGCTCGGCCAGCGTCGGTGACGAGAGCGATGGGTACCCGGAAGCGTGGTACCTGGCCCGCGCCGGCAATATCCCTGGCGGCTACGCGCGCCGGGGCACGTGGTACGACTTCTTCGCGGACAAGGCGGCGGGTCGCGGCTTCGTCGCGCCGGGCGAGGACACGTGGGAACCGGGCTCCGCGGTGTTCCAGTACCCCAACAGCCAGCGTGCCTCCACCATCTGGTATCACGACCACACCCTGGGCATGACTCGACTGAACGTCTATGCCGGGCCGGCCGGCTTCTTCCTGATCCGTGGCGGCCCCGGCGACCAGGTCATCGATCGCCGGACGGGACGACCAGCGATCCTGCCTGGCCCGGCGCCGTCGATCGGCGACCCGCCGGGGCTCGACTACCGCGAAATCCCGATCGCGGTGCAGGATCGCTCGTTCAATGTCGACGGCTCGTTGTTCTACCCGGACACGCGGGCGTTCTTCGACGAGATCGCCGGGCCGTATCTCCCGACGACCGACCTCTCGCCGATCTGGAACCCCGAGTTCTTCGGCAACACGATGATGGTCAACGGCAACACCTGGCCGTTCCTGACCGTCGAGCAGCGACGCTACCGCCTGCGCTTCCTCAACGGCTGTGATTCACGCTTCCTGATCCTGGACTTCTCCGAGATCCCGGGGGTCGAGGTGTGGCAGATCGGCACCGAGGGCGGTTTCATGCCGTCCCCGCTGAACCTGACCGAGTTGAACGGCGGACGGCTGCTGCTCGCCTTGGCCGAGCGGGCGGACTTGATCGTGGACTTCGGCGACGTGCCGGTCGGCGACCACGTCCTGGCGAACATCGGCCCGGACGAGCCGTTCGGTGGCGGCGAGCCCGATGAGGACTTCGATGCGGCAGACGCGGACACGACAGGCCAGGTCATGGCTTTCCGCGTCGTCCCTCGCCGCGGCGCCGATCGCACCACTCCGCCGAGGTATCTGGAGCTGCCGCCGATCACGCCACTCGGCCCGCCGGATTCGACTCGCCCATTGGCGCTCCTCGAGGAAATGTCCATGGACTTCGACGAGGCGCCGGCTGCGGCCATGCTCGGAACGGTCGCCGGCGATCCGGCAAGCGCGCTCGTGCCAACCGTGCCACTGATGTGGAGCGCTCCGATCACCGAGAATCCCGACCTCGGCGATACCGAGGTCTGGGAGTTCTACAACACGACCGGTGACGCCCACCCGATGCACATCCATGAGGTGCTCTTCGAGGTCGTGAACCGCCAGGAGATCTTCGTCGAGGAGGAGTCACACCGGGTCCAGCTCGCGCCCGGCTCAAGCCCCCGGCCGCCGGAGCCGTGGGAAGCCGGCTGGAAGGACACGGTGACGGCCTACCCGAGCGAGGTCACCCGGGTGAAGCTGCGATTCGAGGAGCCGGGCCAGTTCGTCTGGCACTGCCACATCGTGTCGCACGAGGACAACGAGATGATGCGGCCATACCGGATCGGACCCGAGCAGCCGGGCCAGCCGGGCTGAGACGGTCGATCGACGGCACCGGCGGAGCCGGAGGATCAGGACCCCGCGCCGGTTGTCGGCGTCCTGGCCGCCTCCAGCCTGCGCCGAAGGTGCAGCCCGGTCAGTGACCCATCGGCTCGCGCGAGCTCGGCGGGTGGACCCTCGAAGACGACCCGGCCGCCGTCGTGGCCGGCGCCGGGGCCGAGGTCGATCACCCAGTCGGCCCGGGCGACGACGTCGAGGTTGTGCTCGATGACGATGACGGTGCGGCCGGCATCGACGAGCCGGTCGAGCAGGCCGATCAGGGCCTCGACGTCCTGCATGTGGAGCCCGGTCGTCGGCTCGTCGAGGACGTAGACCTCGGTGTCGGTCGACATCTCGATCGCGAGCTTCAGGCGCTGGCGCTCGCCACCCGACAACGTGTCGAGCTCCTGGCCGAGCGCGACGTAGCCGAGCCCGACGTCCGCGAGGCGCTCGAGCATGACCCGGACCGGTCGCTCGCTGAAGAACGCGCGCGCCTCCTCGACCGGCATCGCCAGAACCTCGACGATGTTCCGGTCACGTAGGCGGTACTCGAGAACCTCGTCGGTGAAGCGGCGACCTTCGCAGACCTCGCAGACGGTCGCGACCTCGGCCATGAAACCGAGGCTCGTGTAGATCCGGCCGAGGCCGTTGCAGGCCGGGCACGCGCCCTCCGAGTTGGCGCTGAACAGCGCCGGCTTCACGCCGTTGGCCTTCGCGAACGCGGCCCGGATCGGGTCGAGGATGCCGGTGTAGGTCGCCGGGTTGGAGCGGCGCGAGCCACGGATCGCGGACTGGTCGATCAGCGTCACCGACGGGTCGGTCCGCGGCAGGCAGCCGTGGATGAGCGAGCTCTTACCGGAGCCGGCCACGCCGGTGACGGCCACGAGCATGCCGAGCGGGACGTCGATCGACACCTCCCTGAGGTTGTGCAGGCGGGCGTTCCGGATCGGGATCGAGCCGCGGGGTGACCGCGGTGTTGCCTTGAGCGCAGGCCGAACGCCGAGGTGGCGACCGGTAGCCGTCCCAGAGGCGACGAGGCCATCGACGGTTCCCTCGTAGACGATCGTTCCGCCGTGCGGTCCGGCGCCGGGGCCCATGTCGACGACGCGGTCGGCGATCCGGATCACCTCCGGGTCGTGCTCGACGACGAGGACGGTGTTGCCCTTGTCCCGCAGGCGCAGCAGCACGTTGTTCATCTGGTGCACGTCGTGGGCGTGGAGCCCGATCGTCGGCTCATCGAACACGTAGGTCACGTCGGTCAGGCTCGAGCCGAGGTGCCGGATCATCCGGGTTCGCTGCGCCTCGCCGCCGGACAGCGTGCCGGATGAGCGGTCCAGCGAGAGGTAGCCGAGGCCGATCTCGACGAACGCGTCGAGGTCGTGCTGCAGGGTCGCGACGAGCGGCGCGACGGACGGCTCGTCGAGACCGCGCAGCCAGCCGGCGAGGTCGCTGATCTGCATCGAACAGGCGTCGGCGATGCTGATGCCCCGGATCTTCGAGGACCGGGCGGCCGCGCCGAGACGCGTGCCGCCGCACTCGGGGCACGGCTGGAATGTCACCGCCCGTTCCACGAACGCCCGGATGTGGGGCTGCATCGCCTCGACGTCCTTGGCCAGCATCGACTTCTGGATCCGCGGAATCAGCCCTTCGTAGGTCACGTTGATGCCGTTGAGCTTGACCTTGGTCGGCTCGCGGCGGAGGAAGTCGTGGAGCTCGGTCGCGCTGTAGTCGCGGATCGGCTTGTTCGGGTCGAGGAAGCCCGACTCCGCGTAGAGCCGGACCGACCAGCCGTCGGCGGTATAGCCGGGGATCGTGATCGCGCCGTCGGCGAGCGACCGCGTCTCGTCGTAGATCTGGGACAGGTCGACGTCGCTGACCGAGCCCATGCCCTCGCAGCGCGGACACATCCCGCCGGCGACGCTGAACGACCGGCGGACGGTCTTGCCGGTGCCGCGCTCGACGGTGACCGCGCCGGCGCCGCTGACCGACGGGACGTTGAACGAGAACGCCTGGGGCGAGCCGAGTCGGGGCTCTCCGAGGCGACTGAACAGGATCCGCAGCAGGGCGTTGGCGTCGGTGACCGTGCCGACCGTCGAGCGGACGTTGGCGCCCATCCGCTCTTGGTCGAGGATGATCGCCGTCGTCAGGCCCTCGAGCGCGTCGACCTCGGGCCGCGCCAGGGTCGGCATGAACGTCTGCACGAAGGAGCTGTACGTCTCGTTGATCAGCCGTTGCGACTCCGCGGCGATCGTGTTGAACACCAGCGAGCTCTTGCCCGAGCCCGAGACGCCGGTGAACACGGTCAGCCGGCGTTTCGGGATGTCGAGGTTGACGTCCCGGAGATTGTTCTCCCGCGCGCCGCGGACGCGGATCGCGCCCCAGTCGCTCGCCGATTCGGGGCTCAGCCCTCAGCCCACTGCTTTCTTCACGAGGGCCGCGATCCGTGCCTCGTCGTCGGCGGTCAGGGCCGTCAGCGCCCAGGACGTGGCCCACATCGAGCCATCGTCGAGGTGTGCGCCCTGCTCGAAGCCGAAGGAGGCGTAGCGCTCCTTGAACTTCGACGCGGGCTTGAAGAAGCACAGCGTCTTGCCGTCCCGGGCATAGGCGGGCATGCCGTAGTAGGTCCGCGGCGCGAGCGACGGCGCGGCACGAGTCACGATCTCGTGGATGCGGCCGGCCATCGCCCGGTCGGGTTCGGGCAGCTGGGCGATCTTTGCGAGCACCTCGCGCTCAGCCTCCTCGCGCTCCGCAACGGGGTCGCGGCGCTTGGCCGCTTTCCGCTCCCGGACGCTCTCCTGCATGGCGGCCAGTTCCTCTTCGGTCCAGACATCGGCGGAGCCCTGGCTGGGCTTGGCCTTGGTTGCCATCTCGAACGGCTCCTTCCTTGCTGTGGATGTCAGGCCATGGCCTTCTGGGCGACCTTGCCCTGCTGCAGGATCCGGATGGGGTTCCCGAACGGATCGCGGAGGCCCATGTCGGTGCCGTAGAAGTGGTCCGTCGGCTCCTGCGTGAAGTCGGTGACGCCCCGTGCCTTGAGTGTCTCGTAGAGGCCGCGCGCATCGTCGGTGATGAACACGAGGCCGCCCAGGGCGCCCTTGGTGATCAGCTCGCGGAGCTGCTCGGCGGTCGCGTCGTCGTGCAGCGGCGAGCCGGGCTGCTCCAGGGAGACCTCGGTCTCCGGCTGGCCGGGAACACGGACGGTCAGCCAGCGATACCCACCCTTGCGGACGTCGTTGGCTTTCTCGAGGCCCAGCTTGTTGACGTAGAAGTCGAGGGCCTCGTCCTTGTCGAGGACGTAGATCGAAGCCACGTTGAGCCTGGTGATCATCCTGCGGTTCTCCTGGCGGGTGGCGATGTGGTGTGCGCCACGCTACGGCCCGGGCGCCGCCGTAGCTTCTCCGAAACTGCTCGATTCGGCCATCTCGCCGGCGCCGACCCGAGGGCGCATCGCCGCCAGCTGGACGCAGTGCGGGGCGACGACGGGCCCGTGGCCGGAGCGGTACCCGGACGGCGTCTCGCCGACAATCTCGCGGAAGGTGCGGCTGAAGGTCCCGAGGCTGTTGAAGCCGACGTCGAAGCAGACGTCCGTCACGCTGCGGTCGCTCTCACGGAGCAGGAACATCGCCCGCTCGACGCGCCGCCGCTGCAGATACCGGTGCGGCGTCTCGCCGAACACGGCCCGGAATGCCCGGCTGAAGTGGGCCGGCGACACGTGCGCCACCGAGGCCACCGTCCGGACGTCGAGCGGCTCCGCATAGGCGCGATCCATCGCGTCTCGGGCGCGCAACAGGCGCCGGTTGCGGTCCTCGGCGTCTCGACTCACGCTGCAACGCTACGCCATCTCGGGCCGGCGCGAGCGCGTTGGCGTCGCGGCCCGCAACCGGTCCGGTCGCCTAGCGCAGATCCTGGAGCAGCGCCTCGGCGTGGTGCCGCAGGTGGCGGCGCATCGACGCCTCGGCCGCCGGCCCGTCGCCTCGCTCGATCGCGTCCAGGATGGCATGGTGCGAGGCGTCGGGGGGCTGCGGCAGCGGGATCCTGGCCGCCAGGCGGCTGGCGAGGTCGATGCGGTCGGTGGTGCCGTCGAAGGCCTGCTCCAGGTAGCGGTTCCGGGCGGCATGGACGATGAGCCGATGGAAGTCGGCCAGGCGCGCGTAGCGACTGTCCCGGCCGCCCATCGGCACGTCGGTCAGCGCGGCCCGCATCCGGTCGAGGTCGTCATCGGTCCGGCGTTCGGCGGCCAGCCGGGCGGCGAACGTCTCGACCGCCTCGCGCAGCTCGAAGCTCTCCCGGGCGTCCCGGGCCGACATTCGCGCGACGAACGTGCCCCGCTTCGGGAACACCTCGATGAGGCCGTCCTGGGCGAGCTGCTGCATCGCCTCGCGGACCGGGGTCCGGGAGATGCCCAGCGACTCGGCCCGCTCGGCCTCCGAGATCGGCGTGCCGGGCGCAAGGTCGCCGCCGAGGATGTCGGTCCTGATCGACTCGTAGGCCAGCTGGCGGAGGCTCCGGCCGGATCCGGCCCGGACGGCCTTGGCGCCGGTCCCGCTCGTCAACTCGCCGCCTCCGTGTCCGCTTCCGTTGCCCGCGACAGGGGCACGCAGTACGGCTTGCCCGAGATCTCGTCGACGCGGACGTCGGCGTGGACACCGAAGACGACCTCGAGGAGCTCCTTGGTCATGACCTCGTCGGGCGTGCCCTGGCGCCAGATCGAGCCGGCCTGGACGGCGACCATGTGGTCGCTGTAGCGCGCCGCCTGGTTGAGCTCGTGGAGGACCATGATCACGGTCATGCCCTGGCGCTCGTTGAGCTCGCCGAGCAGCTCGAGGACCTCCAGCTGGTGGCCGAGGTCGAGGAACGTCGTGGGCTCGTCGAGGATCAGGATCGGGGTCTGCTGAGCGAGGGCCATCGCGATCCAGGCGCGCTGGCGCTCGCCGCCGGACAGCGCGTCGAGGGTCCGCTCCGAGAAGTCCTCGAGGTGGGTCTGGCGCAGCGCCCAGGCCACGGCCTCGGCGTCGGCGGCGCTGCTCGTGCCGAGGAAGCCCTGGTGCGGGTAGCGCCCGTTCCAGACCAGCCGCTCGACGGTCAGGCCCTCCGGCGAGGACGGCCCCTGCGGCAGGACCGCGAGGCGGCGGGCGACCTCCTTGGTCGGGATCCGGGCGATGGCCTTGCCGTCGAGGAAGACCGCGCCGCCCTTGGGCCGGAGCAGCCGCGCGGCGGCGCGGATGATCGTCGACTTGCCGGACCCGTTCGGCCCCACGACCGCGGTGATCCGCCCGATCGGGAAGGTGAGGTCCAGCGAGCGGACGACGATCCGGTCGTCGTAGCCGAGCGTCAGGTCGCTCGTCCGCAGCTCGGTCGGCGGTGCAGACGTCGGCACCTCGATCGTGGCCATGCTCGTCATGGGACCCTCCTCGCTAGACCGAGATGCGCGTCTTGCGACGCATGATGAGGTAGATGAAGTACGGCGCACCGATCAGCGCCGTGAACAGGCCGGCCGGGATCTCGCGGGTCTCGAAGACGGTCCGGGCCACGTCGTCGGCGACGAGCAGCAGGACCGCGCCGGCGAGGGCGCTGAACGGCAGCACCAGCCGGTGGTTGGCCCCGATCAGGAGCCGCACGAGGTGCGGGATGACGAGGCCGATGAAGGCCATCGTGCCGGCGACCGACACGGCGCTCGCGGCGAGGGCGACGGCGATGGCCACGAGCGTGATCCTGGCTCGCTCGATGCGCATCCCGAGGCCCGCCGCGACGGCGTCGCCGAGGAGCAGGACGTTGACCTTGTGGGCCAGCAGCACGGCTGCCGTGATGCCGACGATGGACCACGGCAGCAGCACGAGCAGCTCGTCCCAGCCGCGCCCGTAGAGCGAGCCGGCCAGCCAGCGCAGGGCCTGCTGGGCCTGGGCCTGCTCGACCCGCAGCGTGACGATCGCGGTGACCGCGGCCTGGAAGATCGCGGTGACCGCGATGCCGGTCAGGGCCAGCCGCTCCGGCGAGACACCCTGCTTCCAGGCGAGCAGGTAGACGATCGTGCCGCTGCCGGCCCCGCCGATCAGCGCGGCGACCGGCAGCAGGAACGACGGCACCTGCACGAACACGAGGACCACGAGCACGGCCGCGAACCCGGCCCCGGCGGTGACGCCAACGAGATCGGGTGAGGCGAGGGCATTGCGGGTCACGCCCTGCAGGATCGCGCCCGACACCGCCAGTTGGGCCCCGACGAGCATCGCCAGCAGCAGCCGCGGCAGGCGCAGGTCGAACACGATCCGACCCTCGATCGTCGTGGGGCCGTTGAGCAGGGCGGTGAGCACGTCTCCGGGAGCGATCGACACCTGGCCGATCCCGAGGCTGACGATTGCGATCGCACCGACGATCGCGGCCAGGACGAGCCACCGCAACAGCATGCTGCCGGATCGGAGCGTCGCCAACCGGATCACACGTTCCTCCTCGCCAGGAACAGGAAGAACGGGCCGCCCAGCAGGGCGATGACGATCCCGACCGGGATCTCGAGCGGTTTCTGCACGGCGCGCGCCACGAGATCGGCCCACACGACCAGCGCCGCCCCGAAGACGGCGGCCAGCGGTAGCAGCCGTCGGTGATCGCTGCCGATCAGGAAGCGGGCGACGTGAGGGCTGATCAGCCCGACGAACCCGATCGGGCCGGCGACGGCGACGGCCGCGGCGGCGAGCAGGATCGCGACGACCATCAGCGCCGCCCGCGCCCGGCCGGTCTGGAGGCCGAGGCCCTTGGCGACGTCCTCGCCGAGCAGCAGGATGTTCAGCTGGCGGGCGAAGAGCAGCGCCGCGGCGATGCCAATGACGGCCCACGGGACGATGACGTTGACGTGCTGCCACGAGCGGCCCGCCACGCCGCCGGCCAGCCAGAAGTAGACCTGGCCAACGATCGCGCCGTTGAGGATCAGGAGGCCGGTCGTCAGCGACAGCAGCAGCGATGCGGTGGCAAAGCCCGCCAGCGCGAGGCGGATCGGCGTCACGACGCTGCGCGTGGCGAGGGTGAACACGACGGTCCCGCCGAGGGCGCCGCCGAGGAACGCGATGAACGGAGTCAGCCACAGCGGCCGGCCTGGATCGATCACCAGGCTGGCGACCACGGCCAGGCCGGCGCCGGCCGAGACGCCGGTCAGCGACGGGGAGGCGAGGGGATTGCGGGTCAGCGCCTGCATGACCGCGCCGGCGACGGCGAGGTTGCCGCCGACGATGGCGGCGACGAGGGCGCGCGGCAGGCGAAGCTCCCAGATGATGATTCGGTTCTGGCTGCCGTCGTCGACGGTCAGCGCGCGCCAGACCGCATCCAGGGGCATCTCCACCAGGCCGAAGCTCGTGTCGAGCAGGATGCCCAGCGCGAGCGCGACCAGGGCGAGCAGGAGCAGCCCGCCGAACTTGCCGAAGGCAAGAGCGGCGGGCAGTGCCCGCCGCTCCGTGGCCTCCGGCCGACCGAGATCCCGCGCCTGGCTCATCGATCGAACCGGTCCGAGGTCAGCCGCCTCCTAGGGGAAGACGGTCGGGTACAGGGCGTGACTTGCCTGCTCGATGATGATCTGGGCCGCCGCGGGGCCGCGATCACGGCTCCAGAGGTCCCGATCGAACACCGAGACGCGATCGTTGGTGACGGCGTTGAGCGTCGCCCACGCCGGGTTCTCGGCCAGGCTCGCGACGAAGTCGTCCGTGCCGAGCACGAACAGCACGTCCGGGTTGACCTGGACGACTTTCTCGAGACCCAGCTGGACGAGGCCGAAGCTGGTCGCCCGGTTGGCGTTGTCGCCTTCGAGGTCCGTGTCGCCGAGGTCGGCCAGCTTGAGGGCGTAGTCCGTGCCGAGGTCGGCGACGAGCGTGCCGATGAACGAGCTGTCCAGCCACATCCCGAGGACGCCCGGCTCGACGCCGGGGTAGACGATCATGACCGTGACCGACGGCTCCGCCGCGATCTTGGCCTGGATGTCGGCGAGCTTGGCCTTGAAGTTGTCGGAGAACTGCTGGGCCACGTCCTCGAGACCGAGGATCTGGCCGATGAGGATCAGCTCATCGAAGGCCTGCAGGTACTCGTTGGCGCGAATCTTGAGGATCGGAGCGCCGACGTCCTCAAGGGCGGCATTGTCGTTGGAGTTGTCGGAGATGATCAGGTCCGGACCCATGGCCACGACCTGCTCGAGGCTCGGCGGCTCACCGAGCGCGACCGCGTTCGGCCAGGTGGTGTTGAGGAACGGTGGGACGGCCTCCACGCGCGTCGCATACCCGGCGGGCTCGTAGCCGAGCACCGAAAGCTCGTCGACCGGCTGATAGCCCCAGGCGAAGACGCTCGTCGGCATGGCGTCGAGCGTGATCGCGCCGTAGCCGGCGTCGACCGTCATCGGGAAGGCCGATGCCTCCGTCGGCATCGCTGTCGGGGTGACTGGCGTCGCGGTCGGGGTGGGGGACTGCGTGGGACTGCCGTCCGTGCAGGCCCCGATCGCGAGGGCGGCGGCGACCGCGACGACCGCGAGCCGGCGTCGGCCGGGCGGTCCAATCGTTCGATCGGTTCGTTCCATGAGCTCCTCCTTCAGGCTGCGACGGCGGTGCACCCTCGCCGGACCCGCACCGTCCACGGGATCGGCGCGCTCATGTGGCTCCTAGGCCATGGCAGCTCCCGCCGCCGTGGCGACCGCGCCGGAGGCGATGTCGATGTCGACGAAGTCGTGCTCGCATGGCGGTCCCGCCGAGACGGACATCACGCCCTCGGTCAGGTCGGTGATGACGGTCGCGACCGTCATCCAGCGCTCGTGCCGTGGTGCGCCGGGGTCGGGGTGGCTGCACAGGCCGCGCCCATCGCCGAGGTGATCGGTCAGGACGTCGACGATGTCCGCCCGCGAGATGCCGCCGACCGCGCGAGCGCTGGCGAGGCGACGCGTCCCGCGCGCGTAGCGCAGCAGCGAGTCGGCGCTCGGCGTGTACGTCGCGGCCAGCTCGGCCGGGATCCCGGCCTCGAAGTGGTTCGTGTGGAACAGCCAGCCGTCGGTCGGCAGCAGCCAGCGAACCGTGTCGGGGACGGTCTCGAGGTCGATCGCGAACCCATCGCGGTGGGTCAGCAGGAAGTTCGTCGAACCGGCTCGCGGCGGCGTGATCGCCGCCTCGATCGCGGCCGTGATGTTGTCGGACCGCAGGATCCGGCGCCGCAGGAAGGTCGTCGGCAGGGCCGATGGATCCCGCAGCCTCGCGCCGAGGCCGTTGGCGTGCAGGGCGATGCCGTTGGTGTTCACGCCGTGGCGTCCGACCTGCCCGGCCTCGGCGATCATCAGCTGTCGCGGCCCATCCTCCGGTCGGAGGTGGACGAGGACGATCGTGTCGGCGATGCCTTCGAGGTAGTCCCAGTTCTGGCCGGTCCGCAGGTGACCGTCCGCGCTGGCCTCGGGCAGGACGGCGAAGCTGGTGCAGCCGTCGTCGGGCACCCGCTGCGCCCCCTGGTCGATCGGCGGGACAACGAACATCCCGCGGGTGTTCAGCGCCAGGATCTCGCCGACGGAGAAGCCGGAGCCCTCGGCGATGCCCTCGATCTCGGCGAGGATGTCGGGGTCCTGGGCCCGCCACATCGGCCGTCTCGCCAGCACGCCATCGACGATCTGGCCGAACGTCGCGCCGATCGACGGCGCGACCGCATCGGAGTAGAAGCTCAGCGACGCGGCGATCCGGTCGCGCGCCCCCTGGCCATGGGCGACGCCTCGCTGCGTGGCGTCACCCTCGGCGACGATGATCGGGAATGGGCTGGCTGCCGGGGGCACCCGGGGAATGTACCATACCAGTCGTCGACATCAAGGGTGCATGACGGAAGTGGGAGACGGCGCGTGGTCGGCAGCAGCATCGACGACATCAGCCTGGACGAGCGGGCGAGCCGGCCCGCCGGAGCGTTCAGCGACGAGTGGATCAGCGAACACCTCAAGGTCGAGCGCCGCCGGTCGGCGCTGCTCGGCGAGATTCGGGAGGCCATCTTCGGCGCCCAGGACGGCCTCGTGAGCACGCTCGCCGTCGTCAGCACCGTCGGAGGCGCCACGAACGACCGCTTCGCGATCCTGGTCGCCGGTATCGCCGCCGCGCTGGCCGGTGTCTTCAGCATGGCCGCCGGCGAATACATGAGCAGCCGCTCCCAGCGCGAGATCTTCGACGAGCAGATCAGCGACGAGCTCGAAGAGGTCCACCAGCGACCCGGCGAGTCGGAGGCCGAGGTCGCCTTCATGTTCCGCGAGGAAGGGTTGCCCCGCGAGGAGGCCGTCCAGATCGCGGAGATCCTGGCTCGCCATCCCGAGGTACTGCTCAAGACGATGGTCGAGAAGGAGCTCGGGCTGGCGGTCGAGGAGGCCGGCGGCTCGCCGCTCCAGGGGGCGCTCGTCATGGGCACCTCGTTCGGGATCGGCGCTGCGGTGCCGGTCATCCCGTACCTGGTCCTGCCCGTCGAGAGCGGGATCATCGGCTCGCTGCTGGCGACCGGCGTCGTCCTCTTCCTGATCGGCGTGGCCAAGAGCCGCTGGACCGGCCGCGGGGCGGCGATCTCGGGGCTGGAGATCCTGGCGCTCGCGGCGTTCGCCGGCATCGCCGGCTACTTCTTCGGCAACATCCTGCCGGCGCTGCTCGGCCGGCCGGATCTCAGCGTCTGATCGATCGCCGATCCGAGTGGCGCCTGCGCCCCCTCAGCGGCGAGCCGCGGCGTCGATCGGGAACGCCGAGACGACCATCGCCGGCGCGGTGACGCACTCGATGAACGGCGCCTCGCCGCGCTGCCGGTCACGCCCCGCCGCCTCGACCGCGGCGAACAGGTCGGTCAGCCGCACCGTGAACCGGAACTGCGGCAGCGCCTCGGCACGGCGGCCGGCCCGGATGCGGACCGTCGCATCGCGGGTCGTGCCGGTCACCAGGCCCTGGCGGGGCTGGACGACCCGGACGTAGTCGACCCGCTGGATCGCGAGGCCGTCGCCGACCCGGGTCTCAAGGTCGCTCATCGCGGCGTCGCCGGCGCCGACGAGCACGTGCATCGGGGCCGGCCCGCGACCGAAGCGCCAGCCCGGCGGCGCTGCGTGGCCCGTCGGCTCGATCCCCGCCGCCGCGGCCGTCACGACGTCGTGGACGCGTCCGACGACCCGGCCGCTCTCGACGAGCGCCACGCGACGCTTCGGCCAGCCCGCGGCATCGAACGATGCCGGCAGGCCGGCCGGATCGGTGGCGTCGTCGGCGAGGGACACGGCCGTGGCCATGGCGGGCGCGTCGCCGTCGGTGGCCTCGAGCGGCCCCGGCGTGCCACCCGGCCGCACGGCGGCGAGCCCGATGTGGGCGAGCGTCGCGGCGAAGGTCGCCACGGCCTGCGGCCCGAGCAGGGCGCGGACGGGACCCTGGGGCAGCTCCCCGCTGGTCCCCCCGGGCAGGGCGCCGACGGCGGCGGCGGCCAGCTCCCCGGGATCCAGGGCTCCCCAGTCCGGATCGATGCGCCGAACGAAGCTCGACCCGCCCGGCCCCGAGGCCACGAGCTGGATCGCGGCCCGCGTCCGACGCTCGGCGACGCACGTGCCGTGACTGTTCACGACGACCGCGTCGACGACGCGCGTGGCGATCGATCCGCCGATCGTGACCCCGGCATCACCGATTGCCGCCGCAACGCCGTGGAGCGCCGCGGCGCGGTCGGCGGCGGAGGCGCGAACCGTCGATTCGGCGGCCGCGCCGGGGATCGGTCGGTACCGCCACGGCGCCGGCATCGGCGACGGATCGCCGGCCGGCAAGGCGTCAAGCTCGCGCGCCAGCCGGGCCGCGGCCGCCGCGATCGCATCCGCGGCGCCCGATTCGACGATCGTCCAGCCCTCGCGGCCATCGCGGACGAGGCGGATCCGGACGACCGGTCGGTCCTCGGCGTGCTGGTACACGACCCGACCGGCACCGAATCGCAGCAGCTCGACGCGCTCCCGGAGAGCTTCCAGGTGGCCGGCATCGGCGCCGCGGGAAACGCGGTGGAGGAGTGCGCGCAGGGCTTCGGGATCAAGGCCCAGGCCGGGTCCGCCGCCGGCTGGCCCGGTCGGCGCCAGGATCGTCGGGCCGGTCATCGCGCGCCGACCCGGACGTTCCGGAACCGCGCCGGCGGGGAGCCGTGGCCGATGTGGGCGACCTGCAGCGGCTCGCCCTTGCCGCAGGAGGGGATGCCCCACTGCCGGAAGCTCGCCGCGTCGCCGACCGCGTCGCAGCCGGCCCAGAACTCGAGCGTGTCGCCCTCGTACGTGCAGTTGCGGAGCATCCGTCCGAGCTTGCCGTCGCGGATCTCCCAGCCGATCTCGGCGCCGAACCGAAACGACCGCCGCCGGTCGTCGATGCTGAGGCTGCGGTTCATATCGATGAGGACGCCCGACTCGGTCGTCCCGACGATCTCGTCGGCCGGCGTCGAGCCCGGCAGCAGCGACAGGTTCGTCATCCGGACGAGGGGCACCCGCCGCCAGCCGTCGGCGCGGGCCGCGCCAGACGAGTTCCAGCCGTAGTCGCCGGCCGTGGTGCGCGACGAGAGAAAGCCCCGGATCACGCCGCCGTCAACGATCGTGGTGCGTGTCGCGGCCACGCCCTCGTCGTCCCAGCCGAATGACCCGAGCGCTCCGGACGGCGTGGCGTCGGCCACGATCGTGACGAGCTCCGGACCGAATCGCTGCCGTCCGACCTCGTCCGGGCGCATGTATGTCCCGCCCGCGAGGCTGTCCTCCGCGCCGAGGGTCCGATCGAGCTCGGCCGGGTGGCCGGCCGTCTCGTGCAGCAGCTGGGCCATCTGGGTCGAGCCGACGACCAGCGTCGTTGTCGAGACCGGGCAGAGCTCCGCGGACAGGAGCGCCACGGCCTCGGCCCCGACGCGCGGCGCGGCCGCCGCCAGGTCCAGGCGCTCGACGTGCTCCCAGCCGGCGTTGGCGAAGTCACCGCGCTCGCCGACGATCGCGCGGGGGACGCTCTGCGGGTAGGAGCGCCGCTGGACGTCATCCGCCGTCCGCGCCGTGGCCAGCAGCCCGCCGCCGGTCTCGGTGATGACCTGCTCGATGCGGCTGCCCTCGGTGTTGCCGAAGACCTTCTCGTCACGGTATGCGTCCACCGACGCCTGGGCAGACACGATGGCCGGCCCGGCGCGGCGCATCTCGGCCGCCGCCGCGAGCAACAGGTCGACCTGCTCGGCGAGCGGAATCTCGAACGGGTCCCGCTCGCACGGTGATGACCATGACGCCCGGACGACCGGCGCCGGTGCCAGCCGCGCCGGCGGACCCCCCTCGACCCCGGCCTGAGCGACGGCCTCGCGGACGAGCCGGTCGAGCGCGTCGACGCCCGTCGCGGCGCCCGCCGCGAAGCCCCACTGGCCGCGCAACAGGACGCGCAGCCCGACGCCCTCGCTCTCCTCGCGGACGAGCTGCGCGATCGCGTCGTTCTCGATATGGACGCCATGGTGGCGGCGCCGAACGACGCGGACGTCGGCGTAGTCGATGCCGGCGGGCAGCAGTCCGAGGACGCGCTCGACGACCGCGCGCACCGCCGCCCTAGCTCGGCTGGTCGGCGGCGACTGCCTCGGCGGCGGGGGCCTCGACGGCGTGGGTGCGGGCGCTGCGACCGGCTCTCGCGAGCGAGCCGAGCAAGACCGCCGTCACGATCGCGAACAGGACAATGCCGAGCGCGTCGTGGACGGCCTCGATCGACGCCGAGGCCAGCAGGCCGGTGACGACCAGCGCGATGACGGCGCCGACGGCGATGAACCCATCGTCCACGATCAGCCCGACCGACTGGCTGACGATGCCCCGCAGGATGCTGTCGAGCGAGACGTTCATCAGACGGCCCTCGATACGACTCGTCCGCCCGGGACGAGGACGTTGAGCATCCGGATCCCGAGCCACGACACGACGACGAACGCCACGAAGATGAACGGCAGGGCGAGCGCGTCACCCGGCCACTCGACGCCGAAGCCCTCGGCGGCCCAGAAGACGCCGAACGTGCACAGCATGGCCCCGACCGTGTACTTGAGGGTGTTCTCGGGGACCCGGCTGAGCGGTGCCCGGACGACCGCCCCGACGACCGAGACGACCGCGAACGCCGCCACCGCGCCGGCCGTCGAGGCGATGAGCGCATCACCACCCGCGGCACCGAGCGCGATGACGATGAACGCGACCTCGAGGCCCTCCAGCAACATCGCCTTGAAGCTGGCGATGAACCCGATCCAGTCGAACCGGTCGGGCTCGAGGCCCTGGGCCCGGAGCTCGGCGATCTCGCGCTGGTAGATGAGCTCCTCGTCGTGCAGCGGCACGATCCCTGCGTACCGCAGGATGGCCTTCCGGATCCACTTCAGCCCGAACAGCAGCAGCAGGCTGCCGACGAGCAGTTGGAAGGCATGCTCGTCGATGACGTTGACGAGCGTGACGCCGAAGGCCAGGACCAGCGCGCCGAGCACCACCAACGCCGCCGCAGCGCCGTACAGCGGCGCTCGCCAGCCACGGGTCACGCCGATCGCGAGGACGATGGTGTAGGCCTCGACGAACTCGACCACCGACGCGAGGAACGCCGGGACGGCTGCGATGACGATCGGCATATGTAACACCTGCTACGTCGAAGCTTTCCGTACTGTAGGATCAGCGTTGGTGGTGTGTCAATGACGAACCGAGGACGGAGCAACCGGCCGTGAGCGCCCGCAGGGCGTCGCGCGGCGCGTCGGGCCGGGGCATCGCCCCGCTGCCCGACAGCACGCCGTGGACGCTGATCGTGTACCGCGTGCCAACGGACTCGTCTCGGGCACGCGTCGCGGTCTGGCGCGACCTGAAGCGGCTCGGCGGCCTGTACCTCCAGCAATGCGTCTGCGTCCTGCCGAAGACGCCCCTCACCGACGACGAGCTGGCCTCGATTCGTGACCGGATCGCCGATCTCGGCGGGACGTCGAACCTGTTCGAGATCGCGGTCGACGCGACACAGCGAGCGGATCTCGTGACCGAGTTCCGGGCGCTGGCTGCCCGCGACTACGCCGAGATCATCGAGGAGTGCGAGGCGAAGTTCGTCAAGGAGATCGAGTTCGAGCGGTTCCGCGGCAACTACACCTTCGAGGAGGTCGAGGAGATCCGGCACGACCTCGAGAAGATCCGGCGCTGGTTCCGGCGGGTCGTCGCCCGCGACTGGTTCGGCGGCCCGGGGCGCCAGGATGCCGAGGCCTGGATCGACCGCTGCGCCGAGCTGCTCGACGCCTTCGAGGACGACGTCTACGCCAAGGCCGCCGAGGACGACACCCGGCCACTGCCCCCGCGGTCGAGCGGAGCGGCGAACGCACGAGCCGGGACGAACGGCGCCGGCTGAGCCGCGATGCGCGCCGACTGGCGACTCGACTGGCTGAACCGGGACGGCAAGAAGCTCCTCCTCACCCGCGCCCTGCGGACGTTCGGCTACGGCTACCTCGCGGTCATCCTCGCCATCTACCTGCGCGAGCTGGGCCTCGATCCGCTGCTCGTCGGCGTGATCCTGACCGGCGCGATTGCGGGCTCCGCGGTGATGACGATCCTGTGGTCGCTCGTCGCCGACCGGTTCGGGAGACGCCGCACGGCGGTGACGATGGCGGGCCTGATGGTGGTCGGTGGTGTCCTCTTCGCGATCACCGACAGTTTCTGGCTGCTGCTGCTGGGCGGGTTCACCGGGACGATCAGCGCGACGAGCGGCGAGGTCGGCGTCTTCAACACCGTCGAGCAGGCGGTCCTGCCGCAGACCGCCTCGAACGAGCGCCGCACCTGGCTGTTCAGCATCTACAACACGCTGGCCAACTTCGCCGGGGCAGCCGGCGCGCTGTTCGCCGGGTCGGTCGGCGTGCTCGCGAATCTCGGGCTCAGCGGCGCGGACGCGTATCGGCCGCTGTTCGTGCTGTATGCGCTGATCGGGCTGGCGAATCTGGTCATCTTCTGGAGCCTGTCGGACGGCGTCGAGGTCGTGAAGCTGCAGGCCGAGCGCCGATTCGTCGGGATCCATCGCTCGAGAGGCATGGTCGCGAGGCTCTCGGCGTTGTTCGCCCTCGACGCCTTCGCCGGCGGCTTCGTCGTGCACTCCCTGGTCGCGTTCTGGTTCAACCTCCGATGGGACCTCAGCCCGGAGGTGCTGGGGGTCATCTTCTTCTGGGTCGGCGTGCTGTCCGGGCTGTCGCTGCTCGCCGCCGGCTGGCTGGCCGAGCGGATCGGTCTGCTGAACACGATGGTCTTCACGCACCTGCCGTCCAACGTCCTGCTCATGCTGGTGCCGCTCGCGCCGTCGGCCTGGCTGGCGGTGGCGCTCTTCCTTGCCCGGATGAGCGTGTCGCAGATGGACGTGCCGACCCGCCAGTCATACACGATGGCGGTCGTCGACCCCGACGAGCGGACCGCTACCGCCGGAATCACCAACGTCGCGCGCAGCGCAGCCAGCGCGGTCAGCCCGGCGATCAGCGGGTTCGCCTTCAGCGTCGCCGCGCTCGGCGCCCCATTCCTCATCGCCGGCGGCCTCAAGATCGTCTATGACGTACTCGTCTACGCCACGTTCCGTCGCATCCGGCCGCCCGAGGAGGCAGCGCGCGAGCGAAGTCGCGCGGCCGGGCGGGCAGAGAATCGGGAGGCGGAATGATGCCCGACCGCGAGCTCGTCATCTACTCGGGCCGCAACCGCCCGGAGCTCGCTCCGGTCTACGACCTGTACCGCCAGCTGACCGGCGTCGAGGTCTTGGTCGAGAAGGTCTACCACCATGACGTCGGGGCGCGGGTCGTGGCCGAGCGTCGCGAGCCCCGGGCAGACCTGCTGCTGACGAACAGCCAGCTGGCCGTCGAGGCAGTCCGCGGCGCCGACGTGTTCGAGGCATACCCCGCGCCGGTCGCCCAGCGGTATGCGCCGTGGCTTCGGGCCGCCGACTACGCCTGGTTGTCCTTCACGGCGTGGCCGCGCGTCGTGATGGTCAACCGCCGCGTCCTGCCCGACAGCGCCGCCTGGCCGCGTCGCTTGGAGGACCTCCTCGAAGCGCGATTTCGTGACGCCCTGGCGTGCGCGTCGCTCGTGGAAACGACGACGGTCGCGCACTTCGCGGCGCTGGCGGTCAGTCGCGGGCCGGCGTGGCTCGATGGTTTCGTCGATGGATTGACCGCCAATCGGCTTCGGGTGTACGAGTCGAACAAGGACACCCGCGACGCCCTCGTCGATGAAGGCCTAGCTGCCGCGCTGGCCAATGCCTCCAACGTCCACGTCTTCCACCTCGAGGGCCATGCGGTCGGCGAAGCCTGGCTCGACCAGGGCCCAGACGATCCCGGGACGCATGTCGAGGCCCACACGGTGGCCGTGCTGCAGGGCTGCCGCCATCCGGCGGAAGCAAAACGGTTCGTCGATTTCCTGCTATCGGTCGAGGTCCAGGAGATCCTCGCAAGGATGTACGGCGAGACGCCGGTCAACCCCGACGCCCGTGCCGGCTGGGTCCGGCCACTCGATCAGATCCGGCGGCTCGACGCTCCGATCGCGGCGATCCTCGAGGCCGTGCCGGACACCGTCGAGCGACTGCGCGCTGGCGGGTTCGCGGTCGGTGGGGCGACCTGAGCGGGGGACCAGCTCGCGTGCCGCGGCGGGCCACGCTCCGCCGGGCTGACGGATGTCGCTCGCGGCCGGGAACCTCCGGGCCGCCTCCGGTGTAGGGGGAGTGACAGGCACCAACCGCAGCCCGAGGTCCTTCCATGGCATCCCGCATCACCAGGCTGGCGATCCCCGCCACGCTCGTGGCCGGAGCGGCCTTCGCCGCGTCATTCGGGGCCGGCCCCGCCGCGGCCGGCAACCCGTGCTTCCACAGCTACGAGGTCCCCCCGGCCAGCGAGGCGACGGCCAGCCGCGTCTCGACGAACGCCTGTGACTTCGCCCCGACGGTGACGTACGTCGAACCGGGGACGACGGTCACCTTCGTGAACGACGGGCCGTTCAGCCACCTCATCACCGGCGCGAACGGCGAGTGGGGCTCGCGCGAGGTCGAGCTCGCGGCAGGCGCGAACGTGTCGTATCGATTCGACCGGCCCGGCATCTACCCATACGCGTGCTCCATCCATCCGGGCATGGCGGGTGCCATCGTCGTGGGCGACGTGGCGACGTCTACAGCGGCTTCGGAGCCCTCGGGCCCGCAACCGGGCGAGCCGTCGAACAGCGGGACGGTGGCGGCCGGCGTCGGGCTGCTCGGCCTCCTCCTCGGCGGCGCTGGGCTATGGTTCGCCACCCGGCGTCGCAGCGAGTAGGGCTGCGCGACCAACCGTTCGGAGGGCCGCCCAACGGAAGAGTCGGAGCTGATCGGACGCGCGAAGCAGGGTGACGTCGTGGCCTACGAGGACCTCCTTCGTCGCCACCAGGATCTGGCGCTCCGGACCGCCGCGCTCCTGACCCACGATGCCGCCGAGGCAGAGGACGCCGTGCAGGAGGCCTTCGTGAAAGCCCATGCCGCCCTTGGTCGCTTCCGAGCTGGCGCGGCATTTCGGCCCTGGATCCTGCGGATCGTCGCCAACGAGGCGCGCAACCGACGGCGCTCCGCGGGGCGCCGGGAGGGGCTCGCGCTGCGGCTCGCCGAGGACCGCCGCGGAGACGACGCGGCCCCGTCGCCCGAGGCGGCGGTCCTCGTCCAGGAGCGCCGGGCGGCGCTGCTCGCGGCGCTGGGCCGGCTCCGCGCTGACGACCGGCTGGTGCTCGGCTACCGGTTCTTCCTGGAGCTTGGCGAGGCCGAGACCGCCGAGGTCCTCGGCGTTCCGCGCGGGACCGTGAAGTCACGCCAGTCACGAGCCCTCGAGCGATTACGGCGCGTTCTCGGCCGCGGGGGCCTGTCGTGAGCCACCTCGAGCGACACCGCGAGACCGAGCTCGAGATCGCACTCCATGACCTGGGCGGGGCGCTCGAAGCTCCGCGGACGCGCGTCGATCCGGCGCATGCCGCGCGGCTGCGGATCGAGGCCGGCGAGCCGCGGCGCGGCTGGGCCGTTCGGCCCTTCGGTCGGCCCGCCCGACGGGCCGTCCTGATCGCCCTGGGCGCCGTGCTGCTCCTGACCGGCCTCGCCGCCGCGCTGGGTATCGGACTGCCCGGGCTGCAGTTCATCTTCGGCGAGCCACCCGGTTCGGCGCCGTCCTCGCCGGCCGCGAGCGACACCATCGGTGAGCCATCGAACCCCATCGATGCCCTCCGCCTGGGCCGAGCCGTTCCGCTCGAGTCGCTGGACGAGGAGGCCGGCTTCCACGTCGTCGTGCCGCAGGACGTCGGCCTCGACGACCCCATCGCCGCCGTCCGCGTCCTGCCTCCCGGAGTCCGTTTGGCCAGCCTCGTCTACCGGCCCACGGATCGATATCCGGCCGGCGCCACGCCGTCCGTCTCGATCCTCATCACCCAGCTGCCGGCGACGCTCGACGACCGGCTGGTGGTCAAGTTCATCGAGTCGGCGACGACGTTCGAACGGGTCACGGTCAACGGCGCGGCCGGCTACTGGATCGCCGGTGGGCTCCACGAGATCGGGTACGCCGACGAGACGGACCAGGTCGTCGTCGACTCGATCCGCCTGGCCGGTAACGTCCTCGCCTGGAACGCCGGCGGCGTGACGTACCGCGTCGAGGGAGCCGCCGACCTCGAAACCGCGCAGGCGATCGCGACCTCCCTGCGTTGAGCCGACGGCCGCCGCGGCGAACGTCAGATAATAGCCACCTGGCAATCTTTCGGGTATCGTCTTGGAGATGACGGCAGCCAGCGCCAGCGTCCCGGATTCCACCGCCCCCGAGCGGCGATCGCGCCTGCCCGACGTCCCTGCATGAGGATCCCCTCATCTCACCTCCTGGATCGGACGCGGCGTCGTCTTCGCGATACCGCCTACCTGCGCAAATGGATCGTCCTCGGGGCGGCCATCGGCGTCATCGCCGGCATCGGCGCGGCCGTGTTCTTCGTCGCTCTCGACCTGGCATCCAGCCTGTTCCTGGGCGTCCTCGCCGGGTTCCAGCCATCGACGCCGGTGGGGGAGGGCGGTAGCCCGATCGTCGACGCGGTCCGCCCGTGGGCCCTGCCGCTGGTCGTCGCGCTGGGCGGCCTGATCTCGGGAATCATCGTCTTCCGCCTCGCGCCGGAGGCCGAGGGTCACGGCACGGACGCGGCCATCGCGGCCTTCCACCATGGCGCGCGGCGAGTCCGCGCCCGCATCCCGATCGTCAAGCTCGTCGCCTCGGCGATCACGATCGGCTCGGGCGGGTCGGGCGGCCGCGAGGGTCCGACCGCCCAGATCGGCGCCGGTTTCGGCTCGTACGTCGCCCGCGTGCTCGACCTCGATGCCCGCGACGCCCGGATCGCGGTCGCGTCCGGCATGGCCGCCGGGATCGGGGCGATCTTCCGGGCGCCGCTCGGCGGCGCCGTGCTCGGCGCCGAGATCCCGTACCGCGAAGACGTCGAATCGGATGCGCTCGTCCCGTCATTCGTCGCCTCGGTTGTGGCCTTCTCCGTCTTCGGGACGCTCATCGGCTTCTCGCCGATCTTCGGCCGCGCCACGGGCGCCGAGTTCGGTGATCCGCGCCAGCTCCTGTACTACGCGCTGATCGGCGTCGCCGCGGGCATCGTCGGCCGCATGTACATCGTCGGCTTCGAGGGCATCGGCCGGTGGTTCCGCGCCTCGCGCCTGCCGCGGGAGATCCGGCCCGCGATCGGCGGCTTCCTGGTCGGCTGCATCGGCGTCGCCCTGCCGGGCGTGCTCGGCACCGGCTACGGCTGGGCGCAGGCCGGCCTCGACCGCGAGACGCTCCTCGCCATCCCGCTGGGGATCGTCCTCGTCCTGCCGTTCGCCAAGATCCTGGCGACCGGGCTGTCGATCGGCTCGGGCGGCTCGGGCGGCATCTTCGGCCCGGGCATCGTCATCGGCGGCCTGCTCGGCGCCGGGATCTGGCGGCTGCTCGAGCCGATCGCGCCGGCCATGCCGGCGGATCCGTCGCCGTTCGTGATCGTGGCGATGATGGCGCTCTTCGGGAGCGTCGCCCACGCGCCCCTGGCGGTGATGCTGATGGTCGCCGAGATGACGAGCAACCTCGCGATGCTCGCCCCGGCGATGATCGCGATCGGCATCGCGACGCTGATCGTCGGAGACCACTCGATGTACCGCAGCCAGCTGCGGACGCGGGCGGATTCGCCGGCCCATCGCTTCCGCTTCGCGATGCCGTTGATGTCGTCGATCCCGGCCGGCGACGCGGCGCGAGCGCCGCGCGTCGTGCTTCGATCCGACACGAGCGTGCCCGAGGCGCGGTCCCGCCTCGCGGCCGCGCGCCTGCCCGGGGCGCCGGTCCTCGCTGCCGACGGGTCCTTCCGCGGCGTCGTCGACACCGCTGCCCTGGCGACGGCCGCGGACGATGCGTCGATGCGCGACCTCGTCGACGGCAACCCGGTGATCTCGCCCGATGACGGCCTCGACGACGCACTCGGCGCGCTGGCCGACGCCCGCGCCAGCTGGGCCCCGGTCGTGGCCGACGGCCGGCTGCTGGGCGTGCTCTCGGCCCGCGACGCGATGAGCGCCTACCGTCGGGCGCTGGCCGGCAACGTCCGCCAGGTCCGCGGCCTGGGGGCCGGCGGGGTCATGCTCGAGTCGGACCTGGACGCGTCGTCGGTGCTCGCGACGCAGTCGATCGCCGAGGTGCCCTGGCCGCCCGACGTCGTGGTCGTCGCGGTCGAGCGGGGTGGGGCGCTCGTCGTCCCGCGCGGCGACGTCATCCTCGCGGCCGGTGACCGCATCTCGGTCTTCGCCGCGCCCGGCTCGGCCGACGCGGCGCGCGCGCTGCTGGCCGGCCGGCGGGCCGATGCGAGCGACGCCGGAGGCGCCGCGGATTCATAGAGTTCCGTATTGACTGAAAGTACGGAACCTTCTACCGTCTTCGCCATGACGGAAGAGGAGGCCGCCTTCGTCGAGGCGATGGGCCAGTACCTCGCGACCTACGGCATGACGCCGATGGCGGGGCGCGTCTGGGGCTATCTCCTGATCTGCGACCCGCAGGAACAGCCGGCCGAGACGGTCGCCCAGGCGCTGCATGCCAGTCGCGGCGCGATCAGCGGCACCGTCCGCCTCCTCGAGCCGATCGGCTTCATCCGCCGCGCTCGGCGGCGCGGTGATCGGCGTGAGTACCTGAGCGCGCCCCCCGGCACGTTCCTGGCCTTCGTCGCCAACGCCGGCAGCATCTACCGCCGGCTGCGCCTGATCCTCGAGGGCGGCCTCGAGGCGATCAGTGGCAAGCCGCCGCCGGTGCGCGCGCGGCTCGAAGAGGCCCACGACTTCGTGGCCCACATCGAGCGCGAGATCCCGGCCACCCTCGAGCGGTTCATCGCCGAGCGCGCGGCGGTCGGGAAGGCGAGCTGAGCCCATTCGCGGGGGACGAGCCCGTCCCCGAGAGGAACCCAATGACGACAGTCATCCAGACCGACAAGCTCACCAAGTCCTACGGCCGCCATCGCGGCATCATCGACGTCGATCTCGAGGTCGCCGAGGGGGAGGCGTTCGGCTTCCTCGGCCCGAATGGCGCGGGCAAGACGACGATGATCCGGACGCTGCTCGACCACATCCGGCCCACGGGCGGCACGGCCACGATCTTCGGCATCGGCACGACCGTTGACCCGGTCGCGATCCATCGCCGGACCGGCTACCTGCCCGGCGAGTTCGTGCTGTACGACAAGCTCACCGGCGGCCAGACGATCGACTACTTCGCCAACCTCCGGGGCGGCGTCGACCGGGCCTACCAGGCGAACCTGATCGAGCGCCTCGACGTTGACCCATCGCGCCGCTTCCGCGAGTACTCGAAGGGCAACAAGCAGAAGATCGGCCTCGTCATCGCGCTCCAGCACCGACCGGACCTGCTGCTGCTCGACGAGCCGACCTCGGGCCTCGATCCGCTGATCCAGCAGGAGTTCTACGGCGTCATCCGGGACGCGAAGGCGGAGGGCCGAACGGTCTTCCTGTCGTCGCACATCCTGTCCGAGGTCGAGAAGACCTGCGACCGGGTGGCGATCATCCGCGAGGGCCGGCTGACCCGCGTCGACCGGACGGACTCCCTGCGCGACCTGGCGCACCACCAGGTGGAGCTGGTCTTCACCAACGGCGCGCCCGTCGAGGCCTTCGCCTCGCTGCCCGGCGTGTCCGACGTCGTTGCCGAGGACCACATCCTGCGGATGCGGGTCGCCGGCAGCATCATGCCCGTCGTCAGGGCCGCGGCGGCCTACGACCTGGCCGACTTCGTCAGCCGCGAGCCGTCGCTCGAGGAGACCTTCCTGGCCGAGTACGGCAAGACCGCCGTCGAGGCGGTTGCCCGATGACCGCCGCGACGCAGGCCGTCCCGCGCGGCCCCTCGACGTGGAGCCGGATCTACGGCTTCGGCAGCATCTTCGCCAAGACGATCCGCGACTCGCGACGCGCGACGATCATCACCGCCGGTCTCCTCGGCCTGGTGTTCGTCGGCGTCAGCAAGGCCATCGTCACCGAGTTCAACACGCCCGCCTCGCGGGCCGAGATCGACGCCCTCGTGGCGGCCGTCCCGCCGATCCTCCAGGGCCTCGCCGGCAAGGTCGTGAACGTCGGCACCCTGGGCGGCTACCTCCAGTACAAGTACGGCACGTTCTTCCCGCTCATCGTCAGCATGTGGTCGATCCTCGCGCTGTCGGGGACGCTGGCCGGGGAGGCCCAGCGCGGCAGCCTCGAGTTCATCGCCGCGACCGGTCGATCCCGGCGCTGGATCGCGATCGAGAAGCTGTCGGGCCATGTCCTGATGCTGAGCGTGGCCGTGCTCGTGACGTTCGCCTCGATCACGTTCGCCGGCAGCGCCTTCCCCGTGCTGCCGGGTGACGAGATCAGCGCCCTGTCGGCCTTCGGCTACGCCAGCTGGCTGGGGCTGATGGCGCTCGCCGCGGGCGCGCTGGCATTCGCCCTCGGGCCGTTCGTCGGCCGGGGCGCGGCGGCCGGCATCTCCGGCGCTTTCATGTTCGCCGGCTTCATCCTGAACGGCTACCAGCAGCCCGTCCCGGAGCTCGCGCCATTCGCGAACCTGACGTGGTGGGGCTGGACCCAGAACCATGTCGCCCTCGGTGGCGAATACGACTGGCCGGCGGTCGCGCTGGTGGCGGTCGCCGCGGTCGCTCTGCTCGCCGTGGGGGTCGAGGCGTTCGCCCGTCGCGATATCGGCTCGACCGCGGCGCTCCCGTCGCCGTCGCTGCCGCGCGCGTTGCTGGGGCTCGGCGGGCCCGTCGGACGGGCCATCAGCGGCAACCTCGGCGCCGCGATCTCGTGGGGCGTCGGGATCGGCTTCTTCGGGCTCGTCCTCGGCGGCGCGGCCCGCGGGTTCATGGATCAGCTGGCCGAATCGCCGCAGTTCGTGGAGATCCTCTCGACGGTCTTCCCGAACGTCGATTACGCATCGGCCGGGGGCTTCCTGCAGCTGCTGTTCGTCGAGTTCGGCGTCATCCTCGCCGGGCTGGCGGCCGCCACGTTCGTGTCCGGCTGGGCGTCGGACGAGACGTCCGGGCGGCTCGAGATGGTCCTGGCGTCGCCGCTGGCGCGGGCGCGCTGGGCGATCGCCGGCGGCGTTGGGATGCTCGTGAGCGTGATGCTGTTCGTCGCTCTGACGGCGGTCGGGATCGGGTTCGGCGTCGCGAGCAGCGGCAGCGAACTGGGGACGCCGCTCGTCGGGGCGCTCGTGCTGGGCCTGTACGCCGCGGCGCTCGTCGGGATCGGCCACGCCGTCGGCGGTCTCCTGGGTACGCGTCGGGCCGCTGCGTTCGTCGTCGTGTTCGTCATCGTGACGTGGTTCGTGCAGCTGCTCGGTCCGCTGCTGGGCCTGCCCGATCTCGTTCGCGACCTCGCCCTGACGTCGCACTACGGTCAGCCGATGGTTGGCGTCTGGGATCCCGTCGGGATCGTCGCCTCGATCGTATTGGCGATCGGCGGGATCATCGTCGGCACGTGGGCCTTCGCGCGACGGGATCTGCGCGGCTGAGCCGCTTCCCCCGATCTGTCGGATATATAGACACGGTGGCTTTCTGAGCAGACAATATCTGCTCATGGATACGGTCGACGTTCGAATTGGCGAGGCGGCCGAGATGCTCGGCGTGTCGGTCGAGACGCTGCGGCGCTGGGAGCGGGCCGGCCGGCTCCGGGCCCGGCGGACCGACGGCGGCCAGCGGCTCGTGTCCCTCGAGGACGTCCGACGGCTGCTCGGCGAGCGGCGGCGGGCCCAGGCGGACCGGCCCATCCGCGCCCAGTCGGCCCGGAATCGCTTCCACGGCGTGGTCACGCGCGTCGAGGTCGACCGCGTGGCCGCCGTCGTCGAGGTGCAGGCGGGCCCGCATCGGCTCGTCAGCCTCATGACCGCCGAGGCCGTCGGCGACCTCGGCCTTCGAGTCGGCGACGAGGCCGTGTGCGTCGTCAAGGCGACGAACGTCGTCGTCGAAGTGCCGTCACGCTGACGCGCCGCGATGTCATTCCGGTGGGCGGCGTGCGCCGTCCTGGCCAGCGTCCTGCTCGGCTGTGGCGGTGGGGTGGGGGAGTCCGAGCCGCCGGTCATCACCGAGGCGCCGTTCACCACCCCCGTCGTGCCGTCCGGCGACCGGGTCGAGCTGGTCGTGTTCGGTGCCGCATCGCTGCGTGACGTCCTGGCGGCGGCGAAGGCCGTCTACGAGTCGGACCACCCGAACGTCAAGCTGACGGTCGCGGCCGACTCGTCGGCCGCGCTGCGGATCCAGATCGAGCAGGGCGCGATGGCCGACGTGTTCCTGTCGGCCGACTCGCTCAACCCCGAGCACCTCGCCGAGGTCGGGCTGACGTCCGGAGACCCCGTTGCCTT
>QKHE01000011.1 GCA_003250155.1 Chloroflexota bacterium | reverse complement strand
CTCGATGACCCCCGGCACGAGGCGGGTCAGCGCGTCGACGAGCACGACCGCCGCCGGCTCACCGCCGCTCAGCACGTAGTCGCCGATCGAGAGATCCAGGTCCACGAGGCCACGAACGCGATCGTCGACGCCCTCGTAGCGCGGGCAGACGATGACCAGGTGGGGCAGCTCGGCAAGGTCGCCGGCGACGGACTGCGAGAAGACCCGCCCACCGGGATCGAGCAGGACGACCGTCGACTCGGGTCGTCGGAGCTCGTCGAGCGCGGCCGCGATCGGCTCCGGCCGGAGGACCATCCCGGCGCCGCCGCCGTACGGCGCGTCGTCGACGTTGTGGTGCCGTCCGAGGCCCCAGCGCCGCAGGTCGTGGATCCGCAGCTCGACGAGGCCTCGCTCGCGGGCCCGGCCGGGGATGCTGTCGGACAGTGGCGCATCGACCATCGCCGGGAACAGGCAGACGACGTCGATCTCGAGCGTCACCCCGAGGCCCCCGTCGCGGTATCGCCCGCGGGACGGCGTCCGCCGGCCTTGCCGTGACGCGACCAGCGCGGCCGCCGCTTCGCGGGCGCCGCGGGGCGCGGGGTGTCGACGGCCGCCTCCTCGAGGGCCAGCACGGCCGCGTCGACGACGATCACGCCCCGTTCGGGCGTGAACTCGCGGATCACGTCCTTGACGGCCGGCAGGTCGAACTCGCCGACCGGGCCATCGCGGACGACGTAGACCTCGGCCACGCCGGCGCGGTAGACGTCGCCGACCACGCCGAGCTCGCGCCCCGACTGGTCGACCACCCGGGCGCCGACGACCTCGTGCCAGAAGACCTCGCCCGGCCCGAGGACCTCGTCGCGCGCGACCTCGGCCTCGAGATAGACATCCCGGAGCGCCTCGGCGCTCGCGCGGTCCGCCACCTCGCGGAACGTCAGCCACCAACCGGGGCCGTCGGCCACCGGCGATGCCGAATCGATCGTCAGGATGCGGTCGCCGCCTTCCGGACGCAGGATCCGGCCGACGACGAAGCGCTCCTCGGGCCGGTCGGTCAGGACCTCGACGCGAAGGCGCCCGTGCAGGCCGTGGAGGCCGCGAACCCGGGCGACGACGACCCGATCCGTGTCGGGAATGGCGCGATCCGTGGCGCGCTCCGTCAGACGATCTCGAGCGTCACCGACGTGCCCTGGCGGGCCGAGGTGACCTTGAGCAGCGTCCGCAGCGCCTTGGCAACGCTGCCGTTGCGACCGATGACCTTGCCCATGTCGTCCTCGGCGACGTGCAGCTCGAGCACGGTCTGGCCGTCCTCCTCGACCTCGGTGACCTCGACGGCGTCGGGGTCGTCGACGAGGGTCTTGGCCACGTATTCGACGAGCTCGCGGGCGCTCACTTGGCGGCCTCCTTCTCGGCCGGCAGGACGCCGACGCGGCGGAACAGGCGAGCGACGGTGTCGGATGGCGTCGCGCCCTTGGCGAGCCAGGCCTTGGCCTTGTCCTCGTCGATGTTCAGCTCGATCGGGTCCGTCCGGGGGTTGTAGTGCCCGATCGTCTCGATCGAGCGGCTGTCGCGCGCGCTGCGGCTGTCGGCCACGACGACGCGATAGCTGGGCTGCTTCGTCGCGCCGACGCGAGTCAGCCTGATTCGAACGGCCATGCGCTGGGTTCCTCCTCCTACGGTTGTCCGGGTTCGCCTACGGTCATCACGATCCGTGCCCGGGCTCCATCCGGGCCCTCGGTCGCGCTCATGTCGATGGCCTCGATCGGCCCGATGTACGGCAGCATGTCGGTCCGGAACGCCGAGGCCGCCTCGGCCGGGAGCGAGAGCTCCCCGAACGAGATCGCGCTCTCGATGCTGAGGTACAGCCTCGTGCTCGGGTTCGCCAGGCCGCGCGCCATCGCCCGTCCGAAGGCCTCGCTCCGGGCGAGCGAGCCGTCGCCGTCGGTGGCCAGGATCGCGCCGACGAGGTCCTCCGACGTGCCGATGATCACGAGCCGCCCGGCCACCGCGAACCGGATCTGGAGCGGCTGGTCGGCCGGCAGGCCGGCCGCCTCCACCAGGGTCACCGTGGTGACCTCGACACCGTTGATCGTCGTCGTCTCGAGCTCGACGGCGCCGCCGAGCGCGGCGAGGGCGAGCAGGCTTCTGACGTTCTCGACGCGAGCCACGGCGGTCGCCTCGTCGGGCGCAAGCAGGAGCATGCCGACCGCGACGTCGCCGAGCCCCTCGAAGCCGTCGTTGGTCACGACGACGCCGGCGTCGTCGACCCAGCCGAGCAGCTTCTCGACACCGCCGAACC
>QKHE01000063.1 GCA_003250155.1 Chloroflexota bacterium | reverse complement strand
GGGAACAGGGCCCGGGCGTGCGATTCGCCGATCTTGGCGATGACGAACGGCGAGATGACCGCCGGCAGGATCCCGAGTCTCGTCTCCGTGAACCCGAACCGCGCCCCCGACTCGGCCACCACGTAATCGGCCACGGCGCACAGGCCCATGCCGCCGCCGAGCGCCGCGCCCTGGACCCGGGCGATGACCGGCACCGGGCACGTGTCGAGCGTCTCGAACATGTCGGCCATCGCCATCGCGTCCTGCTCGTTGCCCTCGACGTCGAGGGCCATCGCGGCGCGCATCCAGTCGATGTCGGCGCCGGCGCAGAAAACCTCGCCCTCGCCGGCCAGGACGACCGCCCGGAGGTCGGACGGCGCCTCGCGCTCGAGCCCGGCGAACGTCGAGCGAAGGTCGGCGATCAGCGAGGCATCGAACGCGTTGCGCCGCTCGGGTCGCGAGAGCGTCACCCGGGCGATCACGCCGCCGGGGCCGGTGCGCTCGACACGGAGGCCGGGAATCTGCGCCACGGACGGAGGATACTCAGCCCATGCGCATCCTTGTCATCGGCGCCGGCGGCGTCGGCAGCGCGTTCGTTCCAACGGCACTCCGCCGAGACTTCTTCGAGGGCCTCGTCGTCGCGGACTACGACGAATCGCGCGCCATGGCGGTCGCCAAGCGCGCGGCCGACCCACGCGTCAGCGCGGCCCGCATCGACGCCTCGGACCGGGCGGCGATGGCGGCCCTCATCCGGGACCGGAAGATCACCCACGTCCTCAACGCGGTTGATCCGCGCTTCGTGATGCCGATCTTCGAGGCCTGCCTCGAAGCGGGCGTTCACTACCTCGACATGGCGATGTCGCTCTCGAAGCCACACCCCGAGCGGCCTCACCAGGAGTCGGGCGTGAAGCTCGGCGACGAGCAGTTCGCGCTGTCCGCCGAGTGGGAGTCGCAGGGCCTGCTGGCGCTCGTCGGGATCGGGGTCGAGCCGGGCCTGTCGGACATCTTCGCCCGCTACGCCGCCGACCAGCTGTTCGAGACGATCGACGAGGTCGGCGTCCGCGACGGGGCGAACCTCGTCGTCGAGGGCTACGACTTCGCGCCGTCGTTCTCGATCTGGACGACGATCGAGGAATGCCTCAACCCGCCGGTGATCTGGGAGCAGGGCCGCGGCTGGTTCACGACGCCGCCCTTCAGCGAGCCCGAGGTGTTCGACTTCCCGGAGGGCATCGGCCCGGTCGAGTGCGTCAACGTCGAGCACGAGGAGGTGCTCCTGATCCCGCGTTGGGTCAAGGCGCGTCGCGTCACCTTCAAGTACGGACTCGGCAACGAGTTCATCGAGGTCCTGAAGGTCCTCCACAAGCTCGGCCTCGATCGGACCGGGAAGGTCCGCGTCGGCGGCGCCGAGGTCTCACCGCGCGACGTCGTCGCGGCCGTCCTGCCCGATCCGGCGACGCTCGGCGACAAGATGAGCGGCAAGACCTGCGCCGGGACGTGGGTGACCGGCACGGGCAAGGATGGGCGGCCGAAGGAGGTCTACCTCTACCACGTCGTCGACAACGCCTGGTCGATGGCCGAGTACGGGTCGCAGGCGGTCGTCTGGCAGACCGCCGTCAACCCCGTCGTTGCGCTCGAGCTGTTGGCGACCGGCGTCTGGGCTGGTGCCGGCGTCCTCGGGCCGGAGGCCTTCGATCCCGTGCCGTTCCTCCAGCTGCTCAACGACTACGGGTCGCCGTGGGGCATCCGCGAGGGCGCCGACCAGGCGGCCCGGGTCGGAGGCTAGCGACCGTCCAGCGCGTTTCGGAGGAGCGTGGCCCACGGCCCGGCGAGCAGGTCGCGCTCGCCAGCCGTGAGCTCATCCCAGACGATGGCCGCCACGACCGCCCGCTCCAGCCCTTGCTGGAAGCGGACGCGATCCTCGGCCCGCGGCGCCTGCCCGAAGCCGGCGAACAGCATCTGAAACGCGGGCAGCCGCTGGGCGAGCGCGCGCTCCGAGGCGGTTCGGAACGACGCGACGGCGCGCTTGACTGCCCGGCGGCGTGAGTCGGTCGCAAGGGCAGCCATCGCCGAGGCGCGTGCCCCTTCCAGCTCGCCACCGTCGTCCGACGTGGCGGCGAAGCGCTCGTAGTCGAGCGGATCGACGTTTTCGAAGGCGGACGCGAAGGCTTCGAGCCGGTCCCGCTCGGCACGCCGGAGAGCGTCGTAGTCGCCCATCAAGCGGGGATGCCGGCCTCGGCGTCGACGATCGCCACGGCGTCGCCAAGCGACACGCGGCCCGGCACCGCGACCTCACCGAGGACACCGAAGTCGACCTTGCGACCGTCGCGGAGGCCGCGGTAGGCGATGATCGCGCGGAGCGTGTCGAGGTCGCGGATGCCGGTGTCGGGATGCTGGGTCGTGATCGCGCAGCGGCCATCGGGCTTGGTGATCCGCAGGACGGCCGAGCCGATCTGGACCCCGCGGCCGATCCAGCCGTCCTCCTCGTGCGGCTCGGCGCCCTCGAGCTCGATGAGCATCCGGAAGCGGCGCGCGTCGAGCGCCTCGACGCCGAGCCGCGCCGCGAGCACGCGCAGGGATCCATCCGACACGAGGCTCACGCCGTTCCGGACGCGGTCCCAGCCGACGGGGATCCGCGTCCCGCCGATCCGGTCACAACGGATGATCCGAACCGGCCGCCCGGCATACGGTTCGAGCGCCTCCGCCCAGGGTCCCTCGACGACGTGGCCGGCGGCCATCCGCTTGTGGACGGTCGTCTCGATCGCCTCCCCGAGGACGACCTCGTCGTCGATGACCTCGCCGGTGGGCATCGTCAGCTGGAGGCGCGTCGCCGCGGGGTCGGTCCAGGCGCCGACGCGAGCGAGGCCGGGCGCGACGAGGCGGTCGACCAGGCGGTCGGAGTGGTCGATGAGGTAGAAGCGGCGGTCCTCGGCGACACCGTCGGGCGTGAGCTCGATCGAGCGAGGATGTTGCAGCCCCAGGCTTCGAACCGGCGCGATCGACAGGCGGGAGACGCGAATCACGCCGCGGAGCCTAGCCGAGGTGTCGGATGGGCTCGCGTCTCGTCGTCCAGTACACGTTCGTGACGTACGGCAGCTCGATCTCCGCGGCGCCGGCGGTGTCGGGGTCGGTCGCGAGGAGCCGGCGGAGCTCGGCGAGGACGGCGTCCCGTGCCTCGTCCGGCGCAGCGGCGACGTAGCTGATCGAGGCGACGCGGTCGACGAGCGCCTCCGACCCGCCGCGCTGGATGTTCCGGAACTCGGCCTCCCGGAGCGGCTCGAAGAGGGTCGTCGTCTCGAAGGCCGGGCGCCACTCGCCGGTCCGGAATCGCGGCTCGTCCTTCGCCAGGCGGTCGATGAGGGTTTCGAGGCGGTGCTGCCACGGTTGCTGCGGGTCACGCGATTGCCAGATCAGCCCGAGCCCACCGCCCGGCCGCAGGACCCGGTGGATCTCACGCAGAGCCCGCTCGCCCTCGAACCAGTGGAACGCCTGCCCGACAACGACCGCGTCGACGCTCCCACCAGGCAGCGGGATCGCCTCGGCCGTGCCCTCGAGGACCTCGGCGCCGGGGACCGATTCGGCCAGCCGCGCTCGCATCGCCGCCACCGGCTCGACGGCCACGAGCTCCGCGCCGCTTGGCACGAGCGCCCGCGTCAGCTTGCCGGTGCCCGCTGCGAGATCCAACACGCGCCGGCCCGCCCCGATGCCGAGCGCTCGCACCAAGTGCTCGACCGCCTCCGCCGCATACGCCGGCCGCCCCCGCTCGTACGCAGCGGCGGCCGCCTCGAACCCGCGCGCCGCCGCGTCGTGGATCGTCACCCCGCGACGATATCCAATCGCCGCGCGGTGGGACCAGGTGATCAGCTAGCCCCAGCAGGCTCCGAAGATAGCGTCGACTCCGACTCCGCCGGCGAACTCGACCAAGTCGCCGGTCCTCCCGACGACCCGCCCATCAGCGTCAACCAGGACGACGTCGTTCCCGTGGCGACCCGAGTGTTGCAGGGCCGGCGCCCCGCAGTCCCCGGCCGGCGCGGTTTCATGCCACCTGCACATCCCCAGCACCGTAGTCAAGACCAGCAGCCGGTTCGGGGGCGAGATGGGCCACGACGGAGTGTTCGATGTTCCTTGCCACGTTCGGGCGGGGATGGTTTCCGGGTTTCCGGGGTGTCCTCGCGCACGGTAACCCCTGACCTTCCTGTCTACCGTTCCCCGGGCGTGCAGGTGGCCGGAACTCGGCTGCCCATGAACCGCCGGGGCCGTGACCTACATCCGGAAGACACCGAACTTCGTGTCGGGGATCGGCGCGTGGAGAGCGGCCTCGAGGCCGATCGACAGGACGCGGCGAGTGTCGAGCGGGTCGATGACGCCGTCGTCCCACAGCCGGGCGGTCGCGAAGTACGGCGAGCCCTCGCGCTCGTACGTCTCGAGGATCGGGGTTTCGAACGCCTCCCGCTCGGCGTCCGACGGCCAACGGCCGCCTTCGAGCGAGGCTTCCCGGACGGTCGAAAGGACCCGGGCGGCCTGTTGGCCGCCCATGACGCTGATCCGCGAGCTCGGCCAGGTCCACAGGAACCGCGGCCCGTAGGCGCGGCCGGCCATCGCGTAGTTCCCGGCCCCGAACGAGCCGCCGATCATGATCGTGAACTTCGGCACGGCGGCGGTCGCCACCGCGGTCACGAGCTTCGCGCCGTCCTTGGCGATGCCGCCGGCCTCGTACTCGCGTCCGACCATGAAGCCGGTGATGTTCTGGAGGAACACGAGCGGGATCCGACGCTGCGCCGCCAGCTCGATGAAGTGGGCGCCCTTGAGGGCCGACTGGCTGAACAGAATGCCGTCGTTGGCCAGGATCGCGACGGGCCAGCCATCGAGGTGGGCGAAGCCACAGACGAGGGTCTCGCCGTAGAGCGGCTTGAAGTCGTGGAAGCGCGAGCCGTCGACGAGGCGCGAAATGATCTCGCGCACCGGAATGGTTCTGCGGGCGTCGGCCGAGATCGCGCCGTACAGGTGGGCGACGCCATCCGAGCCCTCAGGCGGGACGGCCGGTGGCTCGGGCTCGCGGCGGTCCCACGGCGGTGGCGGCGGCCGGCGTTCGAGGTGCCGGACGATCGAGCGACCGAGCGCGATGGCGTGCTCGTCGTCGAGCGCCTCGTGATCGGCGACGCCGGAGTGCCGGGCATGGACCTCGGCGCCGCCCAGGTCCTCGGCCGAGACCTCCTCGCCCGTCGCGGCCTTCACCAGCGGCGGGCCGCCGAGGAAGATCGTGCCGGTCCCGCGGACGATGACCGTCTCGTCGCTCATCGCCGGGACATAGGCCCCGCCCGCCGTGGATGAGCCCATCACGAGGGCGACCTGGGGGATGCCGAGCGACGACATCCGGGCCTGGTTGAAGAAGATCCGGCCGAAGTGCTCGCGGTCCGGGAAGACGTCCGCCTGGAGCGGCAGGAAGGCGCCGCCCGAATCGACCAGGTAGACACAGGGCAGGCGGTTCTCGAGCGCGATCTCCTGGGCCCGCAGGTGCTTCTTGACGGTCATCGGGTAGTAGGTGCCGCCTTTGACCGTCGCGTCGTTGGCGACGATCACGCACATCGTCCCCTCGACGCGGCCGATGCCGGTGACGATCCCAGCCGACGGCGCCTCGTCGTCGTACAGCCCGTTGGCGGCGAGGGCGCTCAGCTCGAGGAAGGCGCTGCCCGGGTCGAGCAGCCGGTCGATTCGCTCGCGGACCGGCAGCTTGCCACGCTCTCGATGGCGGGCAATGGACCGCTCATCGCCACCCGCGCCTCGCTCCGTGACCCGCCTTGTCCGCTCGCGGAGGTCGGCGACAAGCGCCGTCATCGCCTCGAGGTTGGCGCGTGCCTCCCCGCTCGTCGGATCGAGCCGGCTTCGAAGGACGGGCATGGGCGGGAGGATACCCGTCGCCGCGAAGGGAACCGCCGCGGGCGCTGCGTCGTCCATCAAGGCGATGCAGTCGGCCGGTCGCTCGCGATTCCCACGTCGCCTCGGGACCCTCTGGGTCGTGGTGGCGATCATCGCGCTGGCCGGCTGCAGCGGCACGCTCGACGACGTGCTCCCGGGCACGGGCCCGCTGGTCACCGTGCACCTCGAAGGCGGGATGTGCCCCGAGGGGGCGTGCCAGGCCGAGTGGGTGCTCCAGCGCGACGGCCGGATCCTCGCCGCCGCAAAGCCACCGAACGAGCTCGGACGCGCCGATGGTGGCGCGATGACCGCCCTCGCGGCAGCGGTCGAGGCGACCGACTACGACGCGATCCGAAGCCGGCCCTTCACGGGCACCTGTCCGATCGCCTACGACGGCCAGGAGGTCATCTTCGAGTTCCACGCCGCGGCGGGTGTCCAGCGGGTCGCGTCGTGCGAGGTCGAGATCGACTGGACGCACCCGCTGTTCGTCGCCACGGCGGCGGCGCTCAGCTCGGTGGTGGATCTCCCGACGACCCCCTGAGGCCGAGCCGGCCGCCGGCACTTCGGAACGCGAGCGCGATCGCGCCGAACGCGAGCACCGCGGCCAGGCCGATGCCCTGGAGGGTCAGTGCCGCGCTGTTGCAGCCGGCCGATTGTCCGCCGCCGATCTGGACGCCCGCGGTTTCCGGAACGATCGTGAAGCTCAGGCCGCCGGGGCCCGGCGTGGCGGTCCAGCACAACGGCTCGGTCAGCGCGAGCAGCGCGAACCCGGCCCCCACGAGGAGGCCGGCGATGCCGGCACCGACGAGGGCGCGGCCGAGACGGACGCCGATCGCCTCGTCCCGGTGCGGGACGCGCGCGGACTCGGCGACGAAGAGGGTTGCGGGCACGAGGAACAGCAGCGTGATCCCGGTGAACGACAGCGGCACCGCAGCCAGGTCGGCGACGATCGCGGCGAGCAGCAGTGAACGCCGGCCGGCGACCGTGCCAAGCCATCCGACCGCCGCCGGCGCCGCGAGCAGAAGCCCGAGGGCGACCCCGCGCGGCAGCGGCTCCGGCGAGGGTTCGGCAACCAGCAACCCGATCGCGCCGAGCATCGCGGCGAAGATCAGCTGCGCGACGACGCCGATGAGCCCGGGACGCGCCGCCATCGCGATCTCCTTTACGTGCTACTCGACAAGCGCCAGTTTCGCTGGCTGTTGTACGGCGAAAATGTGCTAGCGTCAAGTGGCAAGTTCTCGGCGGGAGGAGTAGGCTGCTGTCCATCGTGACGAGCACCGCCACCGCGAGGGTCACCGCGCCCCCGCATGCCCTGCCGACGCCCTCGCCCTCGGCCGAGGCGCTCCGTATTCGCCTCGCCGATGCCTGGGGTGAGATGGGCGCCGCATGGGGCGTGGCTCCCGCGATCGCCCGCGTCCAGGCCTACCTGCTGGCCCGCCAGGCGCCGCTGACGGAGCGCGAGGTTCGAGAGGCCCTCGGGCTGTCCCATCGCGCCGCCAGCCTCGCGCTTGCCGAGGCCGAGTCGTGGGGCCTCATCGAACGTGTGGCCGAGCCCCGGCGCGTGGGTCGGCGCGGGCCGGCCGGCGCCGCCTACCAGGCGGTGGGCGATCACTGGCGCTGGTTCGGGCGCGTCGTCGCGGAGCGAAAGCTGCGCGAGGGCGATCCGATCGTCGAGATCCTCGAGCAGACGTCCGCCGAGGCGACGGCGGTCTCGAAACGTCGCCCGGATGATCGCGATCTGGCCCAGCTGCGTGACTGGTTGTCGACCTTCCTCGTGTTCGTCCGGCTGTTCGATCGGGCCGTCGGCCTGGTTCCGCGGCTGGAGCCGCGGGAGCTGGAGCGGGGCCTGCGCCTCCTCGGCGAGATCGACGACGACACGGTGATGCGCCTCGTCAGGCTGCTCGAGGGGCTCGAGGACGAGGATGTCCTCGATCTCGTGGTCGCGTTGTCGCACCTCTCGCCGACCAGCGCGCGCCGGGCGACGCGCCTCATGTCGGGGGTCATTCGAACCGTCGCTCGCTGACACCGTCGGCCGGACGGGATCGAACCGGGCTCGTGCGATAATCCAGTTTCGGGCGCGCGCGAAGCCCGGCTGCCCGAGCGGGCGAGGACCCCGGGGCAGGCAGCCATCGAGCCGCGCCGATGTCGAGGGATCTGTTCCCACATGAGCGCTGAAACGTCCACCTGGACGACCAAGAAGGGCCTTGCCCAGATGCTCAAGGGCGGCGTCATCATGGACGTCGTCACGGCCGAGCACGCCAAGATCGCCGAGGATGCCGGGGCCGTCGCGGTCATGGCCCTCGAGCGCGTCCCGGCCGACATCCGGGCCGCCGGCGGCGTGGCCCGCATGTCCGACCCGGAGATGATCCAGGGGATCATGGACGCGGTCTCCATCCCGGTCATGGCCAAGGCCCGGATCGGGCACTTCGTCGAGGCCCAGATCCTCGAGGCGCTCGGTGTCGACTACATCGACGAGTCCGAGGTCCTGACGCCGGCCGACGAGACGAACCACATCGACAAGCACGCCTTCAAGGTGCCGTTCGTGTGCGGCTGCCGGAACCTCGGCGAGGCGCTCCGGCGGATCAACGAGGGCGCGGCGATGATCCGGACCAAGGGCGAGGCGGGGACCGGCAACATCGTCGAGGCGGTCCGCCAGCTGCGGGCCGTCCTGGCCGAGATCCGCCGCCTCGAGTCGATGCGCGAGGACGAGCTGTTCGTCGCTGCCAAGGATCTCCAGGCGCCGTACGAGCTGGTCAAGGAGGTTGCCGTCGAGGGCAAGCTGCCGGTCGTGAACTTCGTCGCCGGCGGGATCTCGACCCCGGCCGACGCGGCGCTGGTCATGCAGCTCGGCGCCGAGGGCGTGTTCGTCGGTTCGGGCATCTTCAAGAGCGAGGATCCGGCCCGCATGGCGACCGCGATCGTCCAGGCGACGACCCACTTCGACGACCCGAAGATCCTGGCCGACGTCAGCCACGGCCTCGGCTCGCCGATGCGCGGCATCGCGCTGGAGCAGATCCCGGACGCCGAGCGCCTCGCCGTTCGAGGTTGGTAGGCACGACAGCGCCGGCGACGGCGATGTCGGCGCGATCGGTTCGCTCATGAAGATCGGCGTCCTCGCGCTGCAGGGCGACTTCGCCGAGCACGTCGCGATGCTCCGATCGATCGGCGTCGAGCCGGTCGAGGTGCGCCTGCCGGAGCACCTCGAGGGCATCGGCGGGCTGTGCCTGCCCGGCGGCGAGTCGACGGCCCAGCGCCGGCTGATCGACCGCTGGGGCCTGCGCCAGCCGCTGCTCGACTTCGCGGCGACCGGCGCGCCGCTGTTCGGCACCTGCGCCGGGATGATCGTCATGGCCACCGACATCGCCGGCGGCGAGGAGCCGGTCCTGCCGCTGCTCGACGTCACGGTCCGGCGCAATGCCTTCGGTCGCCAGCTGGAGTCGTTCGAGGCCGACCTGACGGTCCCGATCCTGGGCGACCAGCCGCTGCACGGTGTGTTCATCCGGGCACCGATCGTCGAGCGCGTCGGCTCAGGCGTCGATGTCCTGGCGACGCTCGACGACGGTCGGATCGTCGCCGTTCGCGAGCGGAACATCATTGCCACCGCGTTCCACCCCGAGCTCGCCCGCGAGCCGCGCTTCCATCGCCTCGTGGCGACGATGGCCGCCGAGCACCAGGAGCCGGCCGAGGGATCGGCGCGACGCCGCCACCCGACCCGACGCGAGGGCCTGCGGCGATGACCGAGGCCCGAACGCCGAAGGTCGGCGGCAAGGTCCGGGCGGCCCGCCTGACGGACCTCGCGGCGCTCGGCGACCTGTCCCGCCTGGCGCAGAGCGACAGCAACGGGGCCCGGTCGCTGGGCCTGCCGGTCAACGGTCCACCGATCGGCGTGTTCAGCCTGTTCCGGCTGCCGCTCGTCGCGTTCAGGCCGCACGACCTGCTGTTCGTCCACGAGACGGACGGTCGCGTCTCCGGGCTGGTGCGGGTCGAGCGCGAGAACTGGCGGGATGACTGGACGATCGTGGAGCTCGATGCGATCAGGGCCGCGAACGCCGGAGACATTCGCCTGCGCCTCGTGCAGCAGGTGCTGCGCGAGGGCCAGAAGCGCGGCGCCGCGAGGTTCCACGTCGCCTGCGCCGACGCCGACGACAACGTCGAGCTGTTCATGCAGGCCGGCTTCGCCCGCTATGGCGAGGAGCGGGTCCTGTACCGGCCGCCGGAGCAGGCGCTCCCGGCGCCGTGGTCGGACCGGGATGCCGGGGGCCACCGGATCCGTCCGGCGCGGCCCACCGACGCGCCGGCGCTGATGCAGCTGTACTCGGTCGTCACGCCCCAGCCGGTGCAGCGCCTCGAGGCGTTCCGCATCCCGGACTGGGAGCGGCAGGGCTCCAACTGGCGCGTCCCGCGCAGCTCGCTGGCCCCGATCCTGCGCTTCGCCGACCTGGAGGGCTACGTCCTCGAATCGGCCGATGGTGGGCAGCTCGATGCGTTCGCCCAGATCGGCGTCGCGCGGGCCGACCAGCCGCACTACCTGCGCCTGATGGGCCGGCCCGACGTGGACCCGAGCGACCTGATCCAGTACGCGCTCGGGGCGATCGCCGAGCAACTCGGCGCCGGTGGCGAGACCCGTCTCGACCGCGGCGTCATCGCGCCGGTGCGAACCTACGAATCGCCCGCCAATCGTCGCCTCGAGGACGCCGGCTTCGACGAGATCGCGATCGTGACCTTGTTGCTGCGTGAGACCCTCGTTCGCGTCGCCGAGCCCGCCCTCGTTCCCGCCGCCGTCCGCCGCCTGGAGGTCACCCGTGGCTCCTGAACCCTTCGAGCACGAGACGATCGACGATCTCGACGTCCTGCTCGAGGCGCTGCCGCCGGAGATCGTGGCTGCGATCCACGCCCTGGAGAACCGCCAGGCGCTGATCGAGGTCGTCATGGACCTCGGCCGGCGACCGGAGGCGCGCTACCCCGAGGGCGAGGCGACCCTGCTCGAGCGCGAGGTCAACGAGGCCGACATCGCCTACGTCGTCGATCACATCGGTAGCTTCGGCGATGACAACCGGGCCGGCATCGAGCGGACGCTCCACCGGATCAGCGCGATCCGCAACCGCAACGGCAAGATCGTCGGCCTGACCTGCCGGATCGGGCGCGCCGTCTACGGCACGATCGAGATCATCGCCGATTTCGTCGAGACCGGGAAGTCGCTGCTGATCATGGGCCGGCCGGGCATCGGCAAGACGACGATGCTGCGCGAGGCCGCCCGGGTGCTGGGCGACGACCTCGACAAGCGGGTCGTCGTCGTCGACACCTCGAACGAGATCGCCGGCGACGGCGACATCCCGCACCCGGCCATCGGCAAGGCGCGCCGGATGCAGGTCCGCACGCCGTCGCTGCAGCACGAGGTCATGATCGAGGCGGTCGAGAACCACATGCCGCAGGTCATCGTCATCGACGAGATCGGGACCGAGCTGGAGGCGCAGGCGGCGCGGACGATCGCCGAGCGGGGCGTCCAGCTGATCGGCACCGCCCACGGCAACACGCTCGACAACCTGATGCTCAACCCGACGCTGTCGGACCTCATCGGCGGCATCCAGAGCGTGACCCTCGGCGACGAGGAGGCGCGCCGCCGACGCTCCCAGAAGAGCGTCCTGGAGCGCAAGGCGCCGCCGACGTTCGACGTCGTGATCGAGATCCAGGACCGCGAGCGGGTGCTCGTCCACGGCGACGTGGCGGACACGGTGGACGCGATGCTCCGCGGCGACCCCGTGGCGCCGGAGCTCCGCTGGCGGGACGAGGAGGGCATCCATCGCTCGCAGGCCCGGCCGCGCCCGTCACCGCGGGAGCAGCTCGCCGCCGATCGCTTCTCGGGCCTCATCGGGTCCGGGGCCGGCTGGCGGACCGAGCCGCCGTGGCGCGGCGATGCCGGCTACCGCGGGGGCTACGGCGGGGCCGATCGCGGCTCGGCAGGCCGGCCCGGATTCCGGCCCGGCACCTCGGGCTCGTGGCGCCCGGGTCGAGGCGGCCCGAGCGGTGCTCCGGGTGGATCAGGCAACGGTGGTGCCGGGACGGCTGCGCGGCTCGATGCGCCGTTCGTGGCCGGCGACATTGCCGATCGCGGTCCAGTGGAGCGCGGCAGCGACGCGGGGAGCCCGCCGGAGCCACGGGCCCGCGATTCCCGCGAGCTTTCGCGGCAGCGCGAGTGGCGCGAGTCGGCGACACGCGCCATCGGCGCCCTGAAGGCCGAGGAGGGTACCGGCCCGGTCAACGCCGCGGACCTCGAGGCGGATGACGAGGCGCTCATGGACCGGGCGCTCGCCACGGCGGTCGTCGAAGACGGTGACGGGCTGCGGATCACCTCGTCGGAGACGCTGCCGACGCTGCGCGTCCTGCCGCAGGGCATCAGCCGCAAGCGGCTCGAGCAGGCGATCCGCGAGCTGCAGCTGCCGGTCATCGTCGCGCGCGAGGTCGACGAGGCCGACGTCGTGATGACGATCCGCAGCGAGTACAAGCAGAAGACGCCGCTCGTCCGCGAGGCCGAGGAGCGGAACCTGCCGATCTACGTCCTGAAGACGAACACGATCCCGCAGATGCAGTCATCGCTGACCTCGATCTTCGCCCTCGAGGTCGATCCGCGGGAGGCCGCGCTCCGAGAGACCGAAGAGGCGATCGGGGTCGTGATGCAGCGCTCCGAGCCGATCGAGCTGTCGCCGCAGAACGCCTACATCCGCCGGCTCCAGCACCAGATGGCGGAGCGAGCCAACCTCGTCTCACGGTCGCGCGGCCGGGAGCCCTACCGCCGCGTTCGGCTGTACCCCGATCCCGCGAAGTCGCCCTGGCACTGAGCCCGCACCCGCCTGGGTGGACGGGGCATTTAGTGCCAATTCCACTAGTTACGGGTGGTAACTTCATGATTTCCGCCAGCCTGCTTGCCTGATACTCCGCCCAGAGACTCAAACCTGAGTCATCCTGCATAAGTTAGTGCGGGACGCGGAGCGGTGGGAGGGAGCGGATGGGCGAGGTGAACGGCGGCGACACGGCCTGGATGCTGGTCGCGACGGCCCTGGTGATGGTCATGCTGCCGGGATTGGCGCTGTTCTACGGCGGGCTGGTCCGGCGCAAGAACGTCCTGTCGACGATCATGCACAGCTTCTTCGGGCTGGCGATCGTCAGCGTCGTCTGGGTTCTCGTCGGCTTCTCGCTCGCGTTCGCCCCGGACGCCACCGGCCTCGGCCTCGTCGGCGGCGCGGACTACGTCGGCTTCAGCAACGTCGGCCTCGAGCCGAACCCGACGTACGGCCCGACGATCCCGTTCGTGCTCTTCGCCGGCTTCCAGCTGATGTTCGCCGCCATCACACCGGCCCTCATCACCGGGGCCTTCGCCGAGCGCAAGCGGTTCGCCAGCTTCGTGATCTTCACGGTGCTGTGGTCGGTCTTGGTGTACTCACCGATCGCCCATTGGGTGTGGGCCGCCGACGGCTGGCTGTACCAGCTGGGCGCCCTCGACTTCGCCGGTGGGACCGTCGTCCACGCCTCGTCCGGCGTGTCGGCCCTGATCGTCGCGCTCCTGATCGGACGGCGGGTCGCGAACGGCGACCGGATGGAGCCCCACGACATCCCGATGACCGTCCTCGGCGCCGGCCTGCTGTGGTTCGGTTGGTTCGGCTTCAACGCCGGCTCGGCGCTGACCGCCGGCGGCCTCGCGGCCAGCGCCCTCGTCGTGACCAACACTGCGGCCGGCGCGGCCACGATCAGCTGGGTCCTGCTGAGCTATGCCCACCGCCGCAAGGTCAGCGTCCTCGGCGCGGCCTGCGGCGCGGTCGCCGGGCTCGTCGCGATCACGCCGGCGTCCGGTTTCGTCACCGCGGGCGGGGCCGTCCTCATCGGCCTGCTGGCGGGCACGCTGTGCTACAGCGCGACGCTGCTCCGCTCCCGGCTCAAGATTGACGACGCGCTCGACGTGTTTGCCGTCCACGGCGTCGGCGGCGTCTTCGGGGCGATCGTCACCGGTGTCTTCGCGACGACCGCGATCAATGCCTTCCCGGGCCTCGTCGACGGCAACCCCGGCCAGGTGCTGACCCAGGCGGTCGCGGTCGGCGCGACGGTGGCCTACGCGGTCGTCGCCACGTTCGCGATCGTCAAGGTCGTCGGCTTCGTGCTCGGGCTCCGGGTACCGGCCCACGAAGAGGAGGTCGGCCTCGACCTCGCCGTCCACGGCGAGGTCGCCTACCAGTTGTGACCCCCGCCGCCGCGCGGCGACGGAGCGTTACCAGCCGAGCGCCGATCCGTCGCTGCGCGGGTCGGCGCCGCCGCTGAGAACGCCGGCATCGCGGTCGATCGCGATCGCCTGGGCGTGGCCCATCTCCGACGACCACGGCCCGACCCGCTCGACATCGTGCCCGCGACGGCGGAGCTCCGCCGCCGTGGCTTCGCTGATCCGCCCTTCCAGCGCGACGGCGGGTCGAGCCTCGCCCCAGCGTCGGCCGTGGCGCCAGCGCGGCGCGTCGATCGCCGCCTGGACATCGAGGCCGACGTCGACGATCCGCGTCAGCACCGTCGCCTGCGTCTGGGGCTGGCCCTCGCCGCCCATCGAGCCGAACAGGAGGACCGGGCGACCGTCGCGCAGCGCCATCGCCGGGATGAGCGTGTGGAACGTCCGCTTCCGCGGCGCGAGGGCGTTCGGGTGGTCGGGCTCGAGCCGGAAGTAACAGCCCCGGTTCTGGAGGACGATCCCGGTGCCCGGCGCCACGAAGCCCGACCCGAGCTCGTAGTACAGGCTCTGGATCATCGAGCACGCCATCCCATCGGGATCGACCGCGCACAGGTAGACGGTGTCGCCCTCGCCGGCTCCGCCGCGCGGTGCGCCGGGATGCGCTGCCCGACCGGGATCGATGAGCGCCCGACGCTCGGCGGCGTAGTCTTTCGACAGCAACCGCTCGTACGGGACCTCGAGCGTGTCGGGATCCGTCACCCAGCGGTCGCGATCCTCGTAGGCCAGCTTGGTCGCCTCGACGAAGAGGTGGATGAGGTCGGGCGAGGCATCGCCGAGCGCCCGCACGTCGACTGTCTCGATGAGGTTCAGGATCAGGAGCGTCGCGAGGCCCTGGGTGTTCGGGGGCAGCTCGGTCACCTCCAGGCCGCGGTAGGTGGTGCGCAGCGGCTCGACCCAGTCGGAGCGATGGGCAGCGAAATCCGCCCGCGTCAGGAGGCCGCCGGCCGCACGAAGACCGTCGACGAGCCGCGCCGCGAGGTCACCGCGGTAGAAGGGGTCGGGTCCGCCGCCGGCGATGAGCCGTAGCGAGGCCGCCAGGTCGGGCTGTCGCAGGGTCGCGCCCGGCCCCGGCGCCCGCCCGCCTGGCACACCTTCGCCCGCGACCGCGGTCCCGAGCTCGGTGGCGAGCTCGACGGCTGCCTCGCGGTAGGCCTCGGAGATCGGCGCGCCCGTGTCGGCGAGCCGGATCGCCTCGGCAAACAGCCGGTCCCATGCGATCCGACCGAAGCGTTCGTGCAGCCGAGCCCAGCCGTCGACGGCGCCCGGGACCGTGTTGGCCGCGAGCACCCCTCGAGCCGGGATCTCGACCAGCCCGCGGGCGGCATAGGCCTCGATCGTCACCTCCTCGCCGGCGCGGCCGGAGCCGTTGATCGCGGTGAGGCGCCCGTCGCGCGGATCCCAGACCTGGGCGAAGACGTCGCCGCCGGGGCCGCACATGTGGCCGTACACGACGCCCAGCGTGGCGTTCATCGCGATGCACGCGTCGACCGCCGAGCCGCCGGCGCGGAGCACGTCCAGACCGGTCGCGCTCGCGAGGTGGTGGGGCGAGGCAACCATGGCCGCCCCGCCCAGCGCCGCTGGGCGGGGGGCTTGCCCGCCGAGTGGCATCAGCCGAGCGCGGCTCGATCGAGGAAGATCCGCTCGCCCGCGAACCTGCCACGATCGGGATCCCAGGGGAACAGGATCGACAGCTCGAGCCTGACGCGCTCGCCGGTCGGTTCGAGCCCGGCGAACGGGCCCGCGTGGGTCGCCTCGAGGACGACGGCCTCGAACACGCCCTGCGGACCGATGACGATGTCGGTCAGGGCGAAGCCGTTGTCCGGAAAGGCGGCGAACAGCTCCGTGTAGAACGCTCGCGCGCCGGCGTGGCCGTCCCAGCGCAGCCCGGTCCCGACGATCTCGTAGACGCAGTCCGGCGCGAGGGTCGCCACGAGCCCGTCGATGTCGCGTCGGTCCTCGGCGATGGAGTGCTGCTGCCACAGGCGGCGGATGCGTCGGTGGGTTGCCGGGTCGGCGGGCCAGCCGAGACGAGCTCGGACGCGTGCCAGGGGATCGGTGACGTCGGTCGCGGAGCCCGAATCAGTGCTCCGTGGCACCGGTGAACGTCCAGCCGTCGAGGCGCATCGCCGGCACGACGGCTGCGCCGAGAAGGCCGCGCAGCGTCCGTCGATCCCGTCCGACCGCCCGGACGGCGGCGAGGGCGTCGACGTAGGACTGCGTGAATCGCAGGTTGCGGACCGGTCCGACGAGCCGGCCATCCTCGACGAGGAACGTGCCGTCGCGGGTCATCCCGGTCACGATCGCCAGCTTCGGATGGACGACGTTCGTGTAGTGGAAGCGGGTGACGAGCAGGCCGCGGTCGAGGCCGCCGATGAGCTCGTCGCGCGAGGCCGTGCCGGGCGACCAGATGGCGTTCAGGGGGAACGGGCCCCACGGGTTGGGTGCCGGCAGGCCGTGGCCGGTCGACGGGCGGTCCTCGCGCGCCGCCGTCGCGGCGTCATAGACGAGGTCTCGGCAGACGCCGGCGTCGAGCATCGTGACCCGCTGCTTGGGGATGCCCTCGTAGTCAAACGCGGTCGGCAGGCCCGCCGGATCCGCAGCGTCGTCGACGATCGTGACGAGCTCCGACCCGACGCGCTTGCCGGCCTCGAAGAAGGAGCGGTCCTCCTGGACCGCGAGCGCCGAGAAGCCGACATAGCCGAGCATGTCGTTCAGGTCGACGACGGCATATTCCTCGAGGACGACGGGGTAGTCGCCGGGCGGCAGGTCGACCGGGTGGTCGGAGGCACGCGCCTTGGCCGCCGCCTCTCGCCCCAGCCCGCGAGCATCGATCGCCGTTGCGTCCATGGCCGCGGCCTCGGCATAGCCGTTCCCGCCGTCGGGCGAGGAGTGGACCGTCAGCAGCTGCGACGCGCTGCGCCGCTCCGACGCGCGGATGCCCGTCGAGCTGGCGACGGCGACGATCTCCGAGCCGGTCGCGAAGGAACCGAAGGCCAGGACGTCGGCCGCATCCGCTTCAGCGATGACCTCGCGAACGGCGGCGGCGCGGAACTCGGGGCTCGCGTCCGCGGTCCCGCTCGCCCAGGCGGGCGTCGCGGGCCCGGTCGCCGCCTGCGGCGCCGGGAGGCCGGGCCAGTCCGGCCGGGCTTCGCAGCTCCGGGCGATCGTGGCGGCCCGGCCGACGAGGTTGCGGAGGCCGGTCCCATCGATCCGGTCCGTGGCGATCACCGCGACGCGGCTGCCGACCACGAAGCGGAGGTTCACGCCCATGCTTCGCTCGGCGACGTTCTGGTGGATCTCGCTGTTCGCGAAGCGGGTGAGCGCCGAGTCCTCGGCGGTGAGCAGGACCTCGGCCTCCGTCGCCCCGCCTCGCAGGGCCCGCTCGAGGACCTCCTCGGCGACCGCCAGGGCGGCTTCGGGGCTGTCGACGACGGGCTCGTCCGGGCGGGCCGCGGCGCCGGCGTCCGGGCTCACCACTTGCCGACTCCGACCTGGACGTTCCGGAAGCGAGCGGCCGACACGCCGTGGCCGACGCGAGCCGTCTGCGACGGCTCGCCCTTGCCACAGTTCGGCGTGCCGAGCATCACCCAGTCGCTGGCATCCGCGACGGCGTCGCAGCTCCGCCACAGCTCGTACGTGATGCCGGTGTACGTCGGGTTCTTGAACAGGCGGCCCTTGCGCCCGTTGCGGATCTCGTAGGCGACCTCGGTCGCGAACTGGAAGTTCAGTCGCCGATCGTCGATCGACCAGCTGCGGTTGTAGGCCAGGTACAGGCCGTCGTCGGTGTCGGCCACGATGTCGTCGATCGTCATGCCCGGGACCGGCAGCAGGCTGACGTTGGTCATGCGAATCAGGGGGATGCGGTTCCAGCCGTCGGCCCGCATCGCGCCGCCAGAGCTTCGGCCGATCCGGGGTGCCATCTCACGGGAGCTGAGGTAGCCGCTGAATATGCCGTCCTTGATGAGCGGCACGGCCTGCGCGGCGACGCCCTCGTCGTCCCAGCCGAAGGTGCCGAGGCCGCCGGCCGCGGTCGCATCGGCGACGATCGTGATGAGGTCGGAGCCGTAGCGGAAGCCCGACGCCAGCTTGTCCGGGGTCAGGAAGCTGGTGCCGGCGTAGGACGCCTCGGTGCCGAATGCCCGGTCGAGCTCGGTCGGATGGCCGCAGCTCTCGTGGACCTGCATGTACAGCTGGCTCGGGTCGAGGATGACGGTCGTGACGCCCGGCGGGCACTGCGGCGCCGACAGCAGCGCGACGGCCTCCTCGCCGGCCTGCGCGGCGTGCTCGACCATGCCGAGCTCGCGGACGTACTCGTATCCGGCAGCCCGGAAGCCGCCACCGGCATCGGGGTAGCTGCGTCGCTGGAGGTCGTCGCCCTCGATCGCGTTCGCCTCGACGCCGCTGCCGACCGATGTCAGGACCTGCTCCGTGAAGCTGCCGTCGCTCGCGGCAAACGTCTTCCACTCGCGCTGGGCGGCGTAGATCGACTCCGTGAAGGCCACGCCCGGCGTTCGGCGCGCCGCCTCGTCGGCGGCGATCAGGTCGGACAGCTTCTCCTCGAGGGAGACCTTGAACGGGTCGACCTCGACGGGCGTCTCGTACGTCCCGTGCGCCGGCGGGCGATCGTCGAGCTCGACCGGGCGGCGCACCGCCGTCGCCGATGCGCGGGCGATTCGCACGGCCAGCGCGGCAGCCCGCTCGGCCTCGCCGAGCTCGAGCCGGTCGGACGACGCGAAGCCCCACGCGCCGTCGACCAGGACGCGAACGCCGAACCCCTCGGTCTCGCCCATCGCGACGCCCTCGACGCGGCCGTTCTTCACGGCGATCGATTCGTCGCGGCGGCGGACGACACGGACGTCGGCATAGCTCGCGCCCTGCTGGGTCGCCGTGTCGAGGGCGCGGTCGGTCAGGTCACGCATACGGGGCGGGGAGCGTAGCATCCGGCTCGTGCAGCCGCCGGCTTCCTCTGCTTCCGTCGCCCGTCGAACGGGCCGCTTCATCACCCTCGAGGGGCCGGACGGGGCCGGCAAGACGCTGCAGGCGCAGCGCCTCGTCGAGGCGCTCGAGGCGCGCGGCCTGCACGTTCGCTCGACCCGCGAGCCCGGCGGCACCGCGCTCGGCGAACGCGTCCGCTCGATCCTGCTCTCGGCGGACGGGCCGCCGATCTCGCCGCGCGCCGACGCGCTGCTGTTCAACGCCGCGCGGGCGCAGCTCGTGGCCGAGGTGATCCGGCCGGCGCTCGAGGCCGGGACGATCGTCGTCGGCGCGCGCCATGCCGACTCGACGCTGGCCTACCAGGGCTACGGGGCCGGCGTGCCGCTGGCCGAGCTGCGGGCGCTGGCCGACGTCGCCCTCGGCGATCTGCGACCCGACCGCACGATCCTGCTCGACCTCCCGGTCGAGGTCGGCCTGGGTCGAAAGACCGCCGACGGCGTCACCCGCTTCGAGGCGTCGTTCGATGTCGCCTTCCACCAGCGGGTGCGGGACGGGTTCCTCGCCCTCGCTGCCGCGGAGCCCGAGCGATGGGTCGTGATCGACGCCGCGGCGCCGGCCGACGACGTCGCGGCGGGCGTCCTGGAGGCCGCGCTCGCGATCCTCTGAGGCGCGGGCGGGGGCGAGCCGCGGACCGGGGCGAGCCGCGGACGCGTCAGCCGCGCTGGCCGTCGCCCGAGCTGCCGCTGGCTTCCACCTCGCGAGTCGCCTCGGCCAGTGACCCGGGCCCGGCCGATACCGCCGTGCCAAGCGCTGCCAGGGCTGCGGCGATGAGATCCTGCGCGGTCGTGCCGTCGCTCGGGAACGCCGCGACACCGGCCGACACGGTCACCGTCGTGTCGCCGATCGGCCGCGCCTTGACGCGCTCGACGATCCGGCGCGCGACCGTCGTCCCGGTTGCACCGGGAGCGACGAGCATGAACTCGTCACCGCCCCAGCGAGCGACGGTATCGACGTAGCGGACGGTCTCGGCGAGGACCGCCGCGACCTCTCGCAGGATGTCGTCGCCGACGCGTCGGCCGACCTGGTCGTTGATGGACGCCAGGCCGTCGACGTCGAAGACGGCGACGGAGAGGCTCGAATCCTGGCGGGCCGCGCGGGCGACCTCGAGCTCCAGCACTCGGCCGAGCGTGCGGGCGTTGGCCAGGCCGGTCAGCGGATCGGAGTTGGCGACCCGCTCGATCCAATCGACCTGCTCCCCGGCTTCGCCGACCAGCCGCGAACGATCGACCGTGAGCCCGATCAAGTCGGCGATCGCGGCGATGCGTTCCGCCCCCTCCGGCGCGACCGCCTCGTCGGCGACGAGCGCCAGTGCCCCGACGGGCTCCTCGATGCCGTCCCGCCCGATCACGATCGGCCAAGCCGACAGGGTGCTCGGTCCGGCCTCGCCGATCGGCCCGCTGGTCTGGAGCCGCTCGGTCGCCGCGAGCTGCGCGGGATGGTCGGCGGACGCCGCCGCCGCCTCGAGCGACGCGAGGTCGTCGAGCGGGACGCCGCGGCTGGCGGCGACCGCCAGGCCGCCGCGGTCGCCGTCCCACAGGAACGCCACGGCCTGCCCGGCGCCCGTCGACCGCAGGGCGATCTCGAGCAGCTCGTCGAGGGATGCCTCCGGGCTCTCGGCGTGCGCCGCTGCCCGGATCCCGGCAAGGAGAAGGGGGTCGGTGGTCAAGGCCCGCCGATCGTACACCGCCGCGATCGGGCGTCAACCGAACGGGTGGTCGGTTGTCCGTTGCCTATACTCTCGGCCGTGAAGATGGTCGTCGCGATCGTCCACAACGAAGACGCGGGCGTGCTCGTCGACGCTCTGCTGGAGAAGGACTTCCGCGCCACCCGACTGCAGTCCTCGGGCGGATTCCTGAAGCAGTCGAACGCGACGGTCATGCTCGGCGTCGAGGATGCCTCGGTCGACGCCGTGATGGCCATCATCGCCGAGCAGTGCACCTCGCGGACCCAGGTCGTCAACCCGATGCCGCCGATCATGGAGCCGGGTGAGTTCTTCATGCCCTACCCGCTCGAGGTCGAGGTCGGCGGGGCAACGGTCTTCGTCCTGCCGGTCGAGCGCTTCGAGCGGATCTGACGGGTCCTCGGGCGGCGCCGAGCTCAGGCTCGCGGCTGGTACCGTGGCCGGCGTGACGACGCCGCCCCGGCTGCGCGACCCGGCGCTCGGCTGGCTCGACGCGCTGGAGCCGGCGGCGCCCAACGCGGTGGCGGCCTTCCGGGGTATCGAGGCCGGCCGGTTCATCAGCGTCCGGCGCGAGGTCCGGCGCCGGGGCGGGGCGGGCAGCAGCGCGGCGAGCGTCGCCGAGCTCGAGCTGCTCGCGGTGGCGCTGGCGCGTGTCGTCGAGCGCCTCCCGGACGCGGCTCTGCGAGCACCCGGTGGCGAGGAGGACTGGAACGTCGCCCAGACGATCGGCCACGACGCGGCGGCCCGCTCCGGCCTCGTCCTGGCGGCCTCCCTGGCGGCCGCGGGGCGCTGGCCGGCCGGCGCGCCGGCCGTGGTACCGGGCGTGCCCGGACCGGCTGATGCATCACGAGGCGAGCTGGTCCGGCGGATCCAGAAGAGCCAGCGACTGGTGGCGCGCGCCGGGCGGGCCGTCGAGGGGCACGAGCAGGACCCCTGCCCGCTCGAGCACCCGCTCGTCGGCCGGCTGCGATGCGGCGAATGGTTGCTCTTCGCCGGGGTCCACGACCTGATGCACCTCGAGCAACTGCATCGCATCGAGGAGGCCGTCGCGGCGCCGTGATTCGACCGGATCTCGTCGACTGCTGGATCTTCCGCGTCACGCCCGCGGGCGAGATCGAGGTCCTGCTCCTCCGCCGCGCGCCCGGTCGCATCCTGGCCGGCCTGTGGCAGTGCGTCTCGGGCTCGGTCGACGGGGCCGAGCGCGTCGCGCTGGCGGCCCTGCGCGAGGTCGCCGAGGAGACCGGTCTGCGAGGCGCCGCGATCGAGTCGTTCTACGACCTCGATCTCGTGAACCAGTTCCATGAGCCGAGCGTCGACGCCGTGCTCGTGTCGGCAGTGTTCGCCGTCCGGGTCGCGCCCGACGCGGACGCCACGCTGTCGCACGAGCATGACGGCCAGCGCTGGCTGCCGATCGAGGAGGCCTGGAGCGAGGTCGTCTGGCCTGGCTATCGCGATGCGATCGGGCGCATCCGCGACGACCTGCTGGACCCGGCGCGAGCGCCGTGGTTCGAGCTGGATCCCGAGACCGGCGCCCGGCGAGTCGGTGCCTGGCCCGCCGCCGGGGAGGCGGCGCGCTAGACTGCCGGCACGGGGACCGCGAACAGGGAAGGAGTTCGCAACGGCGTGATCGAGCAGGGGCGCGCTCCAGCGGCCGAGCGGTCGCTTGCCGACGACCTGCCCGCCTTCCGATCGAAGGTCGACGCCATCCGGCCGACGTACGGCTTCGAAGACGTCTCGCTCGCGCCGGGCGTGGAGACCGTCGAGCCGGCCGACGTCGATCTGGCCCAACGCTTCTGCGGCCTCGACCTGGGGATCCCCGTCCTGGCCGCGGCGATGGACGCCGTGGTCGATCCCGAGTTCGCCGGTGCGCTCGCCCGCCTGGGCGGCCTGGCCGTCCTGAACCTCGAGGGCGTCCAGGCCCGCTACGACGATCCCGCGGCCGTGCTGGCCAGGATCGCCGAGGTACCGGACGACGCCGTACAGGCGCTGCTCTCGGAGGCGTACGCGGCGCCGATTCGCGACGAGCTCGTGGCGCGCCGGATCGACGACATCCATGCCGCCGGCTCGAAGGCCGCGGTCGCGGCGACACCGGCGGCGGCTCGTCGGTGGGGCCCGTTCTGCGCGGAGCACGGCGCCGACCTGTTCCTCGTCCAGTCCCAGGTCTCGTCGGCGCGCCACCTCGCCACCGGCTACGACCCGCTGTCGCTCGAGGAGTTCACGCGGTTCATGCCGATCCCGGTCGCCGTCGGCAACACGACCAATGCCGATGCGGCCTTCCGGCTCATGGAGCAGGGCGCGGCGGCCATCTTCGTCGGCGTCGGTCCCGGCGCGGCCTGTACGACCCGCGAGGTGCTCGGCATCGGCGTGCCGCAGGTCACGGCGGTCTCGGACGTCGCCGCGGCGCGCGATTCGTTCCTGGAGCGAGAGGGCCGCTACGTGCCCGTCGTCGCCGACGGCGGCATGCGTCGCGGTGGCGAGATCGCCAAGGCTTTCGCCGCGGGCGCGGACGCGGTCATGCTGGGCTCGCCGCTGGCGCGCGCGGCGGAGGCACCCGGGCGCGGCGTGAACTGGGGCATGGCGGCGCCGTCGCCGGTCCTGCCGCGGGGCACGCGGATTCGCGTCGGGACGGCCGGCAGCCTGGAGCAGATCCTGCTCGGCCCGGCGACGGTCAGCGACGGCTCGATGAATCTGGTCGGGGCGCTGCGCCAGTCGATGGCGGCGCTCGGGGCCCGGACGATCCGCGAGATGCAGGCGGTCGAGCTGGTGTACGCCCCGGCGATCGGGACCGAGGGCAAGTCATGGCAGGGCCGGGGCCGCTGACCGACGAGATCGGTGACCAGCTCGCCGGCTGGGGCGTCGTGGCGCAGCTCGAGACGCGAGGCCGCCGGAGCGCGGCGCCGGTGCGGGCCGCGGTCGGGTTCGTCGAGGAGGACGATGGCTCGCTGCTCATCGCGGCCGGCGATCCCGGCGCCGCCTGGGCCCGGAACCTCGAGGCCGACCCGCGCTGTCGCGTGAAGATCGGGGACCGGCACGAGGACATGCTCGCCGAGCCCCTGGCGGGCCCCGATGCCGCGCGGGCCGTGGCGGCGCTGATCCTCCGCTACGGAACCCCCGCCGAACGGCTCGGGCGAGGTCCGGTGTTCCGGCTCAGGAAGATGGCGCCCAGGCCGTCGCAATGAGGGTCGGCGGGTCACTCGCCGTGCACGGCGGCATGTCACCGACCTCGGGGAACGGCCCGTCCGTGACGGCGATCGAGTCGGTCTCCAGGTGGAGCTCGAGGGACAGCGGGGCGTCGGGGTCGTCGTCACACCAGTTCGCGAACTGGACGTTGCTGGCGTAGCTGCCGCCCGGCTGCACGAGGAGCCAGCCGCCGCCCGACGGCGCACCTTCGACGAGGCGTGCGCCCCCGGCATCGCGAATCGAGAACACCGGTCCGACCCGGACCGCGCAGGCGGCCGCGGCGACCAGGACGACCTCGGTCTCGCGCGCGCCGGCGGTTCCCTCGACGAGACCGTGGGAGACCTTCACGTCGGCAGCCGTGCAGGGCGCGGCGGGCGGACCGGTCTCCGTGCTCGATGGTTCCGGGGACGGGTCCTGGGTCGGGATGGCGGTGGCACCGGCCGAGGGCGCGTCGGTTGCGCCGGCCGTCGGCCGGCCGGTCGACGTCGCCGGCGACGTCGACGTCGAGCAGGCGGCGATCGTCAGCGCGAGGACGACGGAGCCGGCGATGAGAGCTGCGGGAGTGCCGCGGGGCTGGGTCGTCACCGCGGCGAGGATAGCCCGCGCGCCCGCTAGACTTCCGAGAGCGGTCACGACACGCATCGGAGGCGCTGTTGGTCGAACCGGACGAGCCCGTGGCGCCGATCACCCGGCGGGGGGTGACGGTCCATGGCGAGCCCGCGAACGCCGGTCACCGCGTGCTCGCCCCGGACGACGCCGAGGTCGAGGCCTACCTCGAGACCGCCCTCCATGCCCCGGGGCCGGACCGCAGTCGCGGCGAGGCCCCGGCGATCGAGCATGGCGTCGTGGCGATCCTCGATTTCGGGAGCCAGTTCGCGCAGCTCATCGCCCGCCGGGTTCGCGAGCTCAACGTCTACTCCGAGCTGCTGCCGCACGACACGCCGCTGGCCGAGCTCGAGCGGCGTGGCGTCAACGCGGTGATCCTGTCCGGCAGCCCGAACTCGGTCTATGACGACGGCGCACCGAAGCCGGATCCGGCGATCTGGAGCGGCCGACTGCCGGTGCTCGGGATCTGCTACGGCGCGCAGCTCATGGCCCAGGAGCTCGGCGGCGACGTGCTGCCGACACCGAAGCGCGAATACGGCCCGGCGACGGTCACGATCGGCACGGAGGACGGACTGTTCGCCGGCCTCGACGCCAGCCAGCCGGTCTGGATGAGCCACGGCGACTCGATCACCCGCTTGCCCGAGGGGTTCCGCGCGACGGCGCAGACCGATTCGACGCCCTACGCGGGCCTCGCCGACCCGGCCCGCCGGCTATACGGCATCCAGTTCCACCCCGAGGTCGCGCACACACCTCGCGGCCGCGACGTGCTGCGGAACTTCATCGTCGAGATCGCCGGCGCCCGGCCGTCCTGGACACCCGCCAACTTCATCGAATCGACGGTCGCCGAGATCCGGGCCCGGGTTGACGACCACGCCCGCGCCACGGGGTCCGACGGGAGCGTCATCTGCGCGCTCTCCGGGGGCGTCGACTCGGCCGTCGCGGCGGCCCTCGTCCACCGCGCGGTCGGCGATCGGCTGACCTGCATCTACGTCGACCACGGCCTGATGCGGAAGCGCGAATCGGAGCTGCTGCGGGCGACGTTCGAGGAGAACCTCGGGATGCGGCTCGTGATGGTCGACGCCCGGGAGCGGTTCGTCGCCCGGCTCGCCGGCGTCGTCGACCCCGAGCAGAAGCGGAAGATCATCGGCGACGAGTTCATCCGCGTTTTCGAGGAGGAGGCGGCCAGGATCACCAGCGAATCGGGCCGGATCGACTTCCTGACCCAGGGCACGCTCTACCCGGACGTGATCGAGAGCGCCACGGCCGAGACGAAGGCCGCCCAGAAGATCAAGACCCACCATAACGTCGGTGGCCTGCCGGCCGACCTCCGGTTCCAGCTGATCGAGCCGCTGCGCTACCTGTTCAAGGACGAGGTCCGGCGGGTCGGCGTGGAGCTCGGCCTGCCCGAGGCGATGGTCCACCGCCAGCCGTTCCCGGGACCGGGCCTCGCGATCCGCATCATCGGCGAGGTCACCGCCGAGCGCCTGGAGACGCTGCGGGAGGCCGACTGGATCGTCATCGACGAGATCAAGGCGGCCGGCCTGTACCGGACGCTATGGCAATCGTTCGCGATCCTCACCCCCGTCCGGAGCGTCGGCGTGATGGGCGACGGGCGCACGTATGCCAACGTCGTGGCGATCCGGGCGGTGACGTCCGAGGACGGCATGACGGCCGACTGGGCCAAGCTGCCGTACGAGGTGCTGGGCCGGATCAGCAGCCGGATCGTCAACGAGGTCCCCGGGGTGAACCGCGTCGTTTACGACATCTCCTCGAAGCCGCCGGCCACGATCGAGTGGGAATAGCGATGGGACGATCGGCGGGCTGGCACGCGGCGCCCCCGAGCGCGTAGAGTCCGCGCGATGGCCGAATCCGACGCCGCCGGCGAGCCCATCGCCGTCGGTCGCTGCCCGTGGTGCTCGTCGCCACTCGACGACGTGAACGTGGCGACCTGTCCCCATTGCGGTGCCGCGTTGCGAGAGCAGGTTGACGGCGACCTCCCGGGCGTCACCCAGATTGACGCGCTCGCCCTCGCCACGCAGAAACGGGAACGGGGCAAGGGCGTCCGCGCGCTCATCGGCCTGTCCGACGAGGAGACCCAGGGCTCGCCGGCGCGCTCGGTGCCGGAGCCGCCGAGCGATGCGGTCCGGCGCGAGATGCTGCGCCTCCGGATCGGCGCCCTGGACGCCCAGATCGAGGCCCGCGCCGCTGCGGTCGCCGCCGCGAAGGCCGAGGCCGCGGCGCGGGGTGGACCGAGCGCCGAGGCAGCGCCCGCCGCCGACGCGTCCGCCGCAGGAGGCGACACCGTCGAGGGCGACACCGACGGGGGCGACAGCGACGGGGGCGACAGCACCGCGGACGAATCGATGCCCGGGCCGGGCGATCAAGCCGATGACGAGGAGTCGGCGAGCGGCACCTCGGCCTGAACGGCTGCGGCCCGGCAGAATCGCCGCTGCATGCCGGACCGACTGCCGCCCCCCGGACCCTCGTTCCTGCGCCTGCAGGCGCTGCACCTGGCGGGCCGCCCCCTGTTCGCCGGGATCAGCCGGCCGTCCACGCCGGCCGAGGACTGGTGGGTGGCGATCCTGTGGATCCAGGATGACGCCGCGGTGGTCGGCTTCGCAGACCTCGCATCGGCTGCCGGCCCGCCGCCCGGCTCGCCGCTCGAACGCCTCGGGCCGGTGGTGGCGGGCGGGCTGTCGGGGCTGATCCTCGAGGAATCCGGCCGGCTCCAGCTTCGGCTCGGGCTGGTCGTGCCGCCCGATGACGCCGAGCGACCGTGGCGCTGCCCGGCGATCGTCCGCGCGGCGTTCAGGTGGGAGCCCGCGCGGGCCGCGGCGATGCGGCCCAACGCGCTCGCCTCCGAGGTGCTGACCGCCTTTCGCCGTGCCGCCGAGGGCCTCGGCCGCCGCCGCTCAGAGCCTGCCGAGCCTCGGCCGCCCGACCGGCCCGAACGAGGCGCCGACTAGACTGCGGCTCGTGGAGGGTCCCGCCGGCCGTCCGACCAGCTGGGGCGGCGCGATCTCGAGTGCGTTCCTGACGGTCCTTGCGCGACCGCAGTGGTGGCTGATCGCGCTCGCCTCGTTCCTCCTTCGCGGCGGGATCCTCGCCGTGATCCTGCCGATCGTGACGCTGCCGACCGTCGCCAGCCTGAGCGGCCTCGCGTCGCCGACCCTGTCCGCGATCGTGTCCGGCAACCCGCCGGCCTCCCTCGTGACGTTCTACGTGCTGCTCGGTGGCGCCATCGCGACCTGGGTCGTCGTGGCGCTCATCGTCGGCGGGTGGCTCGAGACGGAGCTGGTCGGCGACCTCGCGGGCGACGAGGAGCTCGGCCTCGCCGGGCCATCCCGGAAGGTGGCCCTTCGGCACGCGATCGGCGTGCGCCTGATCGCCCACGTCGGGACGCTCGTCGTGGCGAGCTACGCCGTCGTCCGGCTGGTCGTCGAGGGCTACAGCGAGATCTTCTCGCCCGGCGATGCAAGCGTTCCGCTGGCGTGGCGTATCGCGCTCCGTGCCCTCGACGCGATCGTCGTCCTCGGCGGCGCGTGGCTCGTGGGCGAGAGCCTGGCCGGCCTCGCGGTTCGACGGCTGGCCGTGGGGGACTCGCTCCTCGCCGCGCTGGCACGGGGCGTCCGACTGCTGCTGCGGCCCTCGGGCCTGGCGACCCTGGCCCTGACGAACGCCGGCATCGGCCTGGCGCTGCTGGCGCTGTGGCTGGCCGGCTCGACGGCCTGGGACCAGGCGCGGGTCCTCCTGGTGGACGAGGCGCCGGCGCCGCTGCTCATCGCGGGACTGCTCCTGTTCGTCACGACCTGGCTTCTCGGGCTGGCGCTGCTTGGCGCGAGCCTCGCCTGGCGAACGGCGGCGTGGGCGGCCGGGGCCGATCAGGCGATGATCCCGGGTCGCAGCTCGACCGTCGCGACGGACCTGGCCCACTCCTGACCCGGTCTCCGGGACGAGCTCGGACGTCACGCGGGCGGTGCCTCGGCCGTCCGAACCGTCACGCTGGGGCTCGAGGGGCCCCTGCTACACTGCGCCGGATCGTCTGGGGCCCAGCCCGGATGACGGTCGTTCTGAGCACGGAGGCGCCGTCGCCACGGAATGGACGAGATCTTCGCCGGCGTCGGGGACGCCATCGGCTCGATCCTCGACAACCCGGTCATCCAGCTCGGCTTCCAGCTGGCCGTCATCTACTGGGTCGTCCTCTGGTTCGCCGCCGCGTACTGGGCGTTCCGCGACATGCAGTCGCGATCGGACAACGCGCTCGCGCCGTACCTCGCTGCGGCGTTCATCATCGTGTTCACGCCGATCCTGTTCCCGCTCGCGGTGCTGACCTACAAGATCATCCGACCCCAGGAGCGGATCGGGGAGGTCTATGAGCGCAACCTCGCCGAGGAGGCGATGCTGGCCGAGATCGAGGCGATCCCGCACTGCCCGACGTGCGATCGACGCGTCGATCCCGCCTGGATCATCTGTCCCGGCTGCCGCACCCGGCTGAACCGCGTCTGCCCGAACTGCAGCCGGCTCGTCGGGCTCGACTGGTCGCTGTGCGCGTGGTGCGGCCGCGAGTTCGAGCGTCACGACGCGATCGCCGCCACCGCGGCGCCGATCGTGAGCCTGCCGCAGCGTGAGGCGTTGCCAGCCGGCGAGGCCGAGTCGGTCGGCGAGCGCATCCGGTCGACGGTCCGCTCCCCGCGCCGCGCCTCCGACTCCGTCGCGGAGCGTTGACCGAGCCGACCGAGGAGGGCGGGTCACAGCTCGAGGCCCGGCCAACGTCCGACGCACCCGGGCCAACGTCCGACGCACCCGGGCTTCTGCGCTTCACGACCGTGGGCCGGCGGGCGCCGGGCCTGTTCGTTGTCGGCTGGCTGGCAACGATCGTCGCGGTCGGGCTGCTTGTCGTCGCGCTGCTGGCGGCCGGTGGCGTGGTCGCCGCGATCCTGTGGCTGACGGGCCTCGCCGCGCTGGGCCTGGGTGCGGGCCTGCTGGCCGGCTCGCAGACCGTCGAGCGCCAGGCGGCCGGCCTGCCCTACGGCGGCCCCTCGCCGGTGCTCGTGTTCGTGCTCGTCATCGTCGCCTCCCAGCTCCTCGGCTACGCGATCGGCTTGCCCCTCGCCCTCGCCGGCATCGAGCTGCCACGCGGAGCGGGCGATCTGCTGGCGATCCTCGTCCAGGCGGCCGCCTTCGTCATCGTCGTTCGCATCGCCGTGGTCGGCCCCGGCGCGCTCGGCTGGGCCGAGCTGGGATTCCGCGGCGACGTCCGCGCGATCGCCGGGAGCCTCGCCGGCGGCGCCCTGTTCGCCGGGCCGGTCATCCTCGTCACGACGGTCGTCGCGCTGCTCGCGGTCAACCTCGCCGGCTCCACCCCACCCAGCCCGCTGCCGCCGACCGGCACGTCCGCCGGTCTCGCGTTCCACCTCGTTGGCGGGGCCGTCATCGCGCCGATCTACGAGGAGGCGTTCTTCCGGGGCGTGGCGCTGGGGGCCTGGCTGCGGAGCGTCGATCCGTGGACGGCGATCATCCGCTCGAGCGCGCTCTTCGTCCTGGCCCACGTCCTGTTCCTCGGCGGCGACAACGCCGGCGAGGCGATCGCGATGGCCTTCGTCGCGGCCGCGGTGCGTCTGCCGGTCGCCCTGGCCCTCGGCTGGCTGTACGTCCGGACCGGAACGATCTGGGCGTCGATCGGCCTCCACATGGCCTTCAACGCCGTGCTGATCGCGCTCGGCGAATCGAGCGTCGCGGTGCCGGGGTGAGCCGCCGCTGTTGCGGCGCGTGATCCCGCCCGTCGGCCGGCTGGGTGGGCCGCCCGATCGCCGGGTGAGTCGCCGGCGAGCGGGGATCGATCGAGCGATGATCGGGGCCGGCTAGCCTCCGTCGCGTCCCTCGGGTCCGGTTGGCGGGGGGAATCGGCGGGCTCCCGTCGTCCGGGCCCGGGGACGCCGTCGATCTCCACCAGCCCTCG
>QKHE01000135.1 GCA_003250155.1 Chloroflexota bacterium | reverse complement strand
ATCTGGAACCCGAATCCGATCCCGCTGTTCGCCGCGCTGTCGATCGGCGCCGCCTGGCAGGGCCACGGCACCGGGCGCTGGGGCTGGTGGGCCGTCGCGATCGGCGCCGCGGCCGCGGTCGTGCAGCTGCACGTCCTCGGGATCGTGTTCCTGGCCGGGATCGTGGCGATTCTCGCCGTCGAGTGGCGCGCGGCGGACGAGGTGCGCCGCGCCGCCATGCGGCGCGGCGCCGTGGCCGGCTTCGGGATCGCCATCGTGCTGTTCCTGCCGCTGCTGGTGCACGAGCTCCAGACGGGCTTCCAGGAGACGGGCCGCGTCCTCGCTTACCTGGGATCCGGCGGCGCGGGCGCCGAGGGCGGCCTGCCGAACACGCTCGCGTTCACGCTGCTGCGCGTGGTCGGCTGGCCGGTCGTGGCCGTCGTGACCGACGAGCCGATCCTGGCCGCGACGGCCGTCGGGATCGTGGTCGCCCTGGCGGCCTGTGCGGCGCTCCTGGCGCGCGGCCCGCGCCGAACCGCGGCCCGCTGGTTGATCGGGCTGATCGCCTGGAGCGTTGCGGCCCTTGCGGTCACCGCGCCATCGCTGCAGCGCGTCGTGGCCGGCCTGCCGAACGACCACTACCACGCGTTCGCGGACCCGGCCGTGGCGGTTCTCGTCGCGCTCGGCGCGGTCGCGTTGTGGGAGCGCCTGCCGCGCCCCGGGTCGGCGCTCGTCGGCGCCGGTCTCGTGATCCTGCTCGCGATCGAGGTGGTCCGCTGGCCGCCGCCGACCGACCCCGACGGCGGCTGGGTCGCGGCGCGCGACGCGGGCACGAGGATCGCCGCGGCCGCGAACGGCGGCCGGGTCGTGCTGATCGGCCTGCCCACCTTCAAGCTGGCCGACGGGATCGGCTTCCCGATCGTCCACGCGGGCGCCGAGGTGGTGCCCATCGAGGGGCCCGCCGACGTGGTGGTCGTTGCCTGCGATCGGCTGTTCGAGAGCGTCATCGGCGCGCCCTGCGGCGGCCTGGCCGAGGACCTCGTCGTCCGTGACCTCGTCCCGGGGGCCGCGGACCTGCCCTACGGCATCAGCCGGTTCGACGCCTCGAAGCGGACGATGATCTCGATCTACACGCCCCAGGGCAACGCGTTCCGATGACGACATCGATGGCGGCGCTGACCGCGCTCCTCGAACGGCACGGGCCGCTCATCGACCGCGGCCTCCGCTGGGCCTACGTCGCGGTCCTCGTCGCGTTCGTCGTCCTGCGACCCGTGCCGGCCGGCGACGCGCACGCGTACTGGGCGGTCGACCTGGCCGATCCGTACGGCCGTCCGGTGGCGACGCAGGACGCCTTCACCTACCCACCGCCGGCGGCGATCTTCTTCTCGATCCTGGGCCGCCTGCCGTTCGAGGTCTTCGAGGCCGGCTGGACGCTGCTGATCGGCCTGGCCGTGCTGTGGCTGACCGGGCCGCTGGCGCTGGGCTTCCTGGTCATCCCGGTCGTCGCGTCGGACCTGTACCTCGGCAACATCCACCTGCTGCTCGCGGCGGCGATCGTCGGCTCGCTGCGACGTCCGGCGCTGTGGGTGGTGCCGCTGCTGACGAAGTCGACCGTCGGCATCGGCCTGCTGTGGTACGTCATCCGCGGCGAGTGGCGGCGCCTCGCCATCGCCCTCGGCGCGACACTCGTCCTGGTGGCGGCATCGTGGCTGGTCACGCCCGGGCTGTGGCCGGCCTGGATCGACTACGTCCTCGGGACCGGCGTCGCACCCGACGTCGGCGCCGCGTGGTGGATCCCGCTGCCGCTGCTCCTGCGGCTTCCGGCCGGCGCCGTGCTGATCGCCTGGGGGGCCCGCACGAACCGCGCCTGGACCCTGCCGGCCGGGTCGATGCTGGCCCTGCCGGTGCTGTGGCTCGTCGGCCTGGCGATGCTCTGCGGCGCGTTCGCGCTCAGTCGCTGGGGCCCGCGACGGGCCCTCGTCGCCGCCCGCTAACGACGAACGCCGGCGCCCCGAGCGCCGGCGTTCGCCTGCCCCTGGTCCGGAGGCGTGGAGGTCACCCCCGGTCGATGGATGCGGTGGTCAGTAGCCCTCTCCCGAGCGTGCCGGGCGGAGGCGTGATGGATGCGAGGTGGTGGTGCGGCCGTGGACGGCCAGCCGGGTGCCGGAGACGGCCACGGCGGAGCCCTGCGAGCTCGCGCTCTGGCCGCCCTGGCTGCCCTGGCGGGTCATGCCGGCAGCGTTCGCGAACGGCCGGACGACCGCCGAGTTCTCCGACGGAAAGGGTCGGCCAAGCCGGCGCATTCGAACCGCGAGGTAGTACTCCATGATCTGGCGGACCTGCGGCTCGGTCAGCGAGTCATCGGCCCGGAGCGCGTACTCGACGCGGGCCGTCGGATGCTGGACGGCGGCGTTCATGAGGCCCAGGTACTGCGGGCCGTCGGCGTCGTCGGCCAGCTCGCGCAGGCCGCGAGCGAGCTTCGTGGCGGTGCCGAGCGACGGCATCCGATCGCCGCGCACCAGGCGCGAGATCGTCGAATGGTCGACGCCCGACTGCTGCGCCAGCTGCCGCTGCGACATCTTCTTCGCCTTCAGCTGGGAGCGCAGCCACTCGTTGAACGCGCGGCCGTTGGACCCGGTCATGCGTGGAGAATGGTGCGGCGCTGCCCCACCCCATATCCCCCGTTCGTACCGCGGCGTGCCGGTGGTGCGACCCGGGCTCCGGAGCGGTCGCGGGCGCTGCGGTGCGATCGTGGCGGGTCCGGTGGGGAGCGTGGTCGTGCCACGCGCTGGTACTCGGGCCCGGGCGCCTCAGGCGGTCGCCGCCTCGGCGCCGAGCCCGGCTCCCCGCCGCTTCGGCGAGACGACGTATGCGATCGAGCCGAGGAGGATGATCGAGAGCACGCTGATGGCCCGGTCGACGAGCGTGATCGCAAGGGCCTCGGTGTTCGGCACGCCGTAGATCTGGGTCAGGATGAAGACCACGACACCCTCGACGAAGCCGATCCCGGCGGGCGTGATCGGGATGGCCGTCATCAGCGACGCCGCCAGGGCCACGAAGAACGCGCCGCTGATGCCGAGCTGGACGTCGGGCAGGCCGAGGGCCTGGACGACGAGGTACAGCCGCATCGCCTCGGTGCCCCAGATCAGCCCGGTCAGGATCACCAGTCGCGGCAGCGCCCGCAGCCCGACCGACAGGAAGACGCCCTCCTCGAAGCGGTCGTAGAGCTCCCGCACCTTGGCCGGGATGGGCAGGGCCATGATCAGCCGCCGTCCGAAGTTGCGCATCGTCAGCAGCCCCGCGGCGAGCAGGATGACGAACACCACGCCCACGGCGAAGACGAGCTGGGCCTCGGTCGGCAGGCCGGTCCGGAACGACCAGAAGCCCGCGGCCAGCCCGAGAGTCACGATCGCGAACAGGTCCAGGACGCGCTCGATGAAGACGGTCCCGAACGTCCTCGACAGCGACACCGGGCTGTTGATCTTGAGCAGGTAGGCGCGGTAGATGTCGCCGAGCTTGGCCGGCACGAGGCAGTTGACCAGCCACGACAGGAAGATGATCTCGGTCCCGTCGCGGACCCGCAGCGGATAGCCGCTGCGGCGCACGAGCGACGCCCAGCGCCAGCCGCGGAGCGGGAAACCGACGTAGAAGATCGCGAACGCCGCGAGCAGGAGGAGCGGGCTGGCCCTCGAGATGAGCTCGGGCAGCTTCTCCAGCTCGAAGCCGGGCAGCGCCCGCACGAACAGGGCGAGCAGCACGATCGGCAGGACGAGCGAGATGATCGTCCGCGGCTGGCGCAGCCGCCGGCCGAGCGAGATCTGGTCCGGCGCGACCTCCGGCTCCGGGGACGGCGGCCGGGCCCCGGTGTCGCCGTTCGCGGGGTCGTCGCGCATCGTCTCGCCGTGCATCGTCTCGTCGCTCATCGGGCCACGGCGCTCGGTCGAACCCGGCCTCGGCCGCGGAGGCGGTTGAGCAGTGTCGCGATCGGGGTCACGAGGCGAACGTAGCGCGACGCGCGGCCGGTGACGAGCTCCAGCTCCCCGCCGAGCGCCGCCCGAAGCCCGTCGGCCGTCGACGGATCGCCGCCCATCGCCGTCGACGCCAGCCCGACCTCGGTGGTCGTGTGGCTGTCCGACACGGCCACGGCCGGCACGCCGACGCGCGCCGCCAGCGCGGCTGCCAGCTCGTTGCCCCGGCCCAACAGGACGCGCGGGTTCCAGGCCTCGATCCAGTCGACGCTTCCGGCGAGCGATTCGAAGGCAGTCATCTCGGCCGACTTCGACAGCGAGCCGCGCAGCCGGTCGTACGGGTGCGGCAGGCCGACGAGGCCGCCCTGCTCGCGCACCGCGGCGATCGTGTCCGGCGCCGACATCCCGGGCGGCACCGCCTGCTCGAGGAAGACCGCGATGAGGTCACCGCCGCGGGTGCGGATCTCCTCGCCCACCAGGACGGTGAGGCCCGGCGCGATCGTCGCGCCGGCGTCACGACCACGAAGCGCGCGATCGATCCGGTCGTGGTCGGTGATCGCGAGGTGGGTCACGCCCCGCGCCGCGGCGGTCCGGATCACGGAGGCCGGCGAGGCGAGCGAATCGAAGCTCGCCGAGGTGTGGCAGTGGAGATCGACGAACGCACGCGGAGCGGCGACCGCGTCCGGGGCTTCGACCGACACCGCGGTCGCGCCTAGACCGTCTGGACGAGCGACTTCTTGAAGAAGTCGTAGTGCTTGAGGGCCTCGCCGGTGCCGAGGGCAACGCAGTTCATCGCGTTCTCGGCGACGTGGCACGGAACGCCGGTGACCTGGGTCAGGAGCTTGTCGATGTTCCGCAGCAGCGACCCGCCGCCGGACATGACCATGCCCTTGTCGATGATGTCGGCCGACAGCTCCGGCGGCGTCTGCTCGAGCACCTGCCGAACGGCCGCCACGAGCTGCTGCAGCGGCAGCTCGATGGCCTCCATGGCCTCCGAGCTGGTGATCGGGATCGTCCGCGGCAGGCCCGCGATCAGGTCACGGCCGCGGACCTCCATCGACAGCTCACGCTCGAGCGGCAGCGCCGTCCCGATCGTGATCTTGACCTCCTCGGCGGTGCGCTCGCCGATCATCAGGTTGTACTTCTTGCGGACGTACGAGGCGATCGCCTCGTCGAAGCGGTTGCCGCCGACGCGCAGCGACGTCGAGACGACGATGCCGCCGAGGGCGATGACCGCCACCTCGCTCGTCCCGCCGCCGATGTCGATGACCATGTTGCCGGACGGTCCGGAGATCGGCACGTTGGCCCCGATCGCCGCGGCCAGCGGCTCCTCGATGAGGTACGCCTCGCGGGCGCCGGCCTTCAGCGCGGCGTCCTTGACGGCCCGCTTCTCGACCGAGGTCACGCCGGCGGGGACGCTGATCATGACTGCCGGACCGGACAGCCGGAGCTTCATCCGGCCGCTCATCGCCTTGTTGATGAAGAACCGCAGCATCGCCTCGGTGATGACGTAGTCGGCGATGACGCCGTCCTTCATCGGCCGGATGGCCTGGATGTTGCCGGGCGTCCGGCCGATCATCTCGCGGGCGTCCTCGCCGACCGCGCGGATGCGACCCTCGTCGTCGACCGCCACGACGCTGGGCTCCTGGATCACGATGCCCTTGCCGTCGACGTGGACGAGGACGTTCGCCGTTCCGAGATCGATGCCGATGTTCATGCGGGACTGACGAGCTCCCCTTCCTGGACACGCTCGATCCTGGCGCCGAGGTCCAGGAACTTGCGCTCGATGTTCTCATACCCGCGGCGGACGTGGTGGGCGCCGAGGATCGACGACGTGCCCTCGGCCGCCAGCGCGGCCACGATCAGCGATGCACCGGCTCGCAGGTCCGAGATGTCGACCTCGGCCGCGTGCAGCTCGGCCGGCCCGTGGATGACCGCGTCCTGGGGACTGGTGAGCTCGATCCGGGCGCCCATCTTGGCCAGCTCGGCGGTCCACTCGAGACGATCCTCGAAGATCGCCTCGTGGACCCGGGACACCCCGTCGGCCTGGGTCAGCAGGACGGTCGTCGGCGGCTGGATGTCGGTCGCCAGGCCCGGGTAGGCGCCGGTTTCGACGTCGACCGGCGACAGGTTGCGCGGCCCGACGGCGCGGGCATCGACCTCCATCCGCGTCGGCTGGCACGACACGGCGAGGCCGGTCCGGCCGAGGACCTCGACGAGCGCCTCCATGTGCTCGCAGCCGGCGTCCTCGAGCACGACCCGGCCGCCGGTCACGCCGGCGGCGATGGCGAACGTGCCGGCCTCGATCCGATCGGGCATGACCTTGTGCTCGGCGCCGCGGAGGCGGCGCTTGCCGTCGATCTCGATCGTGTCCGGCTGGGTCCGCTCGACGGCCGCGCCCATCTTCTGCAGGAACGCGATGAGGTCGTCGACCTCCGGCTCCTGGGCCGCCGGCCGGATGATCGTGTGGCCCTCGGCGAGCGTCGCGGCGAGCATCGCGTTCTCGGTGCCCATGACGCTGACGAACGGGAAGCGGACCTCGGTCCCGCGCAGCCGGCCCGGCGCCTTGGCGTAGTAGTAGCCGTAGCGGTAGTCGATCGCGGCGCCGAGCGTCCGCATCGCCTCCACGTGCAGGTCGACCGGCCGGCGCCCGATCCGATCGCCGCCGGGGTTGCTGATGACGACCTCGCCGAAGCGGGCCAGGAGCGGGCCCAGGAGCATGAAGCTGGCCCGCATCTTGGCCGCCGCCTCGAGCGGCACGAACAGCCAGTCGACGTCGCCGGCCGAGACCTCGTAGCAGTTGGGCTCCGGATGGTCGACGACGACCCCGAGGTCGCGCAGCGTCTCGGTCATCGCCCGGACGTCCTCGATCTCGGGCACGTTCGTGATCCGGCAGCGCTCGCCGGTCAGCGTCGCCGCGGCGAGCATCTTGAGCGCCGCGTTCTTGGCGCCGCTGACGCGGACGGTGCCCTCGAGCGGGCGTCCGCCGGTGACGAGGTACCGCTCGCGCGGCACCTGCGGCGGCTCGTATTCCCAGTGGAAGGGCCGTGCGTCAGCCATGTCGTTCCTGCCCCGTCGCGCGGATCACGCCGCGCCGCTCAGCCGCGGCGTCGCGGACCTTCGCGATGTCGTCGTTCTGCAAGACGGATGCGGAGCAGCGCCTGTTGCAGCGCCGCCCGGGCGGCCGACAGGTCAGCCCCCTCGTGGTAGCCGACCTCGAGTGCCCGCTCCGCCTCGCGCCGGGCCTCCTGGGCCTTCTCGAGGTCGATCTCCGACGCCATGTCGGCCGTCTCGGCCATGACCACGACCTTGTCCGGTCGAACCTGGAGGAAGCCGCCCACGATCGCGAACGCCTCCTCAGTGCCGCCCTTCGTGATCCGCAGCTCGCCGACGCCGAGCATCGACAGCAGCGGCGCGTGGTGCGGCAGCACGCCGAGCTCGCCCTCGAAGCCGGGCAGCTGGACCGAGTCGACCTCGTCGCTGTAGGCCAGCCGCTCGGGCGTCACGATCTCGAGCTGGAGTGGCATGGCTAGCCGGCCAGCTTCTCGGCGTTGGCGCGCACGTCGTCGATCGTGCCGGCCAGGAAGAAGGCCTGCTCCGGCAGGTCGTCGCCGTCGCCGTCGAGGATCGCCTTGAACGACGCGACGGTGTCCTTGATCGGGACGTAGATGCCCGGCCGGCCGGTGAAGACCTCGGCGACGTGGAACGGCTGCGAGGCGAAGCGCTGCAGCCGGCGCGCGCGCGCCACGGTGGCCTTGTCCTCCTCCGACAGCTCGTCGATGCCGAGGATCGCGATGATGTCCTGGAGGTCCGTGTAGCGCTGCAGGACGCGCTGCGTCTCGCGGGCCACCTCGTAGTGCTCCTGGCCGACGACGAGCGGATCGAGGACCCGCGACGTCGAGGTCAGCGGGTCGACCGCCGGGTAGATGCCGAGCTCGGCGATCGAGCGCTCGAGGCGGATCGTCGAGTCGAGGTGGGCGAACGTCGTCGCCGGGGCCGGATCGGTGTAGTCGTCGGCCGGCACGAAGACCGCCTGGAGCGAGGTGATCGAGCCCTTCTTGGTCGAGGTGATGCGCTCCTGGAGCGCGGCCATCTCGGTGGCGAGGTTCGGCTGGTAGCCGACCGCGGACGGCATCCGGCCGAGGAGCGCCGAGACCTCCGAGCCGGCCTGCGTGAAGCGGAAGATGTTGTCGATGAACAGGAGGACGTCGCGGCCCTCCTCGTCGCGGAAGTACTCGGCCATCGTCAGGCCGGACAGGCCGACGCGCTGGCGGGCGCCGGGCGGCTCGTTCATCTGGCCGAACACGAAGGCCGTCTTCTCGATGACGCCCGAATCGGTCATCTCGTGGATCAGGTCGTTGCCCTCGCGGCTGCGCTCGCCGACGCCGGCGAAGACCGACACGCCGGCGTGCTCCTGGGCGACGTTCCGGATCAGCTCCTGGATGATGACGGTCTTCCCGACGCCGGCGCCGCCGAAGATGCCGACCTTGCCACCCTTCTTGAAGGGGCAGATGAGGTCGATGATCTTGAGACCGGTCTCGAAGACCTCGACCTCGGTCGTCTGGTCCTCGAAGTCGGGCGGCTCGCGATGGATCGGCAGCCGGATGTCGGCCTTGACCGGGCCCTTCTGGTCGATCGGCCGGCCGAGGACGTCGAACACCCGGCCGAGGGTCGGCTCGCCGACCGGGACGCTGATCTGGCTGCCGGTGTCGACGGCCTTCGTGCCCCGGGCGAGGCCGTCGGTCGTGGTCATCGCGACGCTCCGGACCCAGTTGTTGCCGAGGTGCTGCTGGACCTCGCAGACGAGCGGGTCCTGGCCCT
>QKHE01000042.1 GCA_003250155.1 Chloroflexota bacterium | reverse complement strand
CGCCGGCGCGACGACCGCGAGGTCTACGACGCGGTCTTCGAGCGCTCCTGGCGCGCGCGCCAGGCGCTGCCGCCCGAGTGGGCGCCGACGACGCTCGAACGCCCGGAGGGCGAGGACGTCGACGAGTCGTCGCCGGAATCGACGATCCCGGGCGACGAGCGGGTCGCCGGCCTCGACGATGCGCTCTCGACGCTCACACCCGCCGACGAGGGCGAGTCGGACGAGCCGGCCGAGGAGGACATGGCGATCTCGCCCGACGCGTACAGCAAGTCGGAGGTCCTGCGCCACCGCGACTTCGACCGCATGACGCCGGCCGAGCTGCGCGACGCCGAGCGCCTGGTCGACCTCCTGGAGCCGCGCCTCGAGCTGCGCCGGACCCGGCGCTACGAGCTGCACCGCCACGGCCGTCGCCTCGCGACGCGGGCGATGTTCCGGCGGAGCATCTCCAACGGCGGCGAGATCGTGGCGTGGGTCTGGCGCCGCCAGCGTCGCCGGCCGCGGCCGCTCGTCGTGCTGTGCGACATCTCCGGCTCGATGGAGCGCCACTCGCGGCTGCTGCTGCGCTTCGTCCAGGCGCTGGCGCAGTCGTCGGCGGTCCGGACCGAGTCGTTCGTGTTCGGGACGCGACTGACGCGGGTGACGCGGCTGCTCCGGGATCGCGACCGCGACCGCGCGCTGACGCGGGTGGCCGACACGGTCAACGACTGGGCCGGCGGAACCCGGATCGGAGAGTCGTTCCGCGAGTTCAACATGAAGTGGTCGCGGCGCGCGCTCCGCTCGTCGGGCGTGGTGATCATCGTCAGCGACGGCTGGGATCGCGGTGACCCGGCGCTCGTCGAGGCCGAGACGGCGCGGCTCCGTCGCTCGTGCCACCGGCTGGTGTGGCTGAACCCGCTGGCCGGCACCCCCGGCTACCAGCCGCTGGCCGCCGGGATGCGCGCGGCCTTCCCGTACATCGACGACTTCCTGCCGGCCGGTTCGGTCGCCTCGCTGGAGCGGCTCGGCGAGATCCTGGCCGGTGTCCGGGCCGGCGACACGGATCGCGGGCGCGAGGCCGCCGCGCACGTCGCGCCGGATCTCGGCGCGGCGACGACCGCGCCGCCTCCGGTGGCCCTGACGGGGCGGGCGAACGATCCGACCAGGCCGAAGGCGCTGACGTGAAGGAGCTCATCTCGACGCTCGATGCCTGGGGCCCGAACCTCGACGGGGTCGGCCGGGCGGTCGTCGTCCGGACCTTCGGCTCGGCGCCGCGGCCGGAGGGCGCGGTCCTGCTGACGACGCTCGACGGCCGGATCGCGGGCTCGGTCAGCGGCGGCTGCGTCGAGGGTGCGGCGGCCGAGGAGATCGAAAGGGCGCGGGCGACAGGGCACGCCCGCGTGATTCGGTACGGGATCAGCGACGAGCAGGCGTGGGATGTCGGGCTGGCCTGCGGCGGCACGATCGACGTGCTCATCGAGCCGGAGCTCGCACAAGCCGCGGTCGACGCGGCGCGGGCGTCCACCGGGAGCACGGCCCGGGGCGCCGCCGTCGTGACGCTCCTGCCGCCCGATTCGCCACCGCCCGAGTTCGGGGAGCACCGACCCGGCGGCGGTGCGCCGCCGGAGCCGAAGCTCCTCGTCGACGAGGACGGCACCCTGCGTGGCACGCTCGGCGACGCCGCCGCGGATGCCGGGCTCGTCGAGGCTGCCCTCGACGCGCTTCGGCGCGGCGCCTCGCGAACGGTCGAGCTCGGCGGACGGTCGGCCTTCGTCGAGGCGTTCCCGGTCCGGCCGCGGATCGTGATCGTCGGCGCGGTCGAGGTCGCCCGCGCCCTCGTGCCGATCGCCCGGACCCTCGGCTACGAGACCGTCGTCGTCGACGGCCGCGCGGCGTTCGCCACGCCGGAGCGGTTTCCCGACGTCGACCAGCTCGTCGTCGGCTGGCCGGACGAGGTCGCCGAGCAGATCGGTCTCGGCCCGAACGACGCCGTCGCGGTGCTGAGCCACGACGTGAAGTTCGATGAGCCGGCGATCGTCGAGGCGCTCCGCCGCGGCTGCCGCTACGTCGGCGCCGTCGGCTCCCGCAAGACCCAGGCCGACCGTCGCGCTCGGCTCCGCGAGGCGGGCGTGGCGGACGAGGACGTGGCGCGGCTCCACGGCCCGATCGGGCTGGATCTCGGCGGCCGCGCGCCGGCCGAGACGGCCCTCGCGATCATGGCCGAGATCGTCGCCGAGCGGTACGGCGCGACCGGCCGACCGCTGCTGGAGAAGGCGGCCGCCCATGCCTGATCGTCCGCTCGACGCCGACACGCCGGAGCTGCTGCGGCACACGGCCGAGTACGCGATCGACTATCGCGCATCGGTCCCGACGCGTCCCGTCGGCGCCCGCCCCGGGCTGACCTCCGACGAGCTCCGCGCGACCCTCGGCGGGCCGCTGCCCGAGGGCCCACGTGACCCGCGAGCGGTCGTCGACGAGCTGATCGCGGCCGTCGAGCCGGGCCTCGTGACGATCGACTCGCCGCGCTACTACGGCTTCGTCATGGGCGGCTCGGTGCCGGCGTCGCTGGCCGCCGACTGGCTGACCACGGCATGGGACCAGAACGCGGGCCTGTACCTGGCCACGCCGTCCGCGGCGATGGTCGAGGAGATCGCGGGCGAGTGGCTGGTCGAGCTGCTCGGCCTGCCGGCCGGGACCGCTGCCGGGTTCACCACCGGCGCGACGACGGCCCACTTCACGACCCTCGCCGCCGCCCGCCACGGGGTGCTCCGGAACGCCGGCTGGGACGTCGAGGAGCAGGGCCTCCAGGGGGCCCCCGAGATTCGCGTCGTCCTCGGCCAGGACGCCCACGTCTCGCTGTTCAACGGCCTGCGCATGGTCGGCCTGGGCCGCGGCCGGGCGATTCGCGTCCCGACCGACGACGAGGGCCGGATGCTGCCGCGCGAGCTGCGCCGGGTCCTCGTCGAGCTGCCGGCCGGCCCGACGATCGTCTGCGCCCAGGCCGGCGAGGTGAACACCGGCGCATTCGATCCGATCGACGCCATCGCGGACCTCGTCGCCGATCGTCCCGGCGCGTGGCTCCACGTCGACGGCGCGTTCGGGCTGTGGGCGGCCGTGGTGCCGCAGATGCGCCACCTCGTCTCCGGTGTGGGGCGGGCCGATTCGTGGGCGACCGACGCCCACAAGTGGCTCAACGTGCCGTACGACTCGGGCCTGGCCTTCGTCCGCGACGCCGCCGCGCTGCGGGCGGCGATGGGTGTCGCGGCGGCGTACCTGCCGCCCGCGCCCGGCGCGGAGCGGGACCCGTTCGACTATGTGCCGGAGATGAGCCGCCGCGCGCGTGGCTTCACGATCTACGCCGCCATCCGATCGCTCGGCCGGAGCGGGATCGCCGAGATCGTCGAGCGCAACTGCCGCGTTGCCCGCGAGATCGCCGACGGGCTGGCCGTGATGCCCGGCGTCCGCGTCATGAACGAGGTCGTGCTCAATCAGGTGCTCGCCCGCTTCGACGACTCCGATGACGTTACCCGGGACCTCGCCAGGCGGGTCCAGGACGAGGGCACGGCCTGGTTCGGCGGCACGACCTACCACGGGACCGTCGCGATCCGGGTCTCGGTCTCCAACTGGGCGACGACCGAGGAGGACGGCCGGCGGACGCTCGACGCCATCGGACGCTGTCTCGCGGACGCCCGAGCCGCACGCCGCGGCTGATTCGGGTGCGGGTCGCCGGGGTCATCCTCGCCGCCGGGGCGGGCTCACGATTCGGCGGCGCAAAGCTCCTCGCCCGGGTCGACGGCGCGCCGATCCTGGCTCGGGTCGTCGAGACCGCGCGAGCCGCCGGTCTCGATCCGCTCATCGTCGTCGTCGGCCCGGACCTGGAGGAGCAGGGCCCGGCGCTCGGCATCGAGTCCGGCGAGCTCATCGGCAACCCGGAGCCCGAGCGTGGGCTGTCGAGCTCGGTGCGGATCGGGCTGGCGGCCGCGACGGCAGCCGAGCCCGCGGTGGAGGCGGCGGTTGTCCTGCTCGGTGACCAGCCGCTCGTCCGCGCCGCCTCGATCGCGAGGCTGCTCGAGGCGCTCGAAGGCGCCCCGGAACCGATCGTCGCCACCGTCGCGCGCTACGCCGACGGCGGGTCACCGAACCCGGTCGCGCTCCGTCGCGCCGGCTTCGATCTCGCCACGGAGGCAGACGGCGATCGTGGCCTCGGCCCCGTCCTTGAAGCGCACCGTGACATGGCCGTGACGGTCGAGCTCCCCGGTCTCAACCCCGACGTGGACACGGCTGCCGACCTGGCCGCCGTCGCCGAGCTGGCATGGGCCGAACGGGTTCGGGCCAACCGCGAGCAGGTCGAGCGGTTCCGCGAGGCGCCCGACGGTCCGGACTTCTACGCCAGCGTCAGCGCGATCTTCCGTGACGATCCCGACCGGACCGGCGACCCGGTCCTCGACGCGTTGCGGTCGAACGTCCAGCCGGATGACATCTGGCTCGACATCGGGGCCGGTGCCGGTCGCTACGCCCTGCCGCTGGCCCGCGTCGTCCGCGAGGTCATCGCGCTCGACCCGTCGCCCGCCATGCTCGGCGCGCTCGGGGAGGGGATGGCCGAGCACGGCATCGCCAACGTCCGCCGCGTCGAGGGCCGCTGGCCCGAGGCCCTGGATGCCCTCGGCCCGCCGCCCGTCGCCGACGTGTCGCTGATCGCCCACGTCAGCTACGACGTCGAGGCGATCGGGTCGTTCGTGGACGCGATGGAGCGCGCCACGCGGCGGACCTGTCTCGGCGTGCTCATGGAGCGCAGCCCGGCGTCGCTCGCCGACTCGTTCTGGCCGCTCGTCCACGGGGAGCGGCGAATCGCGCTCCCGGGCCTGCCCGCCTTCGTCGACCTGCTCGCCGCGCGCGGCAGGGAGCCGGTGGTGGAGATCCTCGAGACCCGTCGACGCACCTGGACCGACCGCGACGAGGTCCTCCGGCACCTCAGGCGCCAGACCTGGGTCGAGCCCGGCTCGCCGAAGGACGACCGGCTGGGGACGCTGCTCGACGACGCCCTGGTCTCGAACGACGACGGCAGCGTCGGGCTGGCGAACGCCGCGCCGCTGACGGTCGGCATCGTCACCTGGCAACCCGGCTAGCATTTCGAGATGGAGTTCTCCGGCAGCACCGAGATCAACGCGCCGCGGGATCGGGTGTGGGCGTTCGTCATCGACCCGCAGCAGGTCGGCTGGTGCGGGCCCGGCGTCGAATCGATCGAGGCCGTCGACGAGACCCATTTCCGGGCCCGGGCAAAGGTCGGCATCGGCGTCATCGCCGCGCGCTTCAACGTCAACCTCGAGATGACCGAGCAACAGGCGCCCGACCGAGCGGTCATCAGGGCCAGCGGCCAGGCGCCCGGCAGCGCGGTCGACGCGACGGGCGAGATGCGGCTGCTCGGCGCGCCGGAAGGCCCGACGACGATGGCCTGGACGGCAACGGTCACGATCTCGGGCACGATCGCGAGCGTCGGCGCCCGGCTCATCGAGGGCACCGCCAACAAGATGATCAAGCAGACCTTCGACTGCATGCGAGCGAAGCTGGAGACCTGACCTGGAGCGCCTGCAGCGTGTCGTCGGGCCGCTGGCGACGAATCTCCATCTCCTCGCCGACGAGCGCTCCCGCGAGGCGATCGCGATCGACACGGCGATCCCGTCGCTGCCGTGGCTGGCCGACGAGCTGGCGGCGCGCGGCTGGACGCTGAAGCTGATCGTCTCGACACACGGCCACTGGGACCACGTCGGCGACAACGCCCGGGTCGCCGAGCACACCGGCGCGAAGATTGCAGCCCACCCCCTCGACCGGGACTGGCTCGTGAACCCGATGCCGGCCTGGGCGCCGTTCGAGATCCCGCCGTCGGTCCCGGCGGTCGAGCTGGCCGAGGGTGGTGAGATCCGCTTCGGAGCCGTGCGCCTCGAGGTCCTCCACACGCCGGGGCACACCGAGGGCTCGGTCTGCCTGCTGTCTCGCGACGAGGGCCTGCTGTTCAGCGGCGACACGCTGTTCGCCGGGTCCTTCGGGCGGGTCGACCTGCCGGGCGGCTCGCCCGAGGCGATGGCCGAGTCGCTGGCCCGCCTGTCGCGCCTGGCCGACCCCGTCTCCGTGCTCCCCGGCCACGGCCCCGAGACGACGATCGGGCGCGAGCGGGCCTGGCTGGAGCTCGTCGCACGCGAGGGCCGACTCCCGATCTGACCCGCAGCGCGGGGCGCGGGGCCGGACGCCCACCGGATCGAATGACCCGGGCGGGACCAAGGTCCCGTAGCCAGCCCATCGCGGCGCGGCGTTTCATGAGCCTGCGGCGACCACCGGGGGAGCGCCGCGTTCGAATGCCGAGGAGCTGGCCTCGTGGGGACCCGCCGCGCCGCCGCCCCTGTCGCCGCCACGGTCCTGACCCTCGTCGTGACCATGCTGGCGGTCGTGCCGGGCGGGCCGGCGAGGATCGACGTGGCGTTTGGCAAGGCGCCCGACGGCCGCCTCGTCGTCCTCTGGCAGGACGCGGCGCCGGCGGAGCTCGCCGACCCCGGCGTCGCCGAGACGAGGCCCTCGACGACGAATCCGCACCGGTCGGTCGTCGTCGCCAGGGCCGGTCAGGTCGACGCCGTCGCGCAGCGGCTGCGGCGCGACCCCCGCGTGAAGGTCGTCGTGCCCGACGCGGTCGGCTCGATCACCGCCTGGCCGGAGGATGCCGCCCCCGACGACGAGCTGTGGGCCGGCTACCAGTTCGACATGCGGCTCATCGGCGTGCCGACGGCCTGGACGTACGCGATCGGCTCGCCGGACGTCGTCGTCGCGGTCGTCGACACCGGCTACGAGCTGACGCATCCCGACCTGCAGGGCGTGCCGGTCGTCGACCCGTACAACGCCCGCAACGGCACGACCGGCGTCAAGGACGGCTACGGCCACGGGACGCACGTCGCCGGCACGATCGCCGCCGCGACGAACAACGCCATCGGCGTGGCCGGCGTCGCGCCGGGCGTGACGATCATGCCGGTCAAGGTCCTCGATTCGAACGGCTACGGCTACTGGAGCGACTTCCTGGAAGGCGTCGACTGGGCCGTCGCGCATGGCGCCGACATCGTCAACATGAGCCTCGGCAGCGGCCTGTCGGCCGCCCAGGTGGCGGCCTTCCAGCCGACGTTCACCGCTGCCTGGAACGCCGGGACGATGGTCATCGCCGCAGCCGGCAACAACAGCAACGACACGCCGTTCTACCCGGCCTCGTTCGCGAACGTCATCTCGGTCTCGGCGACGAACAACAGCGACACCAAGGCCAACTTCAGCAACTTCGGCCCGATGGTCGACGTCTCGGCGCCGGGCGTCGGCATCACCTCGGCCTTCAAGGATGGGACCTACCGCACGATGGGCGGAACGAGCATGGCGACCCCCCACGTCGTCGGGCTCGCAGCCCTGATCCGGACGATTCACCCGACGTTCACGCTGCCGGAGATCGAGACCGCCCTCAAGGCGACCGCGAAGGACCTCGGCGCGCCGGGCCGCGACGACCTCTACGGCGCCGGCCGGATCGATGCCGCCGCCGCCGTCGCCTGGACCCCGCCGGACATCACGCCGCCCGTCGCGACGCTGGCGGAGCCGCTGGCCGGGTCAAACGGCGTCTCGGAGGGCGTCACGCCGGTCGTCGCCTTCGACGAGGCCGTCAGCGGCGTCGACGGCTCGTCCGTGACCCTCATCGACGGCGCCGGCCAGCCCGTGCCGTCGACCCTGGCCTACGACGAGGCGAAGAAGCGGGCGACGCTCGCGCCGTCCGCGCCGCTCGCGTCCCGGACCTCCTACCGGGTGCTCGTCGCGGGCACGATCCGCGATCTCGCCGGCAACCCGCTCGCCGCGGCCTCCTTCGGCTTCACGACGGGCGACAGCGTCGCTCCGACCCTGACCCGGGTCCGCCCACCGCCCGGCAAGACCGGGGTCTGGCGTGGCGTCACGATCCGCCTGTGGTTCAGCGAGCCGGTGAAGAACGTCTCGAAGGTCACCCTGCGGCTCAAGAACCTGCGAACCGGCTCCCGCGTGACGGTCCGGGTCCGCTACGACGCCGCGACCCAGACGGCATACGTCGACCCCGTCTATCGCCTGATGGCCCGGACGTGGTATCGGATCAAGGTCCTCGACGGCATCGTCGATCTCGGCGGCAACGCCCTGGCGCGCCGGCATTTCGATTTCAAGACCCGGCGCTGAGCCCTCGGCGTACGGCGTCAGAGGCGCTTGCGAAAGACCCGGAACGCGCGGTGGCGCGTGAAGCCGAGGCGCTCGTACAGCGCCAGGGCGCCGGTCGGGTTCTCGGCGTCCACCCCGAGCATCGCCTCGGCCATGCCGCGCTCACGGAGGGCGTGCAGCGAGGCCGCGATGACCGCGGCGCCGAGGCCGCGCCGGCGCCACGGTCGACGAACCGAGACCTGCTCGAGCCAGCCGGCCTTGATTCCGAGGCGCTCGTTCTCCTCGGCGTAGATGATGTTCATCGACAGGCCGGCGACCTCATCGCCGTCCCAGGCGACGCGCCACAGCGTCGTGTCGGTCTCGGGGTCGGCGAACCAGGCGCGATAGTCGGCCTCGGTCCGCTCGGCCGGCTCCCAGTGATCGCGGAAGGCCTCGACGTTGGCGTCCCAGATCCGGCGATGGTCCTCCGGTCGGACCGGTCGAAGCTCGAGCCCGGCCGGCAGGCTGACGTCCGGGATCGGCTCGTCAAGGGCACGGCGCATCTCGAACGAGTAGCGGATCAGGCTGAAGCCACGCGCGTCGGCGAACGCCGCCGATCCGGCGTTGCGGTCGTCGCAGAACGCGG
>QKHE01000008.1 GCA_003250155.1 Chloroflexota bacterium | reverse complement strand
GCGAGCCTGCATCGCCTCCGACGAGAGGGGCTCGGTGGTCATGATCAACGCATCCTCGCCGTCGTCGCTGTAGTAGCGCGGCCGCACGCCGACCGGCCGGAAGCCGTACTTCTCGTACAGGCGCCGAGCGGGGATGTTCGATAGGCGGACCTCGAGCGTCGACTCACTGGCGCGCTCGGCGAGCGCGACATCGAGGAGCGCCAGGAGCAGGCGTTCACCGATCCCGCGGCGGCGCCATCGCGGATGCACCGCGAACGTCGTGATATGGGCTTCGTCGACCATGATCCACAGGCCGCCGAAGCCGACGATCTCGTCGCCCAGCCGGGCCACGACGTACGTCGCCAGGCGATTCGACCGGAGCTCGCTGCGATAGGCCTCGTCGGGCCACGGCGTCGTGAAGCTGGCGCGCTCGATCGCCCGAACGGCCTCGACGTCGTCGAGTGTCATCGGCTCGATGCGCAGCGCTAGCGGGGGTCGCGCGACCATGCCACTCCCCGCTCGAGGTCGAGCCGCGGATCCATGCCCCGCGGCGGCGTGACGTACTCGGGCACGATCCGCTCGGGATCGTCGCGCTCCCCGGCGGCGAGGCGCGCGGCGCCGAGCCGCAGCAGCGCCGCCGGCAGCCCCTCGACGGCCGTTTCGCCCAGCGCCAGGGCCGCCTCGGACGCCCGGCCGGGGAGATCGACGGCGATCTCCGTCCGCGACGCCGGATCGAGAACGACCTCGCGCTCCCGTCGCGGCGGCGTCGCCGGCTCGACAGCGAGCCGGTCGTGCGGCCCCGCCGGCAGCCACAGCAGGGGCGGCCGGTCGGCTCCGAGCGTCCGCGGGACCGCCGCGAGCAGCGCCTCGGCGGTCGACACGCCCACGATCGGCACGCCCAGCTGGTGGGCCAGCGTCTTGGCCGTGGCGAGCCCGACGCGGAGGCCGGTGAACGCGCCGGGGCCGGTGCCGACGACGATGCCCGCGAGGCCGGTCAGCTCGAGGCGCGCGCCGGCCACGAGCCGCTCCAGCGACGGCAGGAGGTGCTCGGAGTGGCGATGCCCGGCGGCGAACGTCTCGACCGCGATCGGCGCGCCGTCGCGTGTGCCCGCCGCCACGATCACGGTGCTCGTCGCGCTGTCGATCGCGAGCAGCCAGCGGCCGTCCCCGGGTGGCGCCGCGTCGCGTGTCGTCATGCCGGCTCCGCGGCGAGGCCGAGGTACCGCTCGTGCCCCTTGCCGTGGGCCGTCAGGCGGATGTGGCGCGGTTCGTCGCCGGAGCCGTCGATGACGACGTCGAGCCGGTTGCCCGGCAGCGCCTCGCCGAGCCGGTCGGGCCATTCGACGAGGACGACGCCGGCCGCCTGGCGCTCGTCGAGCAGCCCGCCCTCGACGGCGTCGGCCGGACCCTCGAGGCGATACAGGTCGAGATGGAACAGGGGCAGCCGGGCCGGGTACTCGGCCATCAGGATGAAGGTCGGCGAGTTGATCGTCTCGGTCGCGCCGAGACCCGATCCGAAGCCCTTCGCAAAGACGGTCTTGCCCGCGCCGAGGACACCCCACAGGCACAGCACGTCGCCGGGCTCGGCCGCCTCGGCCAGTCGCGCGCCGAGGCCAGCCGTCTGGACCGGTCCGGTCGACACGATCTCCACGGATGGGGACCCGGGGGGCTGCGGCCGAGGCGCTGGGGATTCGGGCGTCACCGCGGAGGTCCTACGCGAAGCGCTCGAGGTCGCCGATCGGGATGGCGATCGGCGCTCGGTCGCCAAAGCGAACGTAGGCGGCCTCGACGCTGACGCCGGCCGGGAACCGCCGTGGCCCGGCGAGACCGGCCCACCGCCCCTCGGCGCCGGTGAGTGGGCCGGAACGGACCCGGACCGCGTCCGGCGCCGGCATCGGCAGGTCGATCCCCGTCGCATCGACGACGAGGCTCGGTGGGTGCCCGACGATCGCCACGGACCGTCCCTCGAGGGCCTCGAACAGCGCCATGTGGGCCGCGGCGATCGGTCGGCGCGCCGCGCCGTCGAGGACGAGCACGCCGAATTGCGGCAACCCGTGCACCGCCGCCTGGCCACGTCGCTCCGAGGCGACGAAGTCGCGCCGCTCCTTGATGCCGAGACCCGCGACGATCACGCCGCGGATGCCGACGGCGCGAGCGCGGGCGAGCGCCTCGGCATCCATCCGCGCGCCGGCGACGATGATCGCGCCGGCCGCGCCGACGTCGACGTGCTGGGCTCGCAGCTGGCCGTCCGCGGCCGTCACGATCTGCAGCCGGCCCGACGTGGGCCCGGCCAGCACGTCGGTCCCGGCGATGGCACGTGCATCGGCCGCGACTCGGATGCCGATGCCTCGACGGACCTCGCGAACAACGCCGGCGAACGGCGCCACGAGCGTCTCGAAGCGCTCGCTCGCGGCGACTCGCCAGCGACCGCCGCTGCGGAACAGCAGCTCCCCCTCCGGCGGCGCATCGCCGCCGCGAACGCGCCGGCTCGTCCCGGCCGACCACGGCTGGCCCGGCTCGACCGGCGCCTTGCGGCCCGGCGACCGCGGCAGCGCGATGGTCCGGGGCTCGCGAAGCAGCTCCGCGAGCGGATCGCCGGCGGCGACAGCCTGCTCATCGGCGACCCGCGGCCGATCACCCGGACCGAGCGGGAACCAGGCATCGATCGAATCGCTCAGCAGCGTCCGGCGCGGGACGATCGAGAGGCCGATCGGGTCGACATCGGCGCCCAGGGGGTCGGGCTGCTGCTCGATCATCGGTCGTCTCCCGGCCACGCCTCGGCGTTCCACTGGGCCAGCGCCGCGCGCCGCCGATCCCGTCGCTCGGGCAGTCGCAGCGGCACGTCGCGGAGGTCGACGGCGAGACCGCCCACGCCGCCGGAGACCGGGACGGTCAGCCGCCGCGCGCGCCGACCGAATCGAATCGCGTCGCGAAACTCCAGGGTCGCCATGGCCCGCTCGCCGGGCGGCATGTCGAAGAAGCCGACCTCGCCGCCATGGAGCTCCACGGTCGGCCCGCTTCCGTCGCCGGCAAGGGCGAGGGTCCCGACGCGCTGGCCACCACGCCGGCCCGTCGTCGCCCCGGCGACCACGACCACGGTCCCGATCGGCGCGAGGAGGTCGTCGACCAGCTCGGCCAGGACCGAGCGGCGCTCATCGGGATCCTCGATCGTCCCGAGCGGGCCGAGGAGACGGGCGTGGTCGAGCGCCACCTGGGTTGCCCCGGTTCGGCGGATCGTGTCGCTGACCGCGAGCGCCACGGCCCGTGGCGGCGCGGCGATGAAGGCGCCGCCAGCGACGATCGTCAGGTCCGGCGGCGGCAGCATGCCGAGGTCCGTCGTCGCCGCGGCGAGACGGGTGAGCGCGGCCCGCGCCGCGGCGAGACGCAGTCTCGCGCCGTCGCCGGTCGCATCGGCCCACGGCCGTGCCCGCAGGTCAAGTAACCGGTCACCCATGCGGTGCCGGTCGAGGCTGCCCGTCGTCCAGCCGAGCACCTCGTCGACCGCCCGATCGTCGACGACGCGCGGTGCCAAGCCGCCCGTCGCGGTGCGAACGGCCACGCCGCTCGGGCCCTGGTCCGCCGCGCCCGGCGATGCCAGCACCCGAAGCCCGCCGTCGAGACCCACGTCGAGCAGCTCGATCCGAAGGTCGAGCACGTCGGCCAGCGAGATGACGGCCTGGACCATCGTGTGCCGGGCGACGTCGCTCCGCGGCAGCAGGCCCTCGAGAATCTCGCGCAGCGGCTCGTCGGCGCCGTCACGAAGCCGGATCGCCGGGGCGCGCAGGATCCGGCCTTCGACGCTCCGGGCCGTGCCCTCCGGCGTGGCTGACGCGCCTGGCTCGGCTTCGGGATCGTCCGTCGCGATCGCGCCCCCGGCGTCGGCGATCGCGTCGCGCCATGCCCGCCGGCGATCGATCGGACCGGCAAGCACGATCGGCAGCTCCGGCCGGCGCCGGGCGACGGCGCCGGCGAGCGCCGCCACGTCATCGAGCGCCCCTCGCTCGTCCGGTCCCGGCGGGTCGCCACAGCCGATCAGCAGGGCCTCGACCCCCGGTCGCAGCGCCAGGTCCGTCATCTCGCGCGGGTCGTGGGTCTCCGGCGATGCCGCGCGGACGTGCCACGGGGTTCGTGTCGCCGCATCGTGCAGCAGGTTGGCGGCCCGCCGCGACGCCCCGATGACCGCCAGCGACCGGGCGGCCGGCGTCGTCGCCGTGAGCCGCGGGAGCTCGCCGACCGCCGCCGGATCGAGATCGACGCGATCGGCGAGCCCGCGATCGGCCGCCGCGACGCGGGCGACGACGATGGCCGCGACCGCGTCGGGCTCGGCGGGCGCGGGCACCGACAGCGAGCCCAGCAGGCGCCAGCGCGCGGCGGGGCGGCCGATGAGCGAGACGGTGGTGGTCGCAAGGCCCGCGTCGATGGCGAGCAGGGCGCGCGGGGCCGAAGTCACCGGCTCATGCTACCCACTCTCGGCGATCGAGCGTTCGAGCGGTGGACCGACCCGGCCGGCGGCCGACGTCGCGACCGATGGCCGCGCTCAGGCGTCCCAGCCGACCTCCTCGGACAGCTCCTCGAGGCGCTCGATGAGCTGCTCGATCCCGTCGTCGTCGGCCAGCAGGACCGAGGCGCCGGCGAGCTCGCCGCCGAAGATCGAGCGCAGCACCGGATCGAAGAACAGCATCGCGTGCGCGCCGAGCGGCCGGTACGGCCGTGAGGCCTCCAGGAAATGGACCGCCGGCGCCGTGAGGCCGCGCAGCTGGATCTCGCGCGCGACCTCCTCGACGAGCTCGTCGCGCTGGTCCTCACCGAGGCCGGTCAGCTCGCTCATGCGTGCTCCAACGGGCGTGGGGCCGGTCGGCTCCGACGCGGCATGGTACACCGGCGCCGCAGCCTCAGGGCGTGTCTCCGCCATCGTCGCGGACCGTGAAGCCGACCGTCGAGCCCCGGCGGCCGCGGTCGGCGATCGCCGCCAGGCGCTTCCGCACCACGGGCAGCACGTCCGGCAGGTCGGAGGCGAGGAGGCCCGCGTCTCCGAGCCGCTCTCGCACGAGGTCGCCGGCGAGGCCGTGGAGGTAGACGCCGAGCCTCGCCGCGGCCCCGGGGCCCATGCCCTGGGCCAGCAGGGCGCCGATGAGCCCGGCCAGGACATCGCCGGTGCCGCCGCTCGAGAGGGCCGGGTTCTCGAATGGGGCGACCGAGACGTCGCCACCCGGCTCCGCGACGACCGTCCTGGCGCCTTTCAGGACCACGACCTGGCGCCAGGTCGCGGCCGCGTCCCGGGCCGCGGCCAGGCGGGCGGCGTCATCCGCGCCGAGGTCGCCGTCCGAGCCGTCGGCGATGCCGGCCCCGGCGCGAAGGCGGGCGAACTCGCCCGGATGGGGCGTCAGCACGCACGACCGCCCGGTCGCGGACCACCACTCGCCGAGCGTCGCCATGCAGCGCAGCGCCTCGGCATCGAGGACGGCCGGCGGCGGGGTCGGCTCGTCAGGCACCGCGATCAGCTGCCGGACAAGCTCGGTCGTCGCCAGGCCTGGCCGCAGGCCGGGTCCGACGACGAGTGCGTCGTGGTCGTGATCGAGGATCCGCGCGATCGCCGGCTCGGGATCGACCTCCTCGACGTCGTCCTCGGGCAGGGCCATGGTGGTCGCCTCGAGGACCTTGGCGGCGAAGAGCGGCTGCAGCGACTCGGGCACGGCGAGCGTGACCAGCCCGGCGCCGGCGCGCCCGGCGCTGCGGCACACGAGCAGCGCCGCGCCCGCGTAGTCGAGCGAACCGGCGATCACGAGGACCTTGCCGAACGTGCCCTTGTGACCCCGGGCCGGGCGCTCCGGCAGGAGCTCGGCGACGGTGCGGTCGTCGAGCCGGCTCGCGCCGTCCGCCTCGAGCGTCGGCGTCGCCGCTGACGGCTCGCGGGTCCCGAAGCCGAGCGGCCGTCGGTCAGTCACCGTCGGACCTCGCGGCCTCGTGAAGGTCCCGCAGGCGCTCCATCCGGGCCAGGATCTTCCGCTCGCGATCGTCCAGCCGGGCCTCGATGTCGAGCGGGAAGACATACCGTCCGCCGGCCGTTCGAATGCCGAACGCGATCGCGACCGCGTACTCGGCCTCGTGGCTGATCGAGACCGCGATCCGGCCCATGCCGAGTTGCTCCGCTCGTCGAGCGGCGCGTCCGTGCAACCGGACCGCCGGCTGGCCGGTCGGCAGGCGCTCGATCTCGATGTCCTGCCAGCCGATCCCCCGGACGCCGAGCCCGAGGACTTTGCTGACGGCCTCCTTCGCGGCCCACCGGCCGGCCATCGTCTCGGGGCGACCGCGAACGTAGCGGTTCTCGCCGGCCGTGAGGACACGCCGCGTGAAGCGCGTGCCGAATCTCGCAAGGGTGTTGCGAATCCGCTCGATGCGGATGATGTCGATGCCGAGCTCCGTGGTCCCCGGCGGCGGGCTCACGCCGGCCGGCACACCCTGATCGGCCGCAGCGCCCATCGACGACCCGCCCTACTCGACCGTGACCGACTTCGCCAGGTTGCGCGGCTGGTCGACATCGGTCCCGCGCGCCCGGGCCACCCCGTACGCGAACAGCTGGAGCGGGATGATCGCGACGACCGGGCCGAGCACCTCGTGCGTGTCCGGCACCCAGCAGACGTCGTCGGCAAAGCGCTCGATCTGGCTGTCCCCCTCCGTCGCCACCGCGATCACCCGGGCATCGCGCGCCCGCCCCTCCATGACGTTGCTGACGAGCTTGTCGTAGGTCGCGGAGCGGGTCGCGACGGCGACCAGCGGGCACTCGGCGTCAAGGAGCGAGATCGGCCCGTGCTTGAGCTCACCGGCCGGGTAGCCCTCGGCGTGGACGTAGCTGATCTCCTTGAGCTTCAGCGCGCCCTCGAGAGCGGCCGGATAGGTCGACCCGCGGCCGACGAACATGAAGCCCCGGGAGTTGACGTAGCGGCGGGCCAGCTCGGGCGCGGCGGGGGCGTTGAGGTCGATGGCCCGTGCGGCAGCCTCGGGCAGGGCGTGGAGGGCCGCGACGAGCTCGGCCTCGTCCGCCTCGGCCAGCGTTCCGCGGAGCTTGCCGATCGCCGCCGCCAGCACGGCCAGGGTCGTCACCTGGGTGACGAACGTCTTCGACGCCGCGACCGCGATCTCCGGGCCGGCCTGCAGGAACAGCACCGCGCCGGCCTCGCGGGTGATCGCCGAGCCGACGGTGTTCGTCACGGCCACGATCGGGCAGCCGCGCTCGCGGGCGAGGCGTGTCGGCGCGATCGTGTCGGCCGTCTCGCCCGACTGGGTGACAGCGATCACGAGCGTCCGGCCGTCGAGCGGCGGCGGGTCGTAGCGGAACTCCGAGCCGACGGTCACCCGCGCCGGCAGGTCCGTCCAGCGCTCGATCGCGGACGCGCCGACCATCGCGGCGTACGAGGCGGTCCCGCAGGCGACCAGCTCGACCCGTGTTGCCTCGCTGACGGCGCGCGCCAGCGGCTCGAGCTCGGGTAGCGAGATCCGGCCGTCCCGATCGATGCGGCCGGCGAGCGCCTGTCGCAACGCGTCGGGCTGCTCGTGGATCTCCTTGAGCATGAAGGTCTCGTAGCCGCCCTTCTCGGCGGCCTCCGGCGTCCAGTCGATCGTCACCAGCTCCCGGACGCGCGGCCGGCCGTCGATGCCGGTCACCTCGATGCCGGTCGGCCGGACGTCGGCGACGTCGCCGTCCTCGAGGAACATCACCTGGTTGGTGTGCGCGAGGATCGCCGAGACGTCGCTGGCGATGAAGCTCTCCTCGCCGTTGCGGCCCACGACGAGCGGCACGTTGAGCCGGGCGCCGACGAGCCGGCTGATCTCGCCGCGGTGCATGACCGCGATCGCGTACGCGCCCTCGACGCGCCGCAGCGCCACCCGCACGGCCTCGGCCACGTCGCCGTCGTAGGCGTCCTCGATGAGGTGGGCGAGCGCCTCGGTGTCGGTCTCGGAGGTCAGGCGGTGGCCGGCCGCCGCAAGCTCGTCACGCAGCTCGCGGAAGTTCTCGATGATGCCGTTGTGGATGACGGTGATCTCGCCGCTGCAGTCCTGGTGGGGATGGGCGTTGAGGTCGTCCGGCCGTCCGTGGGTCGCCCAGCGGGTGTGGGCCAGCCCGAGCGCGGCATGCGGCGTGCGGCCGTTGATCTCCGTCTCGAGATTGGCGAGCTTGCCGGCCTTCTTGGCCAGGAACACGTCGCCCGACTCGTCGATCAGGGCGATGCCCGCCGAGTCGTAGCCACGATACTCGAGCCGTTTCAGGCCCTCGAGCAGAATCGGGCCGGCCTCACGGGGGCCGGTGTAGGCGACGATGCCGCACATGGAGCGGTCAGTTTAGGCGCTCGGCTGCGCGAGCCGCGATCGCATCGGCCAGCTCGCGAACGACCGCCGCGTCGAGACCCTCGACCATCACCCGCAGCGCGGGCTCCGTGCCCGACGGTCGAACGAGGACCCGGCCGGCGTCGCCGAGGCGGGCTTCGGCCTCGCTGATCGTGCGCCGCAGCTCGAGGTCGCCCTCCCATTGCTCGCGGTGGCGAACGGCCACGGTCCGCTGCTCCTGCGGCAGCAGCGGGATGTCGGCCGCCAGCTCGGCGAGCGACCGGCCGGCCGTCGTCATGACCCGCAGGACCTCGAGCGCCGTCACCAGGCCGTCGCCCGACGTCGTGTGCTCGCCGACGATCACGTGACCGCTCTTCTCGCCCCCGAGGCCTGCGCCTGAGACCTGCATCCCCTCGAGGATGTACTTGTCGCCGACGGGCGTCCGGACGACCTCGCCGCCGGCCCGGTGAACCGCCCGCTCGAGCCCGCCGTTCGAGAGGACCGACACGACGAGGGTGCTGACTGCCGCATCGGCCGGCCCGTCGCCGGCCGCGGCCCGGGCGAGACGCTCCAGCGCGAGGATGCCGAGCACTCGATCGCCGTCCACGATCTCGCCGGCCGCGTCAGCCGCGATGCAGCGATCGGCATCGCCGTCGAGCGCGAAGCCAACGTCGGCCCCGGTCTCGACGACCCGTGCCGCGAGGCTGCCAGGCGAGGTCGCGCCGCAGTCGAGGTTGATGTTGACGCCGTTGGGGGCGTCGTGGATCACGTCGACATGTGCCCCGGTCGCGGCCAGGATGCGCCCGGCGACCCCGCACCCCGAACCGTTCGCGCAGTCGATGACGACGGCCAGCCCGGACGCGTCGACCCGCTCCGCGAGGCCCGTCCGATGGGCGACGTAGCGCTCGAGGCGATCGCGAGCGTCGAGCACGACACCCAGCTCCGACGGCGGGACGCCCGGCAGCTCCTCGGTCCGCCAGATGAGCTGTTCGAGGTCGTCCTCAACTTCGTCGTCAAGCTTCAGGCCGTCTGCGTCGAGGACCTTGAGGCCGTTGTCATCGGCCGGGTTGTGCGAGGCGGAGACCATGATCCCCGCGGCGGCCTCGCCAGCGGCCGTCAGGAACGCCAGGGCCGGGGTCGGGACGATGCCGACCGACTGGACGGTCGCGCCCATGCTCGTCACGCCCGCCGCGATCGCCGACACGAACATGTCGCCCGAGCGACGGGTGTCGCGCCCGACCATGATCGAGCCGCCGGTCGGGACGAGCCGCTGCGCGGTTGCCCGGCCGAGGGCGTAGGCGACGGTCGGCTTCAGGTCGAGGTTCGCGACACCGCGGATCCCGTCGGTGCCGAAGAGGCGGGGCACGCTGCGGTCGTTCCTTTCGCGCTACGGGCCGAAGGGTCAGCCGGTCGGACTGGGTGCCGGCGTGGCGCTCGGCGGCGGCGATTCGGATGGCACCGGCGATGAGACGGTTACCTGGACCGGATTGGGGCTCGCCGTCAGCAACGTCAGGCCCGTGACGAGGTTGGCCGAGACCGGCACCGTGAAGATCCCGTCCTCCAGGCCGGTCACGTCGACGGTCAGGATCAGCGTTGCCCCGGACAGCCGGTCGAGGTCCGCGATCGAACCGCCGATCGTCACCACGACCCGATCGGTCGACAGCTGATACTCCTTGTCGGCCCGGGCGCCGACCAGCGCCAGCCCGGCCTCGTAGGTCCGCGTCGCGGTCACCGGGCGCAGCTGAACGGTGACTGTCACCATGCCGCTGCCGAGCGCCTCGACCCCGTCGGGCAGCTCGAGCGCCACGGTCTGGACGACCGTCGACGACGCGCCCGATAGCGTCACCGGCGCCGTATCGGCTCGCTCGAGGCCGACGAGGTCATCGGGATCGCCCTGGACCGAGACGATCAGCGGGTCGACTTCGGCGGACGCGATCTCGAAGCCGGCGGCCGGCGTGCCGATCACCACCGGGTTGACCGGCAACGTTCGCGTCTGGCGGTCGGTGAACACGGCGACCCGGACGCGGACCCGCGCCGGCACGACGTCGACCGGCGCGAGCGTTGCGCCCGCGCTGTCGACCGCCACGAGGTCGAAAAGTCGGTTGATGTCGATGCCCGACGGATCGATCGAGACCCGCGCCTGGACCTCGATGACCCGCGCGACGACGCTGTCGGGGCCGCGGACGGTGGCCATCTCGACGTCGATGATCGGATCGCCGACGTCGAGCTGAGCGGGGATCGTCCCGAGGACCGCGTGAACCGGGACGACGCGTTCCGTCACGCGCTCGAGCACGACAATGATCCGGCGCGGCGTGAAGTCAAGCACCTGGATGCGGGAATCCGCGGCCGTCACCTGGACGACGACCGGCGTCCCACCATCCGCCGGATCGACCTTGCTGAGATCGACCGTCGCCCGGAACGTCGAGGTGTCGACGCGAAGGCCGAGATCGGGTGGCGCAACGTAGCGAATCCCGCTGACCGATCCGAGATCCGACTGCAGGATGACGTTGGCCGGCTGGTTCTCGCGCTCGATCGGCACGGTGCCGGGAAACTCCTGCGTGGTCTGCGACAGCACGAGCCCCCCGTAGAGCAGCGAGGCCAGGCCGATCGCGGCGAGCTTGAGCGGCCAGTTGCGGACGACGAAGCTCAGCGCGCGCTTCAACGACCAGGCTCCCGCTTCAACGACCAGGCTCCGACGACGTCCTCGCGTCGGGCCGGCCGGTCGCCGCCTCGGCCTCGGCGCGCGGTGTCGCGGGCGCGACGGGTGGCGGGGCCCCCTTGCCGCCGCCGTCGCCGCGCAGGAGCCGGCCAAGGCCCGGCAGGCGCGACATTCGGGCCCGCCGAACGCCGGGCACGTGTCGCAGCGGCGAGCCATCGCCACCGCCGACGAGCAACCGTCGCAGCGCGCTGGCGAGCTGGGCCTCGGTCAGGTTCCGCACGATGCGGGCTCGCTGGACCAGGCTGATCTGGCCGTTCTCCTCGGAGACGACGACGACGATCGAGTCGGTCTGCTCGGTGATGCCGAGTGCCGCCCGGTGACGGGTCCCGAAGCGCTCGGCCTGGATCGTCGTCTCGGCCAGCGGCAGGACGGCGCCGGCGGCGAGAACCCTGTTGCCCCGGATGATGACCGCCCCATCGTGCAGCGCCGACTTCGGCCAGAAGATGGTCCGCAGCAAGTCGACCGACAGCTCACCGCGGATCATCACCCCGCCTTCGGCGATCTCCTCGAGGCCGGTCTCGCGCTCGAGGACGATGAGCGCGCCATGCCCCTCGGCCGACATCAGGGCGGCCGCCCGGGCGACGACGCCCGAGACCGCCTCGGCCTGGCGCGACTCGGCCGACAGCCAGCCGAACGAGCCGAAGCGACCGATCCGGTCGAGGGCCCGCCGCAGCTCGGGCTGGAAGACGACGACCAGCGCGAACAGGCCGACCACGGCCCCGGTCTCGAGGATTCGGATGAGCAGCTCCAGGCGCAGCGCCTGGGCCGTGAAGTAGACGGCGAACAGGACCGTCACGCCGATGACGAGACGGACGGCGCTGGTGCCCCGGATCAGGCTGAAGAGCCAGTAGATGAGCAGCGCCGTGATCCCGATGTCGAGCACCGTGCGCAGTTCGACCTGGCCCAGGATCGACTCGAGTAGCTGCGGCATCGCCGGCCGAGTGTACAGCGGGGCCACTCACCCCCGACCGAACGGCATCTCGCCGGCCGCCGCCGGCGGAGCTCGAACGCGCCCCGCTCAGCCCGTTGCGAACGCCGCGGCCGCCTCGTCGCGGAGCCGCTCGGCGGCGAGCGCGTGGGCGTCGGCCGCCGCCTGCGTGTCGCCGGTCAGGGACGTCAGCTGCAGCAGCAGCCGGAGCTTGTCGGCCGCCTCGGCCTGCCAGCCGTGATCCAGCTGGACGTTCGCGATCGCCAGGTGCACGGCCGGATCGCCGGGCGCGATCCCCAGCAGCCGGAAGCAGACATCGAGCGCCGCGTCGGGCCGGCCGGCCGCACGGTGCACGGCGACGGCCTCGAGCAGCTCGTCGCGCGCGGCGTCGAGCTCGCCGGCCGCGATCCGGTCGCCCGCCGTTGCGACAAGGAGCTCCGGATCACGAGGCAGCCCGGCCATCGCCGAAGCCAGCTCGCCCGGCTCGCCCGGCGCGTCCGCCTCGGGCGGCGCCGGAGCCTCGTCCGCCTCGAGCAACCAGACAAGCTCGCGGCGACCATCGTTCGGCCCCAGCTCGAACGAGCGGCGGGCGACGCGAAGCGCATCGTCGCGCCGGCCGGCGCGCTGGAGGACACCCGCCAGCTGCTCGAGATCCGCCGCTGCGTCGGCGTCGCGGCCGAGATCGCGCAGCAGGCCGGCTCGGGCTCGCAGCGCGGCCTCGTCGTCGGGCGCCACGGCGGCGGCCTGGTCGAGCGCGCGGAGTGCGTCGTCGCGCCGACCGAGCTGGAGCAGCGCGGTCGCCATGCTCGTGTGTGGCAGGGCGCGATCGGGAACGATGCGGGAGGCCGTCTCGTAGGCCGCGACCGCATCCGCCGTCCGCCCTTCGAGGAGCGCGGCGTGGCCGCGCCGGAGGGCGTCCTTGTACTGCTCGAACAATGGACCTGACATCGCGAGCAGCCTACCGCGCCGCGGTCGGCGCCGGACACGCGACCTCAGTCCGGGCGGCGGCCGGTACGAGTGCCGATCTCGGACGAGTGGCGAGAACCTAGCGCTTGGTGTACTGCGGCGCCTTGCGGGCCCGCTTGAGGCCGTACTTCTTGCGCTCCTTCATCCGCGGATCGCGGGTCAGCAGCCCGGCCTGGCGCAGCGCCAGCCGGTGAGCCTCCGGGTCCAGCTCGAGCAGGGCTCGCGCGATGCCGTGGCGAATCGCCCCGGCCTGGCCGCTCACGCCGCCCCCTTCGACCTTGATCATCGCGTTGAAGTGACCCTCGGTTCCGGTCACCCGGAACGGCATCCGGACGTCGACCTCGTCGACGGCGGCCCCGAAATGCTCGGCCAGCGAGCGCCCGTTGACGACGATCTCGCCCTCTCCGGCGGTGAGCCTGACGCGGGCCACGGCCGTCTTGCGGCGGCCGGTGCCCGAGTTGAACGCTGGGGTCGTGGTCATGGCATCTCCTCCGTCAGGCGAGCGGCTCAGGCCGCTGGGCCTGATGCGGATGATCCGAACCGGCGTAGACCTTCAGCTTGCGCAGCTGCTGGGCGCCGAGGCGAGTGTGCGGCAGCATGCCCTTGATCGCGCGGCGCACGACCTCCTCCGGCCGCCGCTCGAGCAGGCGGGCCAGCGACTCCTCCTTGAGTCCGCGCGGGTAGCCGCTGTGGCGGACATAGGTCTTCGCCTGGTCCTTGTCGGCCGTCACCGCGATCCGAGCGGCGTTGAGGATGATGACGTGGTCACCCGAGTCGAGGTTCGGCGACCAGGTCGGCTTGTGCTTGCCGACCAGGACACGAGCGACGCGCGTGGCAAGACGACCGAGCGTCTCGTCCGTCGCGTCGACGACGAACCAGCGCCGCTCGATCTCGCTCTCGCGAGCCGTGTAGGTCTTCGTGTTCATGCTTCTTCGTGTCCTGCCCTGCTGTCATGTGTCGATGTCGTTGTCCCGTCCAATGACCGCGTCCGTCGTCCCATGACGACGCGACGAAGGCACAGGCCGTGTGCCGGGGCTGCCGCGCCATCGAGCGCCGGCCGCCGGTCGGCCAGGAGTTCCGGCACGGCCGCGGCGTCCAGCTTTCCCATCCCGACCGCGAGCAGGACGGCGACGATGCGCCGGACCATGCCGCGGAGGAACGCGTCCGCCCGCACGTCGATCGTCACCACGGATCCCGTCCGCCGGACGCGGAGCCGGTGAACGGTCCGCTCCGGCCGGGGGTCCGCCCCACCGAAGGCGCTGAAATCGTGGCGGCCCTCGAAGGCCGTCGCGGCTCGCGCCATCGCGGCAACGTCCAGCGTCGACCGCACCCGGAGCGCCGTTCGCTCTCGGAGCGGGCTGCGCGGTCCGTTCCAGATGGTGTACCGGTACTCCCGGTAGCGGGCCGCGTAGCGGGGGTGGAACCTGGTCGTCGCCGGACGAACGTCGCGCACGGCGACGTCCTGCGGCAGCAACCCGTTCAGGCCTTCGGTCAGCGCCGCCGCGTCGAGCCGCCCGGGGTAGGTGAACGCGATCACCTGGCCCGTGGCGTGCACGCCCGCGTCGGTCCGGCCGGCGCCGTCGACCGGCTGGCGAATCCCGCCGGACAGGCGGGCCAGCGCGGCCTCGAGCTCCCCCTGGACGGTCCGGACTCCGGGCTGGGCCTGGAATCCGGCGAACTCCGTGCCGTCGTATTCAACCGTCGCTCGGTACCGACGCGCGGCCCGAGGACGGGGCGCCCTCTCGGGCATCACTTACACCAGCTCGATCTGCACCATCTCGGCGGCGTCGCCCGGCCGTTGGCCGATCTTCACGATCCGGGTGAAGCCGGAGGTGCGGTCGGCGTACTTCGGGGCGATCTCGTCGAACAGCTTGTTGACGACCAGCGGCTCGTTCGGGAACTGGGCGATGACCGCCCGGCGAGCCGTCAGGTCGCCCTTCTTGGCGAGCGTGATCATCCGCTCGACCCGGCCCTGGACCTCCTTGGCCTTGGCCTCGGTGGTCTTCACGCGCTCATAGCGCAGGACCGACACCGTGAGGTTCTTGAAGAGCGCGAGGCGGGGGCCCATCTTCCGACCGAGCTTCCGGCCGTCGACGCGATGCGACACCGATCAGGCCTCCTCGTCCTCGAACGGCGCCTCGTCCACTTCGCCGGCCTCGGCCTCGAACTCGTCGGCCTCCGACTCGGGCAGGATGAAGCCGCGCATCCGGAGGCGCTCCTTCATCTCGTCGAGCGACTTCTTGCCGAAGTTCCGCATCCGCAGCAGGTCCTCGTCCTTCAGCTGCAGGAGCTGGCCGACCTTGACGATGTTGTTGCGCTTCAGGGAGTTATAGGCCCGCATCGGCAGGTCCAGCTCCTCGATCGGCATGTCGAGCATGTTCGGCGGCAGCTGCGGCACGCCCGACGCGGCGCGGTCCTGGGGCACCGGCGCCTGGCCGATGCTGATGAACGGCCGGAACTGCTCGATGAGGACCGTGGCCGCGCGGCTGAGCGCCTCCTCGGGGCTGATCGTGCCGTCGGTCTCGATCTCGATCGTGAGCTTGTCGAAGTTCGTCACCTGGCCGACGCGGGTGCTGTCGACCTGGTAGTTGACCTTCCGCACCGGCGTGAAGATCGCGTCGACCGCGATGACGCCGATCGGCAGCGCCTCGGTGCGCTCGACGCCGAGGTAGCCGACGCCGCGCTCGACGGTCATGTCCATGTCGATCGTGACGTCGTCGGAGTCGAGCGTCATCAGGACCAGGTCCCGGTTGACGATCTCGACGTCGGCCGACTCCATGATGTCGGCCGCCAGCACGGGCCCGGCGCCGCTGCGGGTCAGGCGCAGCTGGACCGGGTGGGTGGCGAAGCTCTTCATCCGCAGCTTCTTGACGTTCAGGACGATCTGGGTGACGTCCTCCTTGACGCCCGGGATCGTCGAGAACTCCTGGTACACGTCGCGGATCTGGAGCGAAGTCACCGCCGCGCCTTCGAGGGACGACAGCAGGACACGCCGGAGGGCATTGCCGAGCGTCACGCCGTAGCCTGCCTGGAGGGGGCCGACCTCGTACTTGGCGTACGTGCCGACTTCCTCGACGGGCTCGATCTGCGGGGTCTCGAGTTCGATCATCAGGTGGGCTACCTCGAGTAGTACTCGACCACGAGCTGCTCGGACAGGTCGAGCGGCATCTGGTCGCGGCGGGGCACGGAGACCACGGTCCCGGACAGCTTGGCGGCGTCGACGCTCAGCCAGTCCGGCGCCTGGTGAGAGGCGAGGGTTTCGCGGATGACCTTGAAGGCGCTGCGGCCGCGGCGCGACTCGCGGACCTCGATCCGGTCGCCCGGCTTGAGGGCGTACGACGGGACGTCGGTGGCGACGCCGTTGACCGCGAAGTGACCGTGCGACACGAGCTGGCGGGCCTGCGGGCGGGAGCTCGCCAGGCCGAGCCGGAAGACGACGTTGTCGAGGCGCGTCTCGAGCGACTGGAGCAGGTACTCGCCGGTCACGCCGGTGTGCGTCTCGGCCTCCCGGAAGTAGTTGCGGAACTGGCGCTCCAGCACGCCGTAGACGCGGCGGACCTTCTGCTTCTCGCGCAGCTGGATGCCGAAGTCACCCATCTTGCGGCGGCGCACGCCGTGCTGGCCGGGCGGCGTCGGCCGCCGCTCGAACGAGCACTTCTTGGTGTAGCAGCGGGTGCCCTTGAGGAACAGCTTCGCGCCTTCCCGGCGGCAGAGGCGGCAGACGGATTCGGTGTAGCGGGCCATGGCGCTCGACTAGACGCGGCGCCGCTTGGGCGCGCGGCAGCCGTTGTGCGGGATCGGCGTGACGTCGGTGATGGCGGTGACCTCCAGCCCGGCGGCCTGCAGCGAGCGGATGGCCTGCTCGCGCCCGGCGCCCGGGCCCTTGACGTAAACCTCGACCTGGCGCATGCCGTGCTCCATCGCCTTCCGGGCGGCGACGTCGGCCGACAGGGCGGCGGCGTAGGGCGTGCTCTTGCGGGAGCCCTTGAAGCCGGCGACGCCGGCGGAGCCCCAGCTGATCACGGCCCCGGCCGGGTCGCTGATCGTGATGATCGTGTTGTTGAACGAGGCCTGGATATGAACGTGGCCCTGGGGCACGTTCTTGCGCTCGCGGCGGCGCTGCTTGCCAGCGCGCTTTCGGTCAGCCATGTCGCATCAGCTCCCGGCTACTTCGTGGCCTTGCGCCGGGCGCCGACGGTCCGCTTCGGACCGCGCCGCTGTCGGGCGTTCGTCTTCGTTCGCTGCCCACGCGAGGGCAGGTTGCGACGGTGGCGGAGGCCGCGGTACGAGCCGATCTCCTGGAGGCGCTTGATGTTGAGCGCGACCTCGCGACGGAGATCGCCCTCCACCTTGAACCCGCGGTCGACGACCTCGCGCAGGCGGTTCACCTGCTCCTCGGTCAGGTCGCGCACCCGGGTGTCGGGGTTGACGTTCGTCTGGACGAGGATCTTCTGGGCGCTCGGCAGGCCGATGCCGAAGATATAGGTCAGCGCGACCTCGACCCGCTTCTCGCGGGGGATGTCGACGCCGGCGATTCGTGCCATCGGTCCCTGCTACCCCTGCCGCTGCTTGTGCTTCGGGTTGGTGCAGATCACCATCACGGTCCCGTGGCGGCGGATCACTTTGCAGTTGTCGCAGCGGGCCTTGACGGAGGCTCTGACTTTCAACGTTTCCCTCGTGGTGGTTCGGCCGTCGCGGGCGACGGCTGCCGTTCTCGGCTATCGCATCCGGTAGGTGATCCGGCCGCGCGTCAGGTCGTAGGGCGACAGCTCGACCCGCACGCGGTCGCCGGGCAGGATCCGGATGAAGTTCATTCGGAGCTTCCCGGAGATATGGGCCAACACCCGGTGTCCGTTCTCGAGCTCAACGGCGAACATCGTGTTGGGCAACGGCTCGATGACCGTCCCCTCGACCTCGATCGCATCTCGCTTCGCCACGGGCGGTGCTGGTTCCCTTTCTCACGCGCAGTGCCGGCCCGAACGGGCCGACACACGAACGCGTAGGGTATCAGAAATGGCGCTCTCACCGCAACGGCGGACGGGTCGTCCTCCGACGCCCGCGGGCCACCGTTTCGTCATTGGATGGCGGTGAGGATTTCGGGGCCGGTCTCGGTCACCGCGATGGTGTGCTCGAAGTGGGCCGAGAGCGAGTTGTCGCTGGTCACGACCGTCCAGCCGTCCGGCAGCATGTGGACGTCGCCGCTGCCGAGGGTGAACATCGGCTCGATGGCCAGGCACAGGCCGGGCTGCAGCTCGACGCCTTTCGAGCCCGTTCGGTAGTTCGGCACCTGGGGATCCTGGTGCATCTCGGTCCCGATCCCGTGGCCCACGAACTGGCGGACGATGCCGTAGCCGCCCGCGAGGCCCACGTCCTCGACCGCGCCGGAGACGTCGGCCAGCCGGCCACCGGGGCGGGCGGCGGCGATGCCCGCCATCATCGCCAGGCGTGTTGCCTCGACGAGCTCGCGGGCCGCCGGCGAGACGTCGCCCACGATGAAGGTCCGCGCGGCGTCGCCGTGCCAGCCGTCGAGGATCACGCCGACATCGACCGAGACGAGCTGCCCGTCACGGACGACCCGCCCGTCGGGGATGCCGTGAACGACCTCGGCATCGAACGAGATGCACGTCGACGCGGGAAAGGCGGCCGGTCCGCGGCCGTAGCGGCCGCCGCCCAGGTAGCCCTTGAACGACGGCGTGCCGCCCGAGTCGCGGATGTGGCGCTCGGCGAGGCGGTCGAGCTCGGCGGCGGCGACCCCCGGCTTGAGCGCCGACTCGATGAGCGCGAGGACTTCCGCGACGATCCGTCCGGCGCGGCGCATCTGGGCGATCTCGCGGCGGGACTTGCGACTGATCACGCGCCCGCCGGCCCGGGCGAGGCCGGTCCGAGGGCGTCGAGCAGCCCGGCCGTCACGTCCTCGATCGGGCGGGTCCCATCGACGATCGAGAGCACGTCGTGGTCCCGGTAGTAGGCGGTCACCTCCGCCAGCGGTGCCAGCTGCTCGCGCATCCGCGCCCGGACGGTGGCCTCGTCGTCGTCCGGCCGCCGGACCAGCTCCGAGCCATCGATGTCGCAGACGCCGGGCGCCTGCGGCGGGTTCGAATTGAGGTTGTAGACGTGTCCCGCCGCCTTGCAGATCCGCCGATCGGCGAATCGGCCGACGAGCTCGTCCTCGGGAACCTCGATGTACAGCGCCGCCTCGATCGAGCCGCCACGGGTCGCGAGGGCGTCGTCGAGGGCGCGGGCCTGGGCGCCTGTCCGCGGGAAGCCGTCGAGGATCGCACCGCGTGCGGCGTCGGGCTCGCCCAGGCGCTGCAGGAAGATCTCGGCCATGGTCCCGTCGGGCACCAGCTGGCCGGCCTGCATGTACGACGCGACCTCCGCGCCAAGCGGGCTGCCGCCCGCGGCGACACGCCGCAGGAGCTCGCCCGAGGCGAGGACCGGCACGCCCAGGTGCTCGGCGAGGATCGGCGCCTGGGTGCCCTTGCCGGCCCCCGGGGCCCCGAGGAGCACGACCACCCGCATCGATCCGACCGGGGTCATCTAGCGGATGAAGCCTTCGTAGTTCCGCATCATCAGCTGGGCTTCGATCTGCTTCATCGTCTCGACGACGACCGAGACGACGATCAGCAGGCCGGTGCCGCCGATGGCAAAGCCACTGAGGTTCGGATCGAGGACGCCGACGAGCACCGGGGCGACGGCCACGGTGCCCAGGAACAGCGCCCCGGCGAGGGTGATGCGCGAGACCACCCGGGCGAGGTACTCCTGTGTCGGCCGGCCCGGGCGGATGCCCGGGATGAAGCCGCCGTTCTTGCGCAGCTGCTCGGCGGTCTCGTCGGGTTTGAACGTGAACGCCGTATAGAAGTACGTGAAGCCGACGGTCAGCAGGAAGTACAGGATCGAGTACTGGATCGTGGTGCTCGACAGGAACCCGCCGATGGCCTGGGCGACGGCCCGCACCCCCTCGACCTCGGAGAACGAGAAGTAGGCGGCGAGCTGGCCGGGGAAGGCGAGGATGCTGATCGCGAAGATGATCGGGATCACGCCGGCCAGGTTGACCCGCAGCGGCAGGAAGGTCTGGCCGCCCTGGTACATCCGCCGCCCGCGGACCCGGCTCGCGTACTGGATCGGGATCCGGCGCTGGCCCTCCTGGATGTAGATGATCACGCCGACAGCCGCGATCGCGATGACCACGAACAGCGCGATGTCGCGCGCGCCACCCTGGAGCAGCGCAGCGGCCCCCGCCGGCGCGCGGCTGACGATGCCGGCGAAGATGATGAAGCTGATGCCGTTGCCGATGCCCTTCTCGGTGATCAGCTCGCCGAGCCACATCAGCAGCACGGCGCCGGCGACGAGGGTGACCATCTGGACCCACGACAGGCCGATGCCGAGGCCGAAGCCGCCGATGATCACGCCGTCGGCGTTGAGCGCCGAGAGGATGCCGAAGGCCTGCAGCAGCGCCATCGGCACGGTCAGGTAGCGGGTGTACTGGTTCAGCCGCTGGCGGCCGTACTCCCCCTCCCGGCTCAGCGCCTGGAGCGACGGAACCACGCCCGACATCAGCTGCATGATGATCGAGGCGTTGATGTACGGGTTCATCGCCAGCCCGACGATCGACAGCTGCGACAGCCCGCCGCCGGCGAACAGGTCGAGGATGCCGAACGCGGTGTTGTCCTCGAAGAACTGGCGCAGCTGCTCGCGGTCGATGCCGGGCAGCGGCACCTGCGCCAGCAGGCGGTAGACGATCAGGATCCCGAGGACGAACAGGATCCGCCGACGGATGTCCGGCGCGCGGAATGCGTTGAGCAGGGACTCGAACACGGGGTCAGGCGCTCGGCTCGGCGTCCGCCTTGACGGCCCGCGGCTTGCGGGTGCGCTTGGCGGCGGGCTCGACGGCCGGGGCGGGCTCGGTGGTCGCCTCCGGCTCCGCAGCCGGCTCGGCCTCGGCCTCGACCGGCGCCTCGGCCGACGCCTCGGCCGGCGCTTCCGCGGCCTCGGCCGGCGCTTCGGCAGGGGCCTCGACGCCCAGCGCCGCCAGCGGACTCGAGGGCACCTCGAGCACGTTGACACTGCCGCCGGCCGCCTCGATCTTCGCCCGCGCCGAGGCGCTGAAGGCATCGGCCACGACGAACAACGGCGTCGACAGCTCGCCGCCGCCGAGGACCTTCATCGGCCGGTCCATGTGGCTGACCAGGCCGGCCGCGCGGAGGATCTCCTGGTTGACCGTCAGCGGTGCCGCGGCGGCCTTCGAACGGCCCTTGCCGGCCGGCATCTCGCCAGCGTCGAGCCCACCGCGCTCGACGAGCGCCTGGATGGCCCCGACGTTCACGACCTCGAAGTCGATCTTGAACAGGTTGCGGAAGCCATGGAGCTTCGGGATGCGGCGATGCAGCGGCGTCTGGCCGCCCTCGAACCACGCGGGCACCGTGCCGCCGGCACGGGACTTCTGGCCCTTCGTGCCGCGACCGGCCGTCTTGCCCTGGCCGGCGGCGATGCCGCGGCCGACACGCCGCTTCGGGCGGCGCGAGCCGGGCGCGGGTCGCAGTTCGTGCAGCTTCATGACGTCTCCTGATCGCCGGACGAAGCCCGGCCGCGCCCGGTCGTCTCGCCCGTCTCCTCGACGGAGACCAGGAATCGGACCTGGCGGACCATGCCCCGCGTCGCGTCGTTGTCGGGAACCTCGACGGTCGAGCCGATGCCACGAAGGCCGAGCGCGCGCAACGTGGCGCGGTTCCGGGCGATGTGGCTGATCGAGCTCTTGACCTGGGTCACGCGCAGCTTACCGGCCATCGGCACCCTCCGCGGTCGGCTGGCCGCTGATCCGCAGCCGGACCGGGACGCCGCGCCGCGCGCTCAGCGCCTCGGCCGACTGCAGCGAGCGGAGGCCCTCCAGCGTCGCCCGGGTGACGTTGACCGGGTTCGTGGAGCCGTAGACCTTGGTCAGGATGTCGCGGATCCCGGCCGCCTCGACGACGGCCCGGACGGAGCCGCCGGCGATGACGCCGGTGCCCTGGCTCGCCGGCTTGAGCATGACGATACTCGCGGCGTACACGGAGCGTACCTCGTGCGGGATGGTCGTCCCGACCATCGGGATGCGGATGAGGTTCTTCTTCGCATCCTCGACACCCTTGCGGATCGCCTCGGGAACCTCGCCGGCCTTGCCGAGCCCGACGCCAACGTGGCCCGCGCCGTCGCCGACGACGATCACCGCGCTGAAGCTGAACCGCCGGCCGCCCTTGACGACCTTCGCAACGCGGTTGATCTGGACGACGCGCTCCTCGAGCGTGAGCTTGTTCGGGTCGATGCGTGGCACGTGACGCTCCTCAGAAGTCCAGGCCGGCTTCGCGCGCCGCGTCGGCGAGCGCACGGAGGCGGCCGTGATAGCGGAACCCGGATCGATCGAAGACGACCCGCTCGACGCCTGCGGCGCGAGCGCGCTCGGCGAGCAGCCGACCAACCGCCGCGGCCGTGTCGGACTTCGTTCCGCTCGAGCTCCGGATCCCGGGGTCGAGCGACGAGGCCGCCGCGAGCGTGCGGCCCGCGGTGTCGTCGATGACCTGGGCGTAGATGTGGTTCAGGCTGCGGAAGACGGCCAGCCGCGGCCGCGCGGAATCGCCCGCGATGCGCAGGCGGATTCGCTCGTGGCGCTTGCGCCGGGCGGCATCCCGGCTGGCGATGGTCGTCATCTCGTTCGGTCCTCGATCCCTCTTACTTGACGCCGATCTTGCCGGCCTTGCCGGCCTTGCGGCGGATCTGCTCGCCCGCGTAGCGGACGCCCTTGCCCTTGTACGGCTCGGGCTTGCGCGACGCCCGGACCCGGGCGGCGACCTCGCCGACGAGCTCCTTGTCGATGCCCACCACGGCCAGATGGGTCGGGTTCTCCAGCTCGAAGCTGATGCCGGCCGGCGGCTCGATCTCGACCGGGTGGCTGAACCCGAGGTTGAGCTGCAGCTTCTGGCCGACGAGCGCCGCGCGATAGCCGACACCGCTGATCTCGAGGCCCTTGCGGTAGCCCTCGGTCACGCCGACGACCATGTTGTTCACGAGCGAGCGGGTCAGCCCGTGGAGCTGCTTGTGGGTCTTCGCCTCCGACGGCCGCGTCACCACGATCTGGTCGCCCTCGCGGGCGACGGCGATCTCCGGGTGCAGCTGCCGGGACAGCGTGCCCTTCGGTCCCTTCACGGTGACCTCACGGCCGTCGATGGTCACCTCGACGCCGGCTGGCACGGCCACGGGCATGCGTCCGATTCTCGACATCGCCGGCTACCAGACGTAGGCCAGGACTTCGCCGCCGAGCTGGGCCTTGCGGGCCTGCGCGCCGGTCATGATTCCCTGGCTCGTGCTGACGATGACGATGCCGAGGCCACCGAGGACGCGGGGGATGTCGGTCTTCGCGGCATAGACGCGCAGACCGGGCTTGCTGACGCGCTTGAGCCCGGACACCACGGGCACCTTGCCGTCGACGTAGCGCAGCGTCAGGCGCAGCATGTGCCGCGGCCCGTCCTGCTCCTCGGCGACGTCGGCGATGAAGCCTTCGGCCTTGAGGATGCGAGCGATCTCGCGCTTGGTGCGCGATGCCGGCACGACCACCTCGGTGTGGCGCGCCCGGGAGGCGTTGCGGACGCGGGTCAGCATGTCCGCGATCGGATCGGAGATGTTCATGGGCCTACCAGCTCGACTTGGTGACGCCGGGCAGCTCGCCCTGGAGGGCGCGCTCCCGGAAGCAGATCCGGCACAGCGCGAAGCGCCGCATGAAGGCGCGCGGCCGACCGCAGACGGTGCAGCGGTGGTAGGTCCGGACGCCGAAGCGGGGCTTCCGCTTGGCCTTCGCGATCAGTGACTTCTTGGCCATTGTCTCCCTCCCCGCCTACGAGGCGAAGGGCATGCCGAGGAGCTCGAGCAACCGCTTCGACTCCTCGTCGGTCTTCGCCGTCGTCACGATGCTGACCTCCAGCCCGCGGAGACGGTCCACCTTGTCGTAGTCGATCTCCGGGAACGCGATCTGCTCCCGGAGGCCGAGTGAGTAGTTGCCGCGACCGTCGAACGACCGACCCGGGATGCCCCGGAAGTCGCGGATCCGCGGCAGGGCCAGCATCGTCAGGCGCTCGAGGAAGTCCCACATCCGCTGGCCGCGGAGGGTGACCTTCAGGCCGATCGGATTGCCGGTCCGGACGCGGAACTGGGCGATCGAGCGCCGAGCTCGCATCACGATCGGCTTCTGGCCGGTGATCATCGTCAGGTCGCCCGCGGCCGCGTCGATCGCCTTGGCGTTCGTCAGCGCCTCGCCGAGGCCGACGTTGACGACGATCTTCGACAGCCGTGGCACCTCGTTCGGGTTCGCGTATTCGAACTGCTTCGTGAGCGCGGGCACGATCTCGTCCGCGTAGCGCACGCGAAGGCCCATCGCCGCGCCACGACCGGCCGGCGTCCGATCCGGCAACGGCGCCGGCTCCGCGGCCTCGACGACGGGTGCCTCGGGCTTTGCAGGCGCCTCGGGCTCGGCGGGCGCCTCGGGCTCGGCGGCGCCCTTGGCGCGCGGCCCCTTCCTGGAGCGCGACGCGGGCGCGGCGGCCTCGGCGAGCTCCGGCTTCGCGGCTGCCTCTGCGGTGGTCGCTGCGATCTCGGGCGCGGCGGCCTCGGGCGCGTCCGCCTGCGAGCCGTCCAGCTGCGGCTCTGACGGCGCCTCGGTCTCCGGAGCGTCCTGCGGCTCTGACGGCGCCTCGGTCTCCGGAGCGTCCTGCGGCTCCACGCGTGCGTCGGTCACTTCGTCACCTCGATCGCCTGGTCGCAGTGCGAGCAGACTCGGACCCGGCGGCCGTCATCGAGGACGGTGTGCCGAATCCGCGTCGGCCGGTCGCACTTCGGGCAGACGAGCATGACCTTCGAGGCATCGACCGGCTTGGCGATGTCGAGGATCCCGCCCTGCTGGATCTTGGGCATGCGGTCGGTGCGGCCGGTCGTCTGGCGCGGCTTGGTGTGGCGCTTGGCGATGTTGATGCCCTCGACGACGACCGCCATCGGTCGCGACGAGGCGGGCTTCCAGTACGCCGAGCGGTTCCGCTGGCCCTTGCCACCGCTCGAGGCCGAGACGCGCTCGACCGCCGCCGGATTGGTCAGGACGCGCTCGACGACGCCGCGCTTGCCGGCGTCACGGCCCGACAGCATCACGACGGTGTCGCCCTTGCGGAGCTCGGGAACCTTGGTACGCCGCTGGGCCATCACAGCACCTCCGGGGCCAGCGAGACGATCTTCATGTAGTTCCGATCGCGCAGCTCGCGCGCGACGGGACCGAAGATCCGGGTCCCGCGAGGGTTGCCCTGGTTGTTGATGAGCACCGCCGCGTTCTCGTCGAACCGGATATAGCTGCCGTCGGCCCGGCCGTACTCCTTGGCCGTTCGAACGACGACGGCGCGGACGACGTCGCCCTTCTTGACCGCGGCGTTCGGGATCGCCTGCTTGACGCTGGCGACGATCACGTCGCCGATGCCAGCGGTGCGCTTCGTCGAGCGACCCATGATCCGGATGCACTCGATCGTTCGAGCGCCTGTGTTGTCGGCGACCTTGAGGCGCGTCTGGGCCTGGATCATGGCTTCGACTCGGCCTCGCCGTCACCCGCCTCGGAGTCATCCGATGGGGCGTCTTGTGCCGTGGCGTCTTCTGCCGGCCCGTCGTCTGCCGTGGCGTTCGCCGCGGCAGCATCCACGGCAGCCGTGGCGTCGTCCGTCTCGGCATCGCCTGCCACAGCGTCCGCTGCCTCGACCGCAGCGTCGGCCGGCGCATCCTCCGCGCCGGCCTCGTCGCGACGGCGACCGGGGTGGGCGGCAGCATGGATCGCCTCGGAGACCGCCTCCTCGTCGCCGACGAAGTCGGATTGCAGCGTCGTGTCGACGGCGCGCTGGACGATATCGACGAGGCGCCAGCGCTTGGTCGCCGACAACGGTCGGGACTCCTCGATCAGGACCGTGTCGCCGACCTTGGCCTCGTTCGCCTCGTCGTGCGCCTTGAACTTCGTCGTCAGGCGGATGACCCGCTTGTACAGGCGATGGCGGGCGAGTCGCTCGACGGACACGACGATCGTCTTGTCCATCTTGTCGCTCACCACGCGCCCGATCTTCGTCTTGCGCTTGCCCTGCACGGGGCTCCTCATGGCTGTCATCGGTTACGCCGTCTTCTCTGCGGGACCCGTCGCCCGCGCGGTCTCGGCCCCGCTCCGGGTGCGCTCGTGCCGGACCATCAGGATCCGGGCGATCGTCCGCCGGGTGCGGGGAATGCTGCTGGTGTCGTTGAGCTGCCGCGTCGACAGGGCGAAGCGGGCGCTCCACAGGTCCTGCTTGGCCTGCACGAGCGCGTCCTCGAGCTCACGGTCGGACATCTCTCGGATGCGGGCGATGTCCATCAGCGCTCACCTCGCTCGCCGACGCCTTCGCGCGTCACGACGCGCGTCGCGACGGGCAGCTTGTGGGCCGCCAGGCGCATCGCCTCGGTTGCCTCGTCGTGCCCGACGCCGGCCATCTCGAACAGGATTCGGCCCGGCTTCACGACCGCGACCCAGTGATCGGGGGCGCCCTTGCCCGAGCCCATCCGCGTCTCGGCGGGCTTCTTGGTGACCGGCTTGTCGGGGAAGATCCGGATCCAGATCTTGCCGCCGCGCTTGACCGAGCGGGTCATCGCGCGCCGGGCCGCCTCGATCTGGCGGCTCGTGATCCAGGCCGGCTCGAGGGTCGCGAGACCATACTCGCCGAAGGCCACGAAGTGGCCGCCCTTGGCCTGCCCGGACATCCGACCGCGCATGACCTTGCGGTGCTTGACGCGTCGCGGAAGGAGCATCGTCAGACCCCCTGTCCGGCCGCGGCCTGCAGCTGTGGCGGCGCGGATCGAACGGGTGCGATATCGCCGCGGTAGATCCAGACCTTGACGCCGATCCGGCCGTAGGTCGTGTGGGCATGGACCTGGCCGTAGCTGATGTCGGCCCGCAGGGTGCCGAGCGGGATGCGACCTTCGCGGTCCCACTCCGTCCGGCTCATCTCGGCGCCGCCGAGGCGGCCGGAGACCATGATCTTGACGCCCTTCGCACCGGCCTTCATGGATCGCTGGATGGACTGTTTGATGGCCTTCCGGAACGCGATCCGGCGGCTGAGCTGCTGGGCGATGTTGGTCGCGACGAGGTAGGCGTCGAGCTCGGGCTGACGGATCTCCTTGATCTCCAGCTTGACCTTGCGATTGGTCAGCGCGCCGATCTGCTGGCGCAGCAGCTCGACGTTCTGGCCGCCCTTGCCGATGACGATGCCCGGCTTGGCGGTATGGACGGTGACCGTCACCTGGCCGAAGTTGCGCTCGATCTCGACGCCGCTGACGCTGGCGTTGGCGAGCCGTCGCTCGACCAGCTGGCGGATGGCGAGGTCCTCGGTCAGGAGCGCGGTGTACTCCTTATCGTGGTACCACTTCGCCGTCCAGGTGCGGGTGATTCCGAGTCGGAACCCGTAGGGGTGGACCTTTCGTCCCATGCTGCTAGTCCTCCCGGTTCCCGACCGTGACCGTGATGTGGGTCATCGGCTTGTGGATGTGATAGGCGCGGCCCTGGGCGCGCGGCCGCCAGCGCTTGAGCGTCGGGCCCTCGTCGGCGCGCGCATCGAGTACCACCAGCTCGTCGGCCGGCAGGTTGAGGTTGTTCTCGGCGTTCGCGGCGGCACTCTTCAGCACCCCGGCGACGTCCTTGGCGAAGCCCTGGGGCATGAAGCGGAGCAGGGCGGTCGCCTCCTCCACGGAGCGGCCGCGGATAGCCGCCACCACGAGGCGGGCCTTGCGCGTCGAGCCGCGGACGTACTTGGCGGTCGCAGAGACTTGCACGCTTCCTCGCTCCTACTTCGGCCCGGTCGCCCGGTCGGTGTGCTTGCCATGCCCGCGGTAGGTGCGGGTCGGAGCGAACTCACCGAGGCGGTGGCCGACCATGTTCTCGGTCACGTAGACCGGCACGTGCTTACGGCCGTTGTAGACGGCCACGGTGTGGCCGATGAACGACGGGAAGATCACGGACGCGCGCGACCAGGTCTTGACGACCTTCTTCTCGTTCTGGCTGTTCATCTGCTCGATGCGGCCCAGGAGCCGCTGCTCCACGAAGGGGCCCTTCTTGATCGAACGGGACATCTCCTACCTGTTCCTTCCCGCTACTTTCGTCGCCGCGAGCGGACGATGAGGCGATCGCTGCCGGTCGCCCGGCGTGTCCGGTAGCCCATCGCCGGCGCGCCCCACGGCGTCTTCGGCGGCATGCCGGTCGGCGACTTGCCCTCACCGCCGCCGTGCGGATGGTCGCGCGGGTTCATGACGACCCCGCGGACCTCGGGTCGCTGGCCCATGTGGCGGGCACGGCCGGCCTTGCCGAGGTTCTGGTTCTCGTGATCGAGGTTGCCGACCTGGCCGACCGTGGCCATGCAGCGGATGCTGACCCGGCGCACCTCGCCCGACGGCAGCCGGACCTGGGCGTAGTCGCCCTCCTTGGCCAGCAGCTGGGCCGACGTGCCGGCCGAGCGGACGATCTGGCCGCCGCGCCCGGGCACGAGCTCGACGTTGTGGATCGTCGTGCCGAGCGGGATGTTGGAGATCGGCAGCGCATTGCCGACCCGTGCCTCGGCGCTCGGGCCGGAGACGACGACGTCGCCGACCTTGAGCCCGTTGGGCAGGAGCATGTAGCGCTTCGCCCCGTCGCGGTAATGCAGCAGGCCGATGCGGGCCGAGCGGTTGGGGTCGTACTCGACCGTCGCGACCCGCGCCGGCACGCCGAACTTGTCGCGCTTGAAGTCGATGCGCCGATAGCGCGTCTTCTCGCCGCCGCCGCGGTGGCGAACGGTCCTGCGACCGGCGTTGTTCCGGCCGGAGCCGCGCGTCTGCGGCTCGAGCAGCGGCTTGTACGGCTCCGTCGTGGTGATCTCCTCGAACGTCGAGCGCGTCATCCCGCGGCGGCCGGGCGAGGTGGGCTTGTAGCTGCGGAGCGGCATCGCTAGACCCCCTCGAAGAACTGGATCTTCTGGCCCTCGGCGAGGGTCACGATCGCCTTGCGCCAGGGCGAGGTCCGGCCCTTGATCCGGCCCCGTCGGGTGCCGCGGATCTTGGTCTTGGCCTTGGTCGTCAGGACGTTGACCGAGACGACCGTCACCTTGTCCGAGGCGTACAGCTCCTCGATCGCCGCCTTGATCTGGATCTTGTTGGCGTCGGGATGGACCCGGAAGGTGTAGCGGCCGTGCGAGGACTGGTCGATCGACTTCTCGCTGATGACCGGCTTGAGGATGATCTCGGGGGCGGTCAGGGCGCTCACCGGTAGACCTCCTCCATCCGCGCCAGGGCCGGCTGCTCGATGACGAGGCAGTCGGCGTTGACGATGTCGACGACGTTGAGCGAGTCGGCGTAGATGACCTCGACTCGCGGCAGATTGCGGGCCGACAGCCGCAGCGGCTCGTCGGCGGCAGGCGCAACGACGAGCACCCGGCCGGTCGCGTTGAGGGCGGCCAGGATGCCGGCCACGTCGCGGGTCTTGATTTCGTCCAGTCCGAACCGGTCGACGACGCGAATCGCCGCGTCGCCGAGCTTGGCCGTCAGTGCGCCGCGAAGCGCCAGCCGGCGCATCTTCTTCGGCAGCCGCTGGTCGTAGCTCCTCGGATGCGGCCCGAAGACCGTCCCGCCGCCGCGATAGTGAGGTGCCCGGATCGAGCCCTGGCGGGCTCGGCCGGTGCCCTTCTGGCGGTATGGCTTGCGGCCCCCGCCGGCGACCTCGCCGCGGGTCCGGGTGTCGTGCGTGCCGATCCGCCGGCCGGCCAGCTGGGCCGTCGCCGCCTGGTGGAGCACGGCCTCGTTGACCGGGGCGGCGAAGAGCTCGTCGCTGAGCTCGACGCTGCCGACGGTCGCGCCGGTGCGGTCGTAGAGCGTCGTCTGCGGCATCGTCAGGCCTTCTTCACGAGGATCAGGCTGCCGCGGGCGCCGGGCGTGCTGCCCGCCAGCAACAGGAGGTTGCGGTCGGCATCGGCCTTGACGACCCGAATCTTCTTCGTCGTCACCTGCTCGTTGCCCATGTGGCCGGCCATCCGGAGGCCCTTGTAGACGCGGCCCGGCGTCGTGCCGGGCCCGATCGAGCCCGGTTCGCGATGATGGTCGGAGCCATGGGTCGTCGGCCCGCGGCCGAAGTTGTGGCGCTTCACGTGGCCCGCGAAGCCCTTGCCCTTCGACACGCCCGTGACGTCGACGAGATCGCCCTCGGCGAAGACGTCGGCGACGCCGAGCGACTGCCCGACCTCGTAGCCGGCCAGGTCGTCGACCCGGAACTCGCGTAGCGTCCCCAGCCTCGGCAGGTCCTTGAGCTGGCCGGCAACGGGCTTCGTCAGCCGATCCTTCTCGTCGGTCCCGAGCTGCACGGCGACGTAGCCGTCGCGCTCCGCGGTCCGCAGCCGGGTCACCGTGTTCGGGGCGACCTCGAGCACGGACACGGCCACGAGGGAGCCGTCCTTCTCGAAGACCTGGGTCATGCCGACCTTCCGGCCGATCAGTCCGATACTCATCACATCTTGATCTCGATGTCGACGCCAGCCGGGAGGCTGAGTCGCATCAGGGCGTCGACCGTCTTCGACGACGGATCCAGGATGTCGACGAGCCGCTTGTGGGTGCGGATCTCGAACTGCTCCCGGCTGTCCTTGTCGATGAACGGTGAGCGCAGGACGGTGAACTTCTCGATCCGGGTCGGCAGCGGCACCGGGCCGACGATGTCGGCGCCCGTTCGCTGGGCGGTCTCGACGATCTGGGCCGCCGACTGATCGAGCAGTCGGTGGTCGTAGGCCTTGAGACGGATCCGGATGCGCTGCTTGGCCATCGCGTTACTCGGCGATGCTGGTGATGGCGCCGGCGCCGACGGTCCGGCCGCCCTCGCGGATGGCGAAGCGCTGGCCGACCTCGAGCGCGATCGGGGTGATCAGCTCGACGCCCATCTCGACGTTGTCGCCGGGCA
>QKHE01000105.1 GCA_003250155.1 Chloroflexota bacterium | reverse complement strand
GAGCCGGGGGGGGCAGCAGCGCCTCGATGATCGCGGCCGCTGCGTCCTCGGTGAGCGGGCCGTTGACGATCTGGCGGAGGCGGCCGTCGGGGTCGATGAAGAACTGCGTCGGCAGCGCGAAGACGTGGTACTCGCGGAAGATGTGGCCGGACACGTCGGCGCCGATCGTGTACTCGAGGTCGTAGCGATCGGCGTACTGGCGGCCGTCCTCGACCGTCTGCTGGACCTGGATCCCGACGAGGGCCAGGCCTCGGTCGCGATAGCGCTGATCCATCGTTCGAAGGATCGGCGTCTCGTACTGGCACGGCGGGCACCACGACGCCCAGAAGTTCAGCCACACGACCTTGCCCCGCAGGGCTTCGAGTCGAACGGGGTCGCCGTCGAGGTCGGTCAGCTCGAACCGGCCGCCGTCCTCGAGCTCGACGATGAGCTCGGGCGCGAGGGCGCCGATGTCCAGCCCGGGGACCGGGTCTCGGAGCACGTACGCCGACGGGAGCGGCTGCGGCAGGCCGGGATCGACCGAGCCGAGCGGCACGGAGGCGAGGGTCAGCACGGTCACCGCCGCGACGATGACCAGCGCCACGGCGGTCACCTGCCGCAGGCTGAAGGGGCCGATTCGACGGCGTCGCGGCGCCGGGAACGGGGGCGCCTCCTCGTCGGTCATGGCGATCAGATCGCGGTGTTGAAGGGCACGAACTGCGGCAGCAGCGCCAGCCAGTCGAAGAGCATCGCGATCCCGATCGCGACGACGAGTGCGCCACCCACGATCGATACCAGCCGGCCGTGGCGAAGGAGCGGCCGCACCAAGGCCGGCGCCCGGTCATAGACCGCGGCGATGAGCAGGAACGGCACGCCGAGCCCGGCCGTGTAGGCGACAAGCAGGATCCCGCCGCGGAGGACCGATTCGCTCGTCGCGGCGAGGGTCAAGATGCCGCCGAGGATGATCCCGATGCATGGCGTCCAGCCGATCGCGAAGATCGCGCCGAGTCCGAACGACGCCAGCCAGCCGCCGCGCGTGCCGACGATGCGGCCGCCGAGGCGATCGGCGAAGCCGCTGGCGGGTTCTGGCGCCGCGAGCGCCGTCGTCCCCGTCGCGCTCGCAATCGAGCCGGCTGCGCCCGCCTGGAGCGGCCGCCACGTCTGCTGGAGCCCCGGGATTCGCAGCACGCCGGCGAGGTTGAGCCCGAGCAGGATCAGCAGCACGCCGCCGGCCTGGCGCAGGATCGGCAGGTAGTCGAACATCGGGCCCGCGGCATACGTCGCGGTCACGCCGAGGACCGTGAACACGCCGCCGAAGCCCGCGACGAAGGCCAGGGCGTGGCGGATCGCGATCCAGCGCGACGCGGTTGCACCGCCCGCGCCACGGTTCACGACCGCCACGGCCGAAAGCTGCCCGAGGTACGCCGGGACGAGCGGCAGGACGCACGGCGAGAGGAAGCTCAGCAGCCCGGCCCCGACCGCCACCGCGATCGTCAGCTCCATCAGGCCTCCGCCGGATCGGCAGCTGGGTCCAGCACCTCGGCGAGGAGCCGTCGGACCTTGCCCGCGCCCACGATCAGCTCGATCCGACGACCGTCGAGCTCGACCACCGGGATCCGTTCCAGGAACGCTCGGTGGAGCGCCTCATCAGCCTCGATGTTTCGCTCGGTCAGGGACGGCACCGGCAGCCCCTGCGCCGCCCGCTGTGCGAGGACCGCCTCGATCGCCTCGCGGGCCTCGTCACAGAGGTGGCATCCGGGGCGCGCGTACAGGACGAGGTGGGGCAGGGGAGACGTCACGCCAGGAATCCTACGCGCCCCTGACTTCCGACCCTATGCAGCGCCCGGCGAGCTCGCCAACAATGAGCTCCGCGTCCCGCCCACCACCTCCGAGGTCGGTCATGTCGCGGATGCTCTGGACGTCCCTGTCGCTGATCCTCATCACGGGCTGCACGGGGACTGGGACGGCAGAGCCGTCAGCCGCGTTCCCGTCGCCTTCCGCCCTGATCACGGATGCCCCGACGGGCGCGCCCACGACGACGATCACGCCGTCGGTCGTTGCGACGACATCGCCAACTCCCAGTGCCGCCCCGAGCATCGCGGCCGGATGCCCGATCTCGCCGATGCGAGTGGACGCGCTCCTCGCCGACGGCGAGACGTGCTATGGCACGCAGGCCGTGACCGTGATCGGCTGGCTCGCGCCTGCATGGGGCATCGGAGGCATCGAGAGCGGCGTCGAGCCCGCGGACGTCGACGGAAATGAAGCCCGACGAGAACGACCACGCGAGACCGGCGCTGGAGGTCGCGAATCGGACGGTCGAGTCCTGTCCCGGCCAGC
>QKHE01000067.1 GCA_003250155.1 Chloroflexota bacterium | reverse complement strand
GAGGTCGGGGCTGGAGCCCACAATCGGACTTGAACCGATGACCTCTTCCTTACCAAGGAAGTGCTCTACCGACTGAGCTATGTGGGCCCGCTGGTTCGCGGAATGGAGCCGACGACGGGACTCGAACCCGGAACCGGCGGTTTACAAAACCGCTGCTCTACCAATTGAGCTACGTCGGCGGCGCGCAGGGGCAAGCAAGCTGGCCGAAGCGCCGGGAGATGATAGGCCGGGCCCCTCGAGACGGTCAAGCGAGCGGCCCGGCGTCACGAGGTAGCCGCCGGCCGCGCCGAATCACCCGGCCGGGCGTTCGGCTCACGCTGGCCGAGCGTCTCGAAGAGCAGGATCGAACCGGCCACCGCGGCGTTCAGCGAGCCGATCGCGCCGCGCATCGGAATCCGAACGAGGACGTCGCAGCGCCGGCGGACCGCCGGACCCAGGCCGTGGCCCTCGCTGCCGACGACGATCGCGATCGGCCCACGGAGGTCGGCCTCGCGGATGCTCAGCGGCGCCTCGCCGTCGCCGCCCACGATCCTGACGCCACGGGCGTGCAGGTCGGCGAGCGCGGTCGGGAGGTCGTCGACGGGCGCCAGCAGCAGGTGCTCGGTCGCGCCGGCCGACGCCTTGATCGCGGCCGGCGTGAGCGGCGCCTGGCGGGCCGTCGGGAACACGACGCCGTGGACGCCGGCCGCCTCGGCGCTTCGCAGCAGCGTGCCGAGGTTCTGCGGATCCTCGAGTGAATCGAGCGCCAGGACGAACGCGGGCTCACCTCGTTCGATCGCCCGGGCGAGGATCTCCTCGACCGACGCGAGGCGCCGGGCCCGGACCACGACCGCGATGCCCTGGTGGCCGTCGAAGCCGGCAGCGGCGGTGAGGGACCCGCCCTCGACCTCGAGGATCGGGATCCGCAAGGTCGTCGCGTGGAGGACGATCTGCTCGAGGGCGCGACGCCGCTGCGGCGTGACGAGCAGCCGGACCGCCTCCCGGCGCGCGGCGAAGGTCTCCTCGACGGGGCGCCGACCGGCGACGAGCTCCTCGTCGGCGCCGAGCGGCGGGACCGGGCGGCCACGCCGCGCCGCTGCTCCGGGTGGCCCGGGCGGGGCGTGTGGCCCGGGCCGGGCGTGCGGAGGTCGCCGTCCGCCCGAGGGCCGTGGGCGCTCCGATTCGCGACGGCCGCCCTGGCCGAAGCCGAAGCCCCCGCGGCGATCCCGCGTCCCGCCGCTCGACCCGGAGGGCGGCTCGCCATGTCGCCGACGGGGCCCGCGGCGTTCGGGGTCGTTGCCGTCCCCGGGTGGACGGCCACGCCGGGGCGGGGCGCTCACGATGGCGGATCCGCTCGCCGCCAGCGCTGGCCGTCGCGGGTGTCCTCGACCGCGACGCCGAGCGACGCCAGCTCGTCGCGAAGACGGTCCGAAGCCGCCCAGTCACGCGCCGCGCGGGCCTTGTCCCGCGCCTCCAGCAGGGCGGCCGCGTCGCCGGGCAGCGATTCGGACTCCTCGGGCAGGATGGCCAGGACTCGGTCGAGATCGCGCAGGAACGCGGCGACCGCCGCGGCGTCGGCGGTCGACAGCCCCCGGGACGCGATCCGGCGGTTCACTTCTCGGACGAGCTCGAAGACGACGGCCAGCGCGGCCGAGATGTTGAGGTCATCGCCCAGCGCCGACGCGAAGGCTTGGCGGGTCGAGTCAAGGACGTCGGGCAGGTCGGCTGAATCGGCTCGTGCCTCGGTGTATGCCTCGAGCGCCGAGAGCACTTCGTCGAGCCGCTCGATGGCCGCAGCGGCGGCGGCCAGCGACTGCTCGGTGAAGTCGAGCGCCTGGCGATAGTGGACGGCCAGGAGCGCGTAGCGCAGCGCTCGCGGAGCGACGCCGTCGGCGAGGAGATCGACGACGCGATGGATGTTTCCGGTCGACTTGGCCATCTTCGCGCCGCCGAGGCGGAGGTGCGCACAGTGCAGCCACGTTCCGACGAACGGTCGCCCGGTGGCCGCCTCACTCTGCGCGATCTCGTCCTCGTGATGCGGGAAGATGAGATCGACGCCGCCGGTGTGGATGTCGAACGATGGTCCGAGATACTGCATGCTCATGGCCGAGCATTCGACATGCCACCCGGGTCGGCCGCGGCCGACCTCGGACTCCCAGGCCGGCTCGCCCGGCTTGGGGCCCTTCCAGAGCGCGAAGTCGCGAACGTCACCCTTGCCGTACTCGTCGGCCTCGACCCGCTCCCCCACCCGCAGCTGGTCGGGGTCGAGGCGGGCCAGCGCGCCGTAGGCCGGCCAGGACGCGATCCGAAAGAAGATCGAGCCGTCGTCGGTCCGGTAGGCGTGACCGCGTTCCAGCAGCGTACGGACGAGCGCGGCCATCCCCTCGACGTGCCGGGTGGCGCGCGGGAGGACGTCGGGCCGGGTCATGCGCAGGGCGTCGGCATCGGCGAGGAAGCGATCCAGCCAGCGATCCGCAAGCGTATCGATGTCAACGTCGGCCTCCGCGGCCCCGCGGATAATCTTGTCGTCGACGTCGGTGATGTTCATGACCCACGTCACTCGAAGGCCGCGCCAGCGCAGGTACCGGACCAGCAGGTCGGCGAACAGGAACGACCGGAAGTTGCCGATGTGGGCCGGCCCGTAGACCGTCGGACCGCAGCTGTAGATCCGGACGTGCCCGGGCTCGAGCGGCACGAGCGGCCGGGTCTCGCCGGCGAGCGTGTCGCTGAGCCGGATGGTCAGCGGCTCATCCCGCTCCGTCACGTCATCGCGGCCCGTGAGCGGGAGCGTCATGGCGGGTCGTCCCGGACGACTGTCGCGACGGCGCGGACCTCGATCGAGCGGCCGGCCCCGGCGTCGCCCGAGAGGTTGCCGGTCGATGCCTTCACGCTGATCGAATCCGGCGCCAGCCCGACGAGATCGGCGATCGCGGCTCGCATTGCGTCGAGGTGGTCGCTCAGTCGCGGTCGAGCGCCGACGATCGTCAGGTCCACCGACTCGGGACGCCAGCCTGCGCCGCGGACCCGCGAGACGACCGAGGCCAGGAGCTCCGCGCTGGAGATCCCGCGCGGGGTGCGGGCGTCGGCTGGATGGTGGCGGCCGAGGTCTCCCAGGCTCCCGGCGCCGAGCAGGGCATCAGCGACGGCGTGCAGGGCGACGTCACCGTCGGAGTGCCCGAACAGCGCCGGTGCGGCGTCGATCGCGATCCCGCCGAGTCGCAGCGGCCGGCCCGGCCCGAACGGATGGCCGTCGACCCCGATCCCGACTCGCCGCGTCGCGCCCGCCACCGCTCAGGCCTGGGGCTGGGCGAAGACCATCCGCCCGGCGACGGTCTGGAGCACCCGGGTTACGGTCACGTCGAGCTCGCTGTCGATTGCCTTCGCACCGCCCTCGACGACGACCATCGTGCCGTCGTCGAGGTAGCCCACGCCCTGGCCCTCGTCCTTTCCGTGCTGGATCACGCGGACCCGGATCGCCTCGCCCGGCAGGAGGGCGGACTTCACGGCGTTGGCCAGGGCGTTCACGTTGAGGACGCGCACGCCCTGCAGGTCCGCGATCCGGTTCAGGTTGAGGTCGTTGGTCAGGATCGCGCGCCCGCCGCGCCGCGCGACCTCGACGAGCTTCGAATCGACCTCCGGGGTGCCCGGCACGTCCTCGTCGACGACCACGACGGGCGTCGTGCCCTCGCGGCGCATCCGGGCGAGGATCTCGAGGCCCCGCCGGCCGCGGGTCCGGCGCAGGTTGTCCGAGCTGTCGGCCAGCCGCTGGACCTCGTCAAGGACGAAACGCGGCACCTCCAGGATCCCGAACAGGAAGCCGGACTCGGCGATATCGGCAATCCGCCCGTCGATGATGGCGCTGCTGTCGATCAGGATCCGCGGGCCCTCGGTCGCGACCTCCGTGGTGGACCGACGGAGGACGCCGATCGACTCGGCCGCCCCGATGAGGTCGTGTCGCTTGGCGACCGTCAGGCCGACCATCCCGAGGCCCAGGAAGATCGATACACCGAGTGGCGCGAGCGTGCCCAGGCTGCCCGGCAGCGCCGACAGCGGCAGGCCGAGCAGGAGGCCCATGAGCAGGCCCAGGAACAGGCCGATGATGGCGGTCACGAACTCGGCGGTCGAGAGGTCCTGGACGCTCCGCAAGATTGCCGTCGCCGGGATCACGGTCAGGTACGGCAGCGCGGCGAGCCCAACGACCGTCCAGGCGATCACCCAGCCCGCGACGAGCAGTGGGGCGCCAGGCGCCGGCTCGAACACCGCGAACTGGCCGATGACGAACGCGATGCCGATGAGGCCGCCCAGCGCGGCCCCCAGCACCCTGATGCTGCGGATCACGGCCGGTCAGCCTACCACCCGGGCCGTTGCCGGCGAGGAGGTCGCAGGGCCGGGCGGGCGGCTTCGGGCCTTCCCGATCGGCGCGGCGCCGAGCGTCGCCTCGATCGCCGCACGCAGCGTCGGCACGGCGAGGACCTCGAGGCCCGGCACGACGGGCGCGCGGCCTCCCGCCTCGGGGACGACGGCCTGTGCGAAGCCGAGTCGCGCGGCCTCGCGGAGCCGGCGCTCGAGGCCTCCAGTGGCGCGGAGCTCGCCGAGCAGGCCGACTTCACCCACGGCGACGGTGTTCGCCGGGATCGGTCGGTCGCGCAGCGACGAGGCGAGCGCCAGCGCGATGGCGAGGTCGAGGCCCGGCTCACTGACGCTGAGGCCGCCGGCGAGGTTGGCGTACACATCGTGGCTGCCGAGGCCGACGCCGGCGCGCCGGCCGAGGACCGCCAGCAGGAGCGCGAGGCGATTCGGGTCGACACCCGAGACGCGCCGGGCCGGCGTGCCGTAGCCCGCGGCGGTGACGAGCGCCTGGACCTCCACGAGCAGCGGGCGGCTGCCTTCCATCGTCGCCGCGACGACGCTGCCCGGCTCGGTCTCGGGGCGATCGGCCAGGAACGCGCGGCCCGGGTCCGCGACCTCGGCGAGGCCGGTCTCGCGCATCTCGAAGACGCCGATCTCGTCTGTCGAGCCGAAGCGGTTCTTGACCGAGCGCAGGACGCGCAGCACGCCCCCACGATCGCCACCGAGCTCGACCACGGCGTCGACGAGGTGCTCGAGCGTCCGCGGCCCCGCGATCGAGCCGTCCTTCGTGACGTGCCCGACGAGGATCACCGCCGGGCCGTCGGCCTTGGCGAGCTCCATCAGCCGGAGCGCGGATTCCCGCACCTGACCGACGCTGCCGGCCGGACCGTCGAGCTCATCGACGGTCATCGTCTGGATCGAGTCGACGACGACCAAGCCCGAGCCCGACGCACGGGCCGCCTCGACGATCGCGCCGACCTCGCTCGTCGCCAGGACGTCGACGGCCGGCCCCTCCCCGCCCCCGATCAGGCCGAGGCGCCCGGCCCGCAGTCGCACCTGGGCCGCCGACTCCTCGCCGGTGGCGTACAGCACGGCGCGGTCACCGGCCGCGATGCCGCCGGCGACCTGCAGGAGCAACGTCGATTTGCCGACGCCGGGCTCGCCGCCGATGAGCACGACGGAGCCTGGCACGATGCCGCCCCCGAGGACCCGATCGAGTTCGGCGAGGCCCGTCGCCACGCGCGGCAGCGTGCCATCGCCCACGTCGGCCAGGGGAACCGGTGCGACCGCGGCGATCGGCCCGACCGCCGCTCGACGGGCCCGTGGCGTCGCCGTGACGACGGTCTCGACGAGGGTGTTCCAGTTCTCGCAGGCGCGGCACTGGCCCTCCCAGCGGAGGAACTCGGCGCCGCACGCCTGGCAGACGTAGCGGCTCTGCGCCCGGGCCACGCCGGGCCTACGAGACTTCGACGGGGGTCTTCTGCTCGGCCGCCGAGATCACGAGACCGTCGTCCGCGTTGGCGTCCACGACGATCGTCGAGCCGGCGGGGTAGCGACCGAGGAGGAGGTGCTCGGCAAGCACATCCTCGATGGAGTTCTGGATCGTGCGTCGCAGCGGCCGGGCGCCGAATGCAGGATCCCAGCCGAGCTTGATGAGGTGGTCCTTCGCGGCCATCGTGACCTCGAGGGCCATGTCCTGGGCCTTCAGCTGGTCGCTGATGCGGCGGAGCATCAGGTCGACGATCTCGCGGATCTCCTCCCGGGTCAGGCTTCGGAACACGACCGTCGCGTCGATGCGGTTCAGGAACTCCGGCCGGAAGCTGTTCTTCAGCTCCGCCTGGACCTTCTCCTTCATCAGCTCGTACGACTGTTCGCGCTTGCCGACCTCGTCATCCGCGACCGGTCGGAAGCCGAGCGATGCGTTCGTCTGCAGCTGCTTGGCACCAAGGTTGGAGGTCATGATGATGATCGTGTTCCGGAAGTCCACGCGACGACCCTTGGCATCGGTCAGCTGCCCGTCCTCGAGGATCTGCAGCAGGATGTTGAATACCTCGGGATGGGCCTTCTCGACCTCGTCGAGGAGGACGACCGCGTAGCTCTTGCGGCGCACCGCTTCGGTCAGCTGACCGCCCTCGTCGAAGCCGACGTAGCCGGGCGGTGCGCCGACCAGGCGGCTCACGTTGTGGCGCTCCATGAATTCGCTCATGTCGATCTTGATGAGCGTGTCCTCGCTGCCGAACATGAACTCCGCGAGGGCCTTGGCGAGCTCCGTCTTGCCGACGCCGGTCGGGCCGAGGAAGACGAACGACCCGATCGGGCGCTTCGGATCCTTGAGGCCCGCGCGCGCGCGACGCACGGCCCGCGAGACGGTCTCGATCGCCTCGTGCTGGCCGATGACCCGGTGGTGCAGCGCGTCCTCCATGTGGAGCAGCCGCTCCGACTCCTCCTGCGCGATGCGGGTGACCGGGATGCCGGTCCACATCGCCACGACCTGGGCGATCTCCTCCTCGTCGACGGTCGGGGCCTCGCCGGCGACCGTCGTCTGCCATTCGCCTCGGAGCGTGTCGACCTGCTCGCGCAGCGCCGCCTCCTGCTCGCGCAGCTGGGCCGCCGCCTCGTAGTCCTGGGCGTTGATGGCGGCGTCCTTCTCCTTGGTCACCCGGTCCAGCTCGCGCTGGCCCTCGCGGAGGGCCGGTGGAGCGGAGGCGTGGCGGAGTCGGACCCGGCTCGCGGCCTCGTCGATCAGGTCGATCGCCTTGTCCGGCAGGTGGCGATCGGTGATGTAGCGAATGGACAGGTCGGCCGCGGCCTTGACCGCCTCATCGGTGATCGAGACCTTGTGGTGCTGCTCGTAACGCTCGCGGATGCCGAGCAGGATGTCGACCGTCTGCTCCATGGTCGGCTCCTCGACCATGATCGGCTGGAAGCGCCGCTCGAGCGCTGCGTCGCGCTCGATGTACTTGCGGTACTCGTCGAGCGTCGTGGCGCCGATGCACTGCAGCTCACCACGGGACAGCGGCGGCTTCAGGATGTTCGCGGCGTCGATCGCGCCTTCCGCCGCGCCGGCACCGACGAGCGTGTGGAGCTCGTCGATAAACAGGACGGCGTCGTTGGTGTTGCGGAGCTCCTCGATGATCTTCTTGAGGCGCTCCTCGAACTCGCCGCGGTACTTGGTGCCCGCGACGAGCGAGCCGATGTCGAGCGTCAGGACCCGCTTGTTGAGCAGGATGTCCGGCACGTCGCCGGCGACGATCCGGTGGGCCAGGCCCTCGGCGATCGCGGTCTTGCCCACGCCCGGCTCGCCGATCAGGGCGGGGTTGTTCTTCGTCTTGCGACCGAGGATCTGGATGACCCGCTCGATCTCCTTTTCGCGGCCGATGACCGGGTCCAGCTTGCCGGCCCGGGCGGCCTCGGTCAGGTTGATGCCGAGGGAGTCGACGGTCGGGGTCTTGGAGCTCCGCTTCGTCTCCTGGGCGGGACCGACCGAGGACGACTGCGACAGGACGCGGATGACCTCATGGCGAACCTTGTCGAGGTTGACGCCGAGGCTCTCGAGCACGCCTGCCGCGATCCCCTCGCCCTCCCGGACGAGGCCGAGGAGGAGGTGCTCGGTGCCGATGTAGTTGTGTCCGAGGCGCCTGGCCTCGTCAATCGCCAGCTCGATGACCCGCTTGGCGCGCGGCGTGAGGCCGACCTCGCCGACGACCGGGCGATCACCGCGACCGATGATGAACTCGACCGCCGTTCGAACCTTCGCCAGCTCGACATTCATGTTCTCGAGGACGCGCGCGGCGACGCCCTCCCCTTCCCGGACGAGACCGAGGAGGAGGTGCTCCGTGCCGATGTAGTTGTGGTTGAACCGCTGCGCCTCGTCCTGCGCCAGTGTCAGGACCTTCCGCGCCCGATCCGTGAACTTGTCGAATCGCTCCATCGAAAACTCGAACGCCCGTTCCCTTCTCGCGCTCCGTTTGAGCGCAGGGTCATGCTAGCACGGGCCTATTGCGCGACGACCGAACGGGGCGGGGCGACTGCCGAGTGCGCGAGGCGCGCTCGAATCGGCGGCCGCGGGGTCAGGCCTTGGACTTCTTGCCCTTGGTCCGGCGCTCGGACGCGGCCGGCTGTGCGGCCTCGTCCGTCGCCGCATCGGCCGCAGGCTCAGCGCTTGCCGTGGCCTCGCTGTCGTCGGCTGCAGGCTCAGCGGTCGCCGTGGCCTCGTCGGCTGCTTCCGCGTCAGCCGCGGTCTCGGTCGCGGCGGTCTCGGTCGCGGCGGCCTTGGCCGCCTTGCCCGCCGTGGGTGGAGCCTCGGCGTCCTCGTCCTCGACCTTGGCAGTCGCCTCCGCAGGAGGCGACTCGGCCTCGGCTTCCGCCGCTGCCGCATCGGGCTCCGGCGCCGTTGCCTCGGCCTCCGCGGGTGCGGCCTCAGCGTCCGCGGGACCGGCTTCAGTCGCGGCCTCTGCGGGAGCGGCCTCTGCCTCCGCGGGAGCGGCTTCAGTCGCAGCCTCTGCGGGAGCGGCCTCTGCCTCCGCAGGAGTGGCTTCAGTCGCAGCCTCTGCGGGAGCGGCCTCT
>QKHE01000139.1 GCA_003250155.1 Chloroflexota bacterium | reverse complement strand
AGCGGCTGATCAACCTCAGCGAGACGTACCTGCCCGGCCCGCCGAGGCCGATCGACGTCCTCGGTGCGACGGTCCGCGAGCTGATCCCGTTCGCGCCGCTGTCGGGCAACCTGGGGCTGTCGTTCGTGGCCATGTCCTATGCGGGGAGCCTCGGTCTCACCGTCCGCGTCGACGCCGACCAGTTCCCGGACGTCGACCTGCTGGCGGCGGCGATGGAGCGCGACTGGCGCGCCCTGGCCGGCGTGCTCCCGGCGATCGCGACACGGACACGCGGCGAGGACCAGACGCCTGCGCCGGGTGACCGAACGGCGGCCTGATCGCGGCGACCGGTCGAGCCGGGCTCCGGGAAGCCTTCGGGCGTGGGGTAGAATTCGCGACGGTCGCTGGCGCGTGGCTCAACGGTAGAGCACCTGACTCTGGATCAGGGGGTTCCAGGTTCGAATCCTGGCGCGCCAGCCAACTCCAGAGGAGTGTGGTGCGCCGATGACCCCCGAGATCCCCAGTCCCTCCCCCGCCCTGCCCGGCGCGCCGGCGCCGGACGCGCCCGAGCGCCGTGACTTCATCCGCGACATCGTGGCCGCCGACGTCGCCGCCGGGCGAATCCCGGCGCCGGTGACTCGCTTCCCACCCGAGCCGAACGGCTATCTCCACATCGGCCACGCCAAGTCGATCGCGCTCAACTTCGGCGTTGCCGCCGAGTTCGGCGGCCGCTGCAACCTCCGCTTCGACGACACCAACCCGGTCAAGGAGGAGCAGGCCTACATCGACGCCATCGAGCACGACATCCGCTGGCTCGGCTACGACTGGGGCGCCCGGACCCTCCACGCGTCCGACTACTTCGACCAGCTGTACGCCTGGGCGGTCCACCTCGTCGAGAGCGGCCTGGCCTACGTCGACGACCAGAGCGCCGACCAGATCCGCGAGACCCGGGGCACGCTGACCGAGCCCGGCACCAACTCCCCGTTCCGCGACCGCTCGGTCGAGGAGAACCGCGAGCTGTTCGAGCGCATGCGAGCCGGCGAGTTCCCGAACGGCGCGCGCGTGCTGCGGGCCAGGATCGACATGGCCGCACCGAACATCAACCTCCGCGACCCGGTCCTGTACCGGATCGTCCACGCGCGGCACCCGCGGACCGGCGACGCGTGGAGCATCTACCCGACCTACGACTTCGCGCACGGCCAGTCGGACGCGATCGAGGGCGTCACGCACTCGCTGTGCACCCTCGAGTTCGAGGTCCATCGGCCGCTCTACGACTGGCTGATCGAGCACCTGCCGGTGCCCTCACGGCCGCGCCAGATCGAGTTCGCGCGGCTCAACCTGACGTACACCGTGCTCTCGAAGCGGGTCCTGCTGCGGCTCGTCAGCGAGGGTCATGTCCGCGGCTGGGACGACCCGCGGATGCCGACGATCTCGGGGCTCCGGCGACGTGGTTTCCCGGCCGAGGGCATCCGGGATTTCGCCGGGATGGTCGGAGTGGCGAAGACCGACTCGGTCATCGAGTACGGCCTCCTCGAGTACGCCGTTCGAACGGTCCTCAACCGGACCGCCCAGCGGCGGTTCGGCGTCCTCGACCCGGTCAGGATCGTCATCGAGAACTACCCCGAGGGCCAGGTCGAATCGCTGGACGTCGGCAACAACCCGGAGGACCCGACCGCCGGCACGCGACCGGTCGAGTTCGGCCGCGAGCTGTGGATCGAGCGCGAGGACTTCGCCGAGGACCCACCGCCGAAGTTCTTCCGCCTCGCGCCGGGGCGCGAGGTCCGGCTGCGGAACGCGTACTTCGTGACCTGCACCTCGGTCGTCAAGGACCAGGCGGGGCGGGTCGTCGAGCTCCGCTGCACGTACGACCCCGCGACGCGGGGCGGCGACGCGCCCGACGGCCGGCGTCCGAAGGCGACCCTCCACTGGGTGTCTGCCGCGCACGCCGTGCCGGCCGAGGTGCGCCTCTACGACCAGCTGTTCAGCCGGCCCGACCCGGGCGCCGAGGGCGATCTGTTCGCGGATCTCAACCCCGACTCGGAGACCATCGTCCGCAACGCGATGCTGGAGCCCTCGCTGGCAGACCTCCCCGGCGGGGAAACGGTCCAGTTCGAGCGGCTGGGCTACTTCACGCCCGATCCGGATTCGGCGCCGGGCGCCCTCGTGTTCAATCGAACGCTGACGTTGAAGGACACCTGGGCCAAGGTCCAGGCGAAGGGAGCGGTCGGTGCCTGACGTGCCCTGGGGGGAGATCGCCGATCGCGTCTTCACCCGCCGCTTCGAGTTCTTCGACCAGCAGATCGGCGTCGTCATCGGCCGCCGCGAGGTGCTCCTCGTGGACACGCGCTCGTCGCCCGCGCAGGCGCG
>QKHE01000077.1 GCA_003250155.1 Chloroflexota bacterium | reverse complement strand
CCTCCTCTGACCGCGCTGACCCGGGTCGAACCTACGGCCGCACGAGGTCGTCGTAGGCGTCGGGCCGGCGGTCGCGGTAGAACTGCCACGTCTGGCGGACCTGGGTGATGACATCGAGGTCCATGTCCCGGACGATCAGCTCTTCGTCGTAGGGCGAGCCGACCGAGCCGATGAACTGCCCGCGCGGATCGCAGAAGTAGCTCTGGCCGTAAAAGTCGTCGTCGCCGACCTCGGCCTCGATGCCGACGCGATTGATCGTGCCGACGAAGTAGCCGTTCGCCACGGCGTGCGAAACCTGCTCGACGCGCCACAGGTACTCGGACAACCCGCGCGACGTCGCGGCCGGGATGAAGACCATCTCGGCGCCATTGAGGCCCAGGGCACGGGCCCCCTCGGGGAAGTGGCGGTCGTAGCAGATGTACACCCCGACCTTGCCGACCGTGGTCTCGAAGACCGGGTAGCCGAGGTTGCCGGGGCGGAAGTAGAACTTCTCCCAGAAGCCCTTGACGTGCGGGATGTGGGTCTTGCGGTATTTGCCGAGGTACGAGCCATCCGCGTCGATGACGGCGGCGGTGTTGTAGTAGACCCCGGCTGCCTGCGAGTCCTCTTCGTACATCGGCACGATCAGGACCATCCCGGTTTCCTTGGCCAGCGACTGCATCCGCTTCGTCGTCGGGCCGTCCGGGATCAGCTCCGTATAGGCGTAGTACTTGGCGTCCTGGACCTGGCAGAAGTAGGGCCCGTAGAACAGCTCCTGAAAGAGCATGACCTGCGTGCCCTGCTTGGCCGCCTCGTGCGCCGCGGCCTCGTGCTTCTGGATCATCGACTCCTTGTCGCCGGTCCAGGTGGCCTGCAGCAGCGCTCCTCGAACCATCCTCGGCATCTCGACCCCTCTGCGCTCACGTCGTCCCGCGGTTCCTTCTGCGTAGCTGAGCGTACACCGCGACGCTGCGCGGCGGCCGGAGTCCGAGGCAGCGTCGGGTGCGTCAGTCGCGATCTGGCCCCGATGGGGCGCGCGTCGCCCGGCCTTTCTCGAACACGATCTGGAAGTCCTGGCAGACACCGGTATCGAAGCCCGCCTGGCTGATCGAGAGGTAGTAGTCCCACATTCGGATGAACCGCTCGTCGAAGCCCATGGCACGAACGTCGTCCAGCCGCGACAGGAAGCGCGAGCGCCAGGCCGCCAGCGTGCGGACATAGTGCGGCGCGATGTCGTCGACGCGACGGATCAGCAGCTTCGTGCCGTGGAGCGAGCGCTCGATGGCAGCCAGCGACGGCAGTAGCCCTCCGGGGAAGATGTACGTCTGGATCCAGTTGGCGCCGCGTCGCTGTGGCTCGTAGGACACGTCAGGGAAGGCGATGGTCTGGAGGCTCATCAGGCCGCCGGGGCGCAGCGCCCGGTCGCAGGCCTGAAAGAAGGCCTCGAAGTACTCGGCGCCGACCGCCTCGAACATCTCGATCGAGACGATCGCGTCAAAGGTGCCCACGACCTCGCGATAGTCCCGCAGCAGGACGGTCACGCGATCCTCCAGCCCGGCCTCGCGGATCCGCTGTGTGGCGAGTGCATGCTGGGCCGGCGAGATCGTGATCGACGTCACCCGGCAGCCGATCTCGCCTCCCGCATACAGGGCGAAGCCGCCCCATCCGGTGCCGATCTCCAGGACGTGCTGGCCCTCCCGCAGCCCGGCGCGCTCGGCGATCAGCCGGTACTTGTTGCGCTGGGCATCGGCGAGCGACTGGTCGGCCGCCTCGAAGACGGCGCTGGAGTAGGTGAGCGTCTCGTCCAGGAACAGCCGGTAGAAGTCGTTGCCGAGGTCGTAGTGCGCCTCGATGTTCCGGCGGGCTCCCGTGACCGTGTTTCGGCGGGCGCGGTGGGCGATCGTGCGGACGAGCCTCGCCGGTAGCCGCCACCAGCCGCCCGTCAGGGCGAGAGCGTCGCGGTTCACCGACGCGAGCTTGGCGAGCTCCGGCAGGTCGGGGCTCGACCACAGGCCGTCGACGTACGCCTCTCCGGCGCCAGTGTCGCCGGCCAGGAGCAGCCGTACCGCCGCCTGCGGGTGATGAAGATGCAGCTCGCCACGTGGACCGGTCGTCGGATCGCCGAAAGTGCGGCGGCGTCCGTCAGGCAGCTGGACCGTGAGCTCGCCGACCTTGATTCGTCGGGCTGCCGCCAGCATGACGCGCTGGGCCACGCGCTCCACCACGGGCACTCGCTCTGCGAGCGCGCTGATCATCCCGGCCGCAGGGCCGGCGTCCCCAGACACGCGATGCGGTCGTGCCTCTGAAGCCGTCGCCTTGGCCATGCTCAGCGCGACCCCCCGCCGCCGTGGGGGACCGCCTGGCGTGCCCAGTCGCCGTGGCGGAAGAACGGCGCCCCGCGCAGCCACAGGCGAAGGGCGTGCCAGTGGATCAGGCCGATGGTCCGCAGCGTCATCAGCGGCCGGGTCACGAGGAGCCCGAGCAACGTCCGATCGCGCATCGGCTGACGCTCAAGGATGAGGCTGGTTGACAGCACCACCGCGTCATCTTGCCGCAGAACGATCGAGATTCGAAGGTCCTCCGCGTCCCGCACGTGGACGGCGTACCGGCCATCAATTGAGATGAACGGCGACACGAAGAAGGCCTTGGCCATGCCGGCTGTGAACGGCTCCTTGGGTCGCTCGCCTGATCGAGGTTCTGGCGCGGCCGTCCCGGGTTGCCGCAACACGTAGAGGTGGCGCTCGCCGAACGTGTTGTGGACCTCGACGACGACGACACGGAGCCGCCCGTCGCGGTCGCGACACAGGTAGAAGCTCGCCGGATTGAACACGTAGCCGAGGATTCGCAGGTTCGTCACCAGCGAGATGGACCAGCCGTCCGGCGTCTCGCCGGCACGCCGCAGCTCGTCCCGGATCGCCGTGTCGATGTCGGTCGCCGGTGGCACGAAATGATCGGAGTCCCGGAACGCCAGGATGCCGCGCCGGTTCCGGGTGACGAGCCGTGACCGCCGTGCGACGTGGTCGATCTCGCGCGTGTCCAACGATGCGTACCAGACGTCGTGCTCGAGCTGGTACGTGAACGGTCGTGCTCGGCGATGGCGAACCTTGCCGACAAGGAGGTGCGACCTCACGCCGCGACCTCGACGCGCGAGACCGGCTGCGGCGCCGTCGGTCGGAGCTGCGGTCGGCTGGCTGCGAGGATGGCCTCGGCCGCCTCGAAGCCCGAACGGCAGCCATCCTCGTGAAACCCGTAGCCGAGATGGGCGCCGGCGAACCAGGTCTGCCGGTGGCCCTGGAGGGACCGGAGCCGACCCTGCGCAGCAAGGGTCCCGAAGGTGTAGGTCGGATGGCTCATCACTCGCTCGACGATCACCTGGTCGGGGTTCACCCGGCGACCCGGGTTGACCGAGACACAGTACTCGGTGCTGCCGGCCAGGTTCTGGAGTCGGTTCATGTGGTAGGTCATGGTCAACGCTTCGCCAGGTCGGCGGCAGTCGCTCGCGATGTTCCAGGAGCCCCAGGCCCGGCGATCCCGCGGCAGCACGGAGGCGTCCGTGTGGAGCACGACCTCGTTCTGCGAGTACTCGAAGCCGCCGAGCGCGTCGCGCTCTCGCGGATCGGCGTCGCCCAGGATCGCGAGGGCGTCGTCGGCGTGCGTGGCCAGGACCACCGCGTCAAAGCGCTCGGCCGCGCCGTCGGCGGTCACGACCGTCGCGCCGGTCCCGTCGCGCGCGACATCCACCACCCGGCTGGCGCGGCGGACGGTCCCGGACGGAAGCCGTTGAAGAATCGCCTCGACGTAGGCCCGCGAACCGCCTCGGACCACGCGCCAGGTCGGCGCTCGCCCGACCCCGATGAGCCCGTGGTTGTCGAGGAAGCGCAGCAGATAGGCGACGGGGAAGTCGAGGATCTGGGCCGGCGCCGTGGACCAGACGGCGGCCACGATGGGCCGCAGGAAATGCTCGCGGAAGGCCCGGCCGTATCGGCGATCGTCGAGCCACTCGCCCAGCGTCTCGGTGGATTGACCGGCCGAGTCGAGGGTCTGACGGGCATGGCGGTAGAAGCGAAGGACGTCGCCGAGCATCCAGGCGTGCCACGGGCGGGCCATGTGCGTCAGGTCCGGAAACCAGCCCCTGACCCCTCGCGAGCTGAACGCGACGCCGCAGGATGCGCACGAGGAGCCGAGCGACATGTCGCTGGGCTGACTCTCCACCCCGAGGTCGTCGAGGAGGCTGACGAACCGCGGGTAGGTGCGGTTGTTGAACACGATGAAGCCGGTGTCGACCGGGATCTCGCCGCTCGCCGTGGGCACGCCGACGGTCTTCACGTGGCCGCCGACGTCCGGCTCCCGCTCGTACAGCGCGATCCGCCGACCGGCGGCGTTGAGCGCATGAGCGGTCGCGAGCCCGCTGATCCCGGAACCGATGACGGCGATGGACGTGATGCCGTTCATGCCGCGGTCCCTGTCCCGGAGGGCTTGGCAGCCGCGCGCTCGTCGAGCGACCGCTGCAGCCCCTCACGGGCCTGCGTCGCGATGCGTCGGAAGGCGCGACCCAGGAACGGCGTGAGGACGCGGAGCGGACCCGTGAGACGGATGTCCGCCGTATAGGAGACAAGGGTCCCGCCGTCGATCGCCTCGAACGAGATGTCGTCGGTGGCGACGACACCCGAGCCCTCGCCGGCCAGGACGACGCGATGGGGTGGGTCCAGTTGGGTGATGGTGTACTGCATCGGGGTCACGCGACCTCCGACATGAACGCCGAGTTGATATCGAGCGCCGACGGCCGGCGGTCCCTGCTCGGTCGCCGTCGCCCAGGCGACCCCGGGATCCCAGTGACTGGCGTTCGCGAAGTCAGCGACGAAGGCGAACGCCTCGTCGACGGGTAGTGGCGTTTCGATCTGCTCTGTCAGGACGGGCATGGGTGGTGTCTCGCGCCTCCACGTGTTTGAGTTTAGTGTTCGTACATGCTCTTGCGGCGACAATGTACCGTGTATGTGCATGAGTGTCAAATGTTTGTATAATGTGCGCAGCATGTCGGTGAATCCAGGAGTTGACGAGATGGACCTGCGAGACCTCGCTGACGACCTACTCGAGCTGGCGGTCGTCCCGAGCTTCAGCCGGATCGGGCCGGTCGTTCGGTCACGCCTCCACGGCTGGGCGCCGCCTCCCGCGGGAGCGCTCGTCGGTAAGACCGCGCTGATCACCGGTGCGACCGGTGGCCTTGGCAGCGCGGCCGCCCGGGATCTTTCGCGGCTCGGCGCGCGCGTCATCCTGCTGGGGCGCGATGAGCGACGCCTCACCGCGCTGCGCGACGAGCTCGTCGACCAACCGGGCGCGACCATCACGGATCGGCGCCTCGCGCCGGAGCAGCGGTTCCCGATCGTGATCGCCGACATGAGCTCGCTTGCGGAAGTCCGGCGTGCCGTCAATGAGGTCCGGGCTGCCGCCCCGCAGCTCGACGTCCTGGTGGACAACGCGGGCGCGATCTTCCCCGAGCGATCGACGGGGCCAGACGGGGGCGAGGCGAGCCTGGCCCTGATGGTCGTCGGGCCGTTCGCGCTGATCGCCGGGTTGCTGCCGAGCCTGGGCAGGTCCCCCGAGCCGCGCGTGATCGGCGTGACATCGGGCGGGATGTACGCCCAAGCCCTGGATCTCGACGACCTCGACGGCAGCGGGCTCACGTACGTTGGTCCGCGGTTCTACGCACGCGCGAAGCGCGCCCAGGTTGCCCTCGTACGTGAGTGGGCACGACGGCCGGCCGGCAGGCACGTCACGTTCGTGTCGATGCATCCTGGCTGGGCCGCCACGCCGGGTCTGGCGGCGTCCCTGCCCGGGTTCAGCCGGCTGCTGGGCCCAGTCTTGCGGACCCCTGGGGAAGGCGTCGACACGATCACCTGGCTCGCGACGGCCGACCGGGGCGTGATCGAGCCTGGGCGCGTCTACCTGGATCGCCGCCCACGACCGTTCGACCGGGTGCCCTGGACACGACTTCGCACTGCAGATCGGCGGCGTCTCTGGGAGCTGGTCGTGGAGCGAGCCGGGATCGGTGACCCGGGCGCTCTTTGAGACTCCGACGCCGGCAGGTCTGAGCGCGACGGCCAGCGTCTTACCGGCCCATTACGCTGCGGCGGGACAGCGCCGACGTCGTCCGATTTCGATGGTCACGAGGCGCCCCCAAACGCGGGCCCCGAACCGGAGAGCGTGACGATGCGATTCACTCGAACGACTCGGACGAGCCTGGCAGCGAGCGGGGCAGTCCTCGCGGCCGCGCTGCTGCTGCCGGCGAGCACCCTGGCGGCGACGTTGCCCGGGACCGACGGCCCGGACCACCTCATCGGAACCGATGACGCCGACACGATCCAGGGCTTCGCGGGGGACGATCTCATCGAAGGCCTGGGAGGTCCCGATGAGATCGACGCCGGGGATGACGACGACATCGTCTACGGCGGACCCGGCAACGACCTGATCTGGGCCGGGAACGGCAATGATGTGGTCCGCGGCGGAGCGGGCTGGGACCGGATTCGTGGGGGCGCAGGCAACGACCACCTCGCCGGTGGCCCCGGCCGCGACCGGTTGGGCGGCGGCGCGGGAAATGACGTCCTGTACGGCGGCAGCGGTGGCGACGTGATCGTCGGTGGCGCCGGGCACGACCTCGTCTACGGTGGACGCGGGAACGACGTCATCCGGGTCGGCGGTGACTCGACGGCCGACATGGTGCGCTGCGGAGCCGGCTGGGATGTCGTCTACGCGGGACGCGGCGATGTCGTCGGTCCGAGCTGCGAGCGGGTGATTCGAACCCTCGAACCGACCGCCTGAGCGGTCCGGCGTCGTGCAGGAGCGCGAGGCGCGGCGAGGACCCGCAAATGGACGAGGTCAGCGGGACGGGCACTGGGGGCCCGTCCCGCTTTCCGTTCCCCGTCGAGCCGCGAGGCGGCCAGCCGGAGCGAGCCGGCGGCGGGCCGTTCGGCACGCGCCGGTCGAGCGGGGACCGTGGTCTAATGGGCCGGACGCCGCCCATGTCGCGCGACGCCTCAAGCCAGTCACGCGTCCGTCGAGGTGATCGGTCATGGCCATCGAGACCACCAGCAGCCAGATGACGAGCGAGGAGATCGTCGCGCTCTCCCGAGCCCATACGTTCTTCTCGTGGTCGATCCAGGGCCAGCTCGATCCGATCGCGATCGATCGCGCCGAGGGGGTCTACCTGTACACCCCCGAAGGGCGGCGGATCCTCGACTTCAACAGCCAGCTGATGTCGGTCAACGCCGGTCACGGGGACCGCCGGATCGTCGACGCGATCACCGAGCAGGCGACGAAGCTGCAGTACGTCCAGCCGGCCTTTGCGACCGAGGTCCGGGCCCGGCTCGGCGAGAAGTTGGCCGAGATCATGCCGGGCGACCTCGACAAGGTCTTCTTCACGCTCGGCGGGGCAGAGGCGATCGAGAACGCCATCAAGCTCGCCCGCCACTACACCGGTCGGCACAAGCTCCTCGCCCGATACCGCTCCTACCACGGGGCGACCCACGGCGCGATGACGCTGACCGGCGACTACCGCCGCTGGGCCAACGAGCCGGGCATCGTCGGCGTGGTGCGCTACCCGGACACCCATCGCTGGGGCGAGAAGGAGCCGCGACCGGTCGACGAGAGCCTTGCCGGGCTGGAATACGTCATCCAGGCCGAGGGTCCGCAGACGATCGCCGCGATCTTCCTCGAGACGATCGTCGGGACGAACGGCATTCTCATCCCGCCGGACGGCTACCTCAAGGGCGTCCGCGAGCTGTGCGACCGCTACGGCATCCTGATGGTCTGCGACGAGGTCATGGCCGGCTTCGGGCGAACCGGTCGCTGGTTCGCGGTCGACCACTGGGACGTCGTGCCCGACCTGATGACGATGGCCAAGGGCCTGACGAGCTCGTACCTGCCGCTCGGCGCCGTCGCGATGCGCCACCACATCGCCGAGGCCTTCGAGACGAAGATGTACTACGGCGGCCTGACCTACTCCTCGCACCCCGTCAGCCTCGCCGCGGCGCTGGCGACGATCCGCGTCTACGAGGAGGACGACCTCATCGGCAACGCGGCCCGTCTCGGGCCCGTCATGAAGGCGCATCACGAGCGGCTGGCGGCGAAGCATCCGTCCGTGGGTGCCCATCGGAACCTCGGCCTGTTCGGGATCATCGATCTCGTGAAGAGCCACGACCCGTGGACGCCGCTCACGCCGTGGAACGGCACGAGCGACGAGATGAAGGCGATCGCGAAATTCTTCCGCGACAACGGGCTCTACACCTTCGCGCCGAACAACTCGATCCACACGAACCCGCCGCTGTGCATCACCGAGGAGCAGCTCGCCGAGGGGTTCGAGATCATCGATCGCGCCCTCGACATCGCCGACCAGGCGGTCGTGTAGCGGGTTGCTCCGCCGACCGCGATCCCGGCCGTGACAGCGCTCGATCGGGACGCGACCGTCGCCCGGATCCGCGGCGGTGGCGTCGTCGCCGTCGTTCGGCTGCCGACCGCCGACGGCCTCGTTGACGTCGCGGCGGCCCTCGCGGCGGGCGGTGTCCCGGCCGTGGAGTTCACGATGACGACGCCCGGAGCGCTGGCGGCGATCGAGGCCGCGGCGTCCCGCCTGGGCGACGATGTCGTGCTCGGCGCCGGAACGGTCCTCGACGCGGCCACGGCGCGGATGGCGGCTCGCGCCGGGGCACGGTTCGTCGTCGGCCCCGTCCTTTCGCGCGACGTGATCGAGGCGGCCCACGAGGCGGGGGCCGCCGCCATCCCGGGTGCGTTCACGCCGACCGAGATCCATGCCGCCGCGAACTGGGGCGCTGACCTCGTCAAGGTCTTTCCCGCGACCGGCCTCGGGCCGCGCTATCTGCGCGACCTGCTCGCGCCGCTGCCGGACCTCCGGCTCATGCCGTCCGGCGGCGTCGACCTGGCGAATGCCGGTGCGTACATCGAGGCCGGGGCCGCCGCGATCTCCGTCGGCAGCAGCCTCGTCGACCGCGTGACGGTGG
>QKHE01000020.1 GCA_003250155.1 Chloroflexota bacterium | reverse complement strand
GGCCAAGGCCGACGCGGCCAAGGCGGACGCCGCCATGGTCGACGCGGCTACGGCCGACACGGCTACGGCTGACACGGCGGAGGCGGCGCCGGAAGCCGTGCCGGCAGCCGAGGCCGAGGCGGCCGAATCGACGGAGGAGTCGACCGAGGCGGCGCCAGAGCCGGTCGTCGCGGCGGCCAAGCCGCGGGCACGACGGACGACCGCAGCCAAGAGGAGCTCGTCGTAGGCGCGCCGACGGGGACGCTCGCAGGGCGGGCCGTCCCGACCCGCAGCTGCGTGGCCTGCCGAACGAGCCGTGACAAGCGGGATCTGTTGCGCGTCGTGCGAACGCCGGGCGGGTCCGTCATGCTCGACCCCGGCGGCCGTGCCAACGGCCGGGGCGCCTACGTCTGCCGGGACGCCACGTGCATCGAGCGCGCGGTCGGCCGACATGGGCTCGGGCGGGCACTGCAGGTGTCGGTCCCGAAGACGCTCGACATCGAACTTCGAACCGCGGCCGGGCTCCCCGACGAGGCGGCCGCGACGTCGCCCGAGAGCCGGGCGACCATGAACGACATCCAGGAGGACTGAGTGGCCAGAAGCAGAAGCGGCACCCGCGGCCGACGGGGCCCGAGAAAGCCCCAGCGGCGCGACGGCGGCTTCGCGCAGGCGGCCGTCCAGGTCGTCGATCCGCGGGAGCGGGGCCCGGTCGAGCTGCCCGCGACGATCACCGTCAAGGATCTCGCCGAGCTCCTCGGCGTGAACCCGGCGGATGTCATCCGCGAGCTGATCAAGAGTGGCATCTTCGCGACGATCAACCAGCTGATCGACCGCGACACCGCCTCGCTCGTCGCGGGCGAGCTGGGCTACGAGGTCGCCGAGCCGCAGGGCGCGGCGGCCCAGGCCAGCGCGAGCGAGGACGGCGCCGAGGCGCCGTCCGAGGCAGCCAAGGAGGAGCTGTTCGTCGAGGAGGCCGGCGCCGACCTCGTCGAGCGCGCCCCGATCGTGACCGTCATGGGCCACGTCGACCACGGCAAGACCAGCCTGCTCGACGCGATCCGCTCGACGGCCGTGGCGGCCGGGGAGCGCGGCGGCATCACCCAGCACATCGGTGCGAGCGAGGTGACCCGCGGCGATCGGCGCGTCGTGTTCCTCGACACGCCCGGCCACGAGGCGTTCACGGCGATGCGCGCCCGGGGGGCGCGGGTCACCGACGTCGCGGTCGTGGTCGTGGCCGCCGACGATGGGGTCATGCCTCAGACGCTCGAGGCGATCAGCCATGCCAAGGCGGCCAAGGTCCCGATCATCATCGCGCTGAACAAGATCGACAAGTCCGATTCGAACCAGGACCGCGTCAAGACCGAGCTGACCGAGGCCGGCGTCGTCATCGAGGAGTACGGCGGCGACACGCCGCTCGTGCCCGTCTCGGCGAAGAGCCGCGTCGGCCTGGACGACCTCGTCGACATGGTCCTGCTCGTGTCCGACCTCCAGGAGCTGAAGGCCAATCCGAAGCGCCCGGCGATCGGCACGATCGTCGAGGCGCGGATGGACAAGGGCCGCGGGCCGGTCGCGACGGTCCTGGTCCAGACCGGCACGCTGCGCGTCAGCGACGTCATCGTCGTCGGCGAGACGTTCGGCCGGGTGCGCGCGCTCGAGAACGACAAGGGCAAGCGGATCCAGAAGGCCGGCCCCGCGACCGCGGCGGTCGTCCTCGGCCTGGCCGAGGTCCCCGAGGCCGGCGACGTGCTCCGCGTCGTGGCCGACGAGAAGGAGGCCCGTGCCCAGGTCGAGGCTCGGAGAGCGCAGCTCGCAGCCAGGGGCGGCGAGGGCAGCGGACGGGCGACGCTCGAGGACCTGTACCGCCAGATCCAGGCGGGCCAGGCCAAGGAGCTGCGGATCATCCTCAAGGCCGACGTGTCGGGCTCGCTCGGGGCGATCACGCACGCGCTGAGCCAGCTGCCGACCGACGAGGTGAAGCTGAACGTCCTGCACGAGGGCGCCGGCGAGATCAGCGACAACGACATCCTGCTCGCCTCGGCCTCGAACGCGATCGTCGTCGGCTTCAACACGACGATCAGCGACACGGCGCGGCGGATGGCCGAGACCGAGAAGGTCGACGTCCGCCTGTACGACATCATCTACCAGCTCACGGACGACATCGAGAAGGCCCTGACGGGCATGCTCGAGCCGGAGACGGTCGAGGTGGTCGAGGGTCGCGCCGAGGTCCGCAAGCTCATCAAGGTCGGCCGCACCGTCATCGCCGGGTCGTACGTCACCGATGGCCGCATCGTGCGCAACGGTGGCGCTCGCCTGTGGCGCGGCGGAAAGGTCATCGAGACCGACCGGATCGAGTCGCTCCGGCGCTTCAAGGACGACGTCCGCGAGGTCCAGACCGGCTTCGAGTGCGGCATCGGCCTGGCCTCGACGTCCGATCTCGAGGAGGGTGATGTCATCGAGTGCTTCACGACGCAGTCGGTGAGTCGATCCGCGGCGTCCTGAGACGCCGCCGCCCCGCCACGCGTTCGAGGGAGGAGCGGTCGTGACCGCGCGAACAGATCGCATCGATCAGCTCATCCGCCAGGAGATCGGCGAGATCCTGGCGCGCGACGTGCGGGATCCCCGGATCGGCTTCGCCACGGTGACCGACGTCGAGACGGCGCCCGACCTGTCGCACGCTCGTGTCTGGGTCAGCGTCATCGGCCAGCCGACCGAGCGCGAGGCGGCGCTGGAGGGCCTGCGCAACGCGATGCCGTTCGTGCGCCGGGAGCTGGCCCACCGCCTTTCGCTGCGGCGCGTGCCCGAGCTGCATGTCCGCCTCGACGACACCGCCGAGCGCGGCACGCGCGTGCTGCGGCTGCTCTCCGAGCTCGAATCCGGCGCGACGCCGGACAGTGACGTCGAAACCGGCGAATCGCTGCCGACGCCCGTGCCGCGATTCGGTCGTGCCGGTGACGCGCCGCCGGATCCGCTGCCCGCCCCGCCGGCTCGCCGGCCGCGCGGCCGAGGCAAGCGGCAGCGCCCCGAGTGGCGGCGATGACCGTCGACCTGGGGCCGTGGCTGGCGGCCGTGCCGCCTGCCTCCGCCGAGACGATCGCGAGCGCTCGACGGCCGCTCATCGCGAGCCACGAGAACCCCGATGCGGACACCCTCGGAGCCGCCCTCGGGATCGCCTGGATCGTCGAGGCGCACGGCGGCCGCGCGGACCTCGTCTGCAACGACCCGATCCCGCCGCTCTACGACTTCCTGGCGGGGATGGACCGCTTCCGAACGGATCCGGATCCCGCGGCGAGCTACGACCTGCTGGTCGTCTGCGACTGCGGCTCGCTCGAGCGCGTCGGCGCGATCGCAGACCGGCACGCCGAGCTGTTCGGGCGCCTGCCCCTCCTGATCGTCGACCACCATCGCTCGACGACGGAGACGGGCCAGGCCAGCTGGGTCGACCCGGACGCGGCCGCGACGTGCGAGCTGGTCGCGCTCCTGGCGGGGCGCCTCGGCGTCCCCTTCGACGCTGCCGACGGGGCGCTCGCCGCGGCCCTGATGGCCGGCATCGTCATGGACACGGCGACGTTCGCGCATCCGAACGCCACCCCCCGGACCCTCGCCGTCTCGGCCGCCCTCGTCGCGGCCGGCGCGCCCCTCTCGGACATCTCGCGGCGCCTGTACCGGAGCAAGCCCGACGCCCAGCTGCGGCTCTTCGGGCGCGTGCTCGACCGGCTCGACACGGCGGCCGACGGTCGCATCATCCACAGCTGCCTGACCGACGCGGACCTCGCGGTGACGGGGACGAGCGGCCCGCACTCGGAAGGCCTCATCGACCTGCTGGCCCAGTCGGAGACGGCCGAGATCGCGGTCCTGTTCAAGGAGACGACGCCGGAATCGACGCGCATCTCGGTCCGCACGAAGGACGGCGGCGTCGATGCCACGCGCCTGACCTCTGCGTTCGGGGGTGGGGGACACGCTCGCGCGGCGGGAGCGACGGTCGCCGCGCCCCTCGACGAAGCGCGGCTGCGGGTGCTTGCCGAGGCCGAGCGGCTCCTCGACGGCGGAGCCGCCGGCTAGCGCATGCCGCGCCAACCCGACACGCCGGGGATGGACGGCATCCTCGTCGTCGCCAAGCCAGCCGGGCCGACGTCGCACGACGTCGTGGCCCTCGTTCGCCGCCTCGCAGGCACCCGCCGGATCGGCCACGGCGGCACCCTGGATCCGTTCGCCTCGGGTGTGCTGCCGCTGTTCCTCGGGACGGCGACGCGACTGGTCGAGTACCACCTCGGGGACGAGAAGGCTTACCGAGCGACCGTCTCCTTCGGGGCGACCTCGACGACCGACGACCTCGACGGCGAGCTGACGCCGGTCGCCGCCGCCGCGCCCAGCCGCGGCCAGGTCACGTCCGCGCTGGCGGCGATGCTCGGCCCACAGCTGCAGCGGCCGCCCGCGTACTCGGCCATCCAGATCGGCGGTCGGCGCGCCTACCGCCTCGCCCGCGACGGCGAGGCCCCGGACCTGCCGCCGCGGCGCGTCGAGCTCCGCTCGCTCGACCTCGTGGAGTGGGACGACAGCGACCCGGAGCGGCCGATCGCGATCGTCGACGTCGTCTGCTCGGCCGGAACCTACGTCCGGGCGCTGGCGCGAGATCTCGGTGAGGCCGTCGGCTCGGGCGCCTACCTCGGGGCGCTGTCGCGGGCGCGCAGCGGGCCGTTCGCGGTCACCGCGGCCCACGGCCTCGACGCGCTCCGGGCGGCCGCCGCCGAGCACGGCCCGGATGGGATCCGGGCGCTGCTCCTGCCGGCCGACTTCGGGCTCGATCGACTGCCGGCCGTCAAGCTCACGCCGACCGAGATCGCCGACGCCAGCCAGGGTCGCTTCGTGCGGCCGGCGGCCGGCGTCGCCGGGGCCCCCGAGGACATGCCGCTGCGCCTGCTCGACCAGGCGGGGACAATCGTCGGCATCGGCCGCCGCGACGGGCGTCGCATCGCCCCGACCAAGATCCTGCAGCGCTGATCCCCGGAGGCTGAGCGCCGGATGCACGTCGTTCCCGGAATCGATGCCCTCGAGCCCGCCCACGGACCGCTGTTCGTCGTCGTCGGCGTGTTCGATGGGCTGCATCGCGGACACCTCTACCTCCTCGCCGAGCTCGAGCGGGCGGCGACGGATCGCTCGGCGAACGCCTCGGTGGTCACGTTCGACCACCACCCCGACGAGATCGTCACGGGCTCGGCGCCACCGCTGCTCTGCGACCCGCAGGAGCGTCTCGAGCGGCTTGCCGCCGCGGGCGTCGACGTGACCGTCGTCCAGCACTTCGACGTCGCGCTGCGGATGACGGCCTACGACGCGTTCATCCGCCGCATCGCAGCGCGCGCCGAGCTGGCCGGCTTCCTGATGACCCCGGACTCGTCGTTCGGCTATCAGCGCGGCGGGACCCCGGAGACCGTCGCCGCGCTCGGGCGGGAGCTCGGCTACGACGTCGTCATCGTTCCGCCGTTCGAGCTGGACGGCCAGCCGGTGAAGAGCGCCGACATCCGGGCCGCGATCGGCACCGGCGATCTCGCGACCGCAGAGCGCCTGCTCGGCCGGCCGGTGACGCTCACCGGCACGGTCGTGCCCAACGCCGATGGCGATGGGCTGACGCTGCGGTTCGACCTGCCGGTCGCGCTGCCGCCACCCGGCGAGTACAGCGCCCGTATCGACGGCACGCTGACACACGCCCGGGTGGCCGGCCGTACCGGCACGACCGTCTGGCTCGAGCCGCGTGACGCGCCCGTCTCGGCCCATCGCATCACGATCGAGCTCGTCACGCCCGCCTGACGACCAACGCTGACGTCATCCGGCCGCGGGCTGCGCCGCTGCCGCGGCTTGCCGGATGCCGGGGCAGCCGTGGCGGAAGTTCGCCGCAATTCGACGAAGCAGCGGCCCCGCCAGGCACATTCCGGCGTCGTTTGGAGGGCACCCCCGGCCAATCGACGCCGGAAGCCCGAATCTCGGCGCGCAAACCGGCCGATCTTCGTCGTTTGGCCGGTGATCGCCGCCATGCCCACGAGGTGCCCGACGCGAGGCGACGACGCCTGGCGCCGCGGCCCGTTCGCGGCGGCGAACGCGAGATCGTGCACGAACAGTCTCCGGCTGCTATCCTCCGCCGGTCATAGCCAGAAGTGGAAGAACAAATAGCAACGTTCGTGTCGGAGGACCGAGTGCCGCTCGCGCCCGAGGGAAAGCAGGAGATCATCACCGAGTACGCCGTCCATGACGGCGATACCGGCTCGCCGGAAGTCCAGATCGCGCTCCTGACGGAGCGCATCAAGGGGCTGACCGAGCATCTCCGCCGGTTTCCCAAGGACAATCACTCGCGACGCGGCCTCCTCAAGCTCGTCGGCCAGCGCCGGCGCCTTCTCGCGTACCTCGTGAAGAAGGACAACGCCCGCTACCGGGCCGTCATCGGACGGCTCGGACTCCGCCGCTAGCCTCGCGCGTCGCGCCGGCCAGCGCGCCGGCAACCCGCCGCGGCGGGTGTCACTGAGGCAATCTGCGGGTCGACTCGCAAGCAGGTCGTCGCCTCCTCCACGGCAGGAGGAACATCACCCCGTGTCCACGGTCCTTGAAACCCAGTTCGCCGGCAAGACCCTGACGATCGAAACCGGCAAGCTCGCCAGGCTCGCCGGTGGCTCGGTCACCGTCCGCTTCGGTGACACCATCGTCCTCGGCACTGCCAACCGCTCCGATCCACGGCCCGGCCTCGACTTCTTCCCCCTGACGGTTGATTTCGAGGAGCGCATGTACGCCGCCGGCAAGATCCCGGGCGGCTTCATCAAGCGCGAGTCGCGACCGTCCGAGGCCGCCATCCTCGCCGCCCGCCTGACCGACCGGCCCATCCGGCCGCTCTTCCCGGACGGCTACAAGGACGACATCCAGCTCGTGCTGACCGTCCTGTCGACGGACCAGGAGAACGATCCCGACGTCCTCGGCACGGTCGCCGCATCGGCGGCGCTCACGATCAGCGAGATCCCGTTTCTCGGCCCCGTCGGCGCCGTCCGCGTCGGCCGGGTGAACGGCGAGTTCGTCATCAACCCGACCTACAGCCAGCTCGAGGAATCCGAGCTGGACCTGATCGTCAGTGGGACCCGCGACGCGATCATGATGGTCGAGGCCGGGGCGAAGATCCTGCCGGAGGCCGTCATGGCCGAGGCGATCCTGTTCGGCCACCGCGCCCTCCAGCCGCTCATCGACCTCCAGGAGCAGCTCCGCGAGGCGGTCGGCAAGCCGAAGAAGCTCGTCTACCTCGATCCGGGCACCGACTCGGTGCTGGCGTTCGTCGAGGCGATCGAGTCGGGCCGTGAGCTCGTCGTCGTCGATGTCGAGACGACCGGCGTGGACACCGCCCTGGCTGACCTCGTCGAGGTCGCAGCCGTGAAGATCCGCAAGGGCAAGGTCGCCGACAGCTGGTCGACCCTCGTGAAGCCAGAGCGCCCGATCGTCGGGAACCAGCTCCACGGCATCACCGACGCGGATGTGGCGAAGGCGCCGTCGCCGAAGGAGGCGGCGGAGCAGCTGCTCGCGTGGGCGGGTGACGCGATCCTCGTCGGCCACAACGTCGGCTTCGACCTCGGCTTCCTGTCGGCCGCGCTTGGCGGCCGCCAGTTCGAGCCGGGGACCTACCTCGACACGCTCGTGCTGGCTCGCGACGGCTATCCGACCGGACCCGACGCATACAAGCTCGCCGACCTGTCTCGGTTCTTCGGGATCGAGCTGCAGGCCAACCACCGGGCCCTGCCCGATGCCGAGGCGACCGCCGCCCTCGTGACGCGGATCGCCGAGGACCTGCCGGCGCGGATCAAGACGCTGAAGGCGGGCATCGCCGACAGCATCCGGGCCCAGCGCTCGAACCCCGACGAGGCCACGGCGATGCTCGACGCGGCGCGTCGAGCCGCGCGGGTCAGCAAGGGCCTGTTCGGGCTGCTGCACAAGAAGGTCGTCCGCCAGCTCGTCCTCGACGAGGGCGTTCGAATGGACGGCCGCGGCGTCGATGACATCCGGCCGCTGTCGGTCGAGGTCGGGATCCTGCCGCGGGCCCATGGCTCGGGCCTCTTCACCCGCGGCCAGACCCAGGCGCTGACGATCGCCACGCTCGGCCCGTCGTCGGACGTCCAGCGGATCGACACGATCAGCCCCGAGACCGAGAAGCGCTACATCCACCACTACAACATGCCGCCCTACAGCACCGGCGAGAACAAGCCGATGCGAGGCCCGGGCCGGCGCGAGATCGGCCACGGCAACCTCGCCGAGCGAGCCCTGGTGCCGGTCCTGCCGAGCGCCGAGGAGTTCCCGTACGTCATCCGGCTGGTGTCGGAATGCGTCACCTCCAACGGCTCGACCTCGATGGCCTCGACGTGCGGCTCGACCCTGGCCCTGATGGACGCCGGCGTGCCGATCGCGGCCCCCGTGGCGGGAGCGGCGATGGGCCTGGTCATGGATCCCGACGGGCGGTTCGCCGTCCTCACCGACATCCTCGGCAAGGAGGATGCCTTCGGGGACATGGACTTCAAGGTCACCGGCACCCGTGACGGCGTGACCGCGCTGCAGATGGACATCAAGGTTCGCGGCATCAACGAGGCCGTGATCCGGCAGGGGCTCGAGAAGGCCCACGCGGCGCGGATGACGATCCTCGACACGATGGTTGCGGTGCTGCCCGAGGCCCGGACGGAGATGTCCGAGTTCGCGCCCCGGATCATCACCATCAAGATCAACCCCGAGAAGATCCGCGACATCATCGGCAAGGGCGGCTCCATGATCCGCAAGATCCAGGAGGAGACCGGCACCGAGATCAACGTCGAGGACGACGGGACCGTCGAGATCGCCGCGATCAGCGGCGAGAACTCGCGCAAGGCGATCACCTGGATCGAGAGCCTGACCCGCGAGGTCGAGGTCGGCGCGCTGTACCTCGGCAAGGTCACCCGGATCATGGGCTTCGGTGCGTTCGTCGAGATCCTGCCCGGCAAGGAGGGCCTCGTCCGCATCGGCGAGCTCGCCG
>QKHE01000007.1 GCA_003250155.1 Chloroflexota bacterium | reverse complement strand
GGGCGCGCCGCAGCAGCCGGGCGGCCTCGTCGAGCTGGCCTCGGCCGACCATCAACCGCGCGCGGTTGACGAGCAGCCAGATCGCTGCCTGATCGACCGCCCCGCGGCGCAGCCCGAGCGCCGTCGAACGATCGGCGTCATCCCATCGCCCGAGCGCGAGCTCGGACTTGGCGGCGAAGCCGAGGAGCAGCCCGCCGTACGTCCTCGCGATGCCGAGGCGCTCGACGATCGCGTAGCCCTCCTTCGCCGCCTCCAGCGCGGCCTCCGATCGACCGACCCGATCCAGGAGCCGCGCGAGGTTGGTCACGGCGATCGCGATGCCCTCGACCGAGCCGGTCGCCTCGCTGATCGCCTGGCCCCGGCGGAACACCTCGATCCCGCCGTCGACATCGCCGAGGAGCGCCAGGTCCCAGCCCAGCACGCCGAACGCGAGGGCCGTGTCCTCCGGCCGACCGAGGCGTTCGCCCATCGCGATCGCATCTCGCGCGAACGCCTGCGAGCCCTCGTAGTCCCCGGCGTCCATCAGGATTCCGGCCTGCTGGGCCAGCACCCGCGCTCGTGCCACCGACGGCGGGGCGGCCGGGATCGAATCCAACGCGCGACGAACTGCCGCGATCGCCGCATCTCGCTGGCCCGACCACCACAGGTACCAGCGCAGGCGGTTCTCCAGGTTCTCGGCGCGATCCTGGTCCGGGTTCGCCACGAGCTCGACGAGCGCCCGCCTGGCGCACTCAACTGCGCGCGTCGGATCGCCGGCGACCACCGCGCAGTCGGCTGCCCGCTGCAGCACATCCACGAGGTCGAGATCGATCCCCGGGGGAACCGTGGCGAGCGCCTCCAACATCGAGGCCGCCCGGTCCCAGAGCCGATGGGCTTCGGCGAACGCGTACGCGCGCTCGGCGGCGACGGCCGCCTGGATCATCGGAGCCAGCGCCCGTTCGGGCATTCGCGCCGCATCCCAGTGCCGGGCAACCTCCGCCGCCGGGACCGACAGATCGCCGGCGGCGATCCTTGCCTCGAGGGCGCGTGCAAACCCGGCATGCAGCGCGGCTCGCTCGGCAGGGAAGAGCTCGTCGGCCACGACCTCCTGGAGCAGCCCGTGGCGGAAGGCGGACACCGGGCCATCCCTGGACCCCACGCGGGTCAGGATGCCGCTGGCGATCGCCTCGCGCAGTGCCGCGGCGAGCTCCCGCGGTGGGGTGTCCAGCACGCTCGCGAGCAAGCCGTCATCGATCCGGCGGCCCGCGGCGGCTGCGACGCGCAACACGTCGTGGGCCGCCGGCGACAGCCCCGCAACCCGGGCGGCCAGGACGTCACGAAGCACGGGCGGGAGTCCGCCCGCTCGGGCGGACCTGCTGGAACCGGCGGTCCCCGTGCCTGACTCGCCCGCACCGACGCCGGCGCTCGCGAGCGTCAACTCCTCGACGTAGAACGGGTTCCCTCCAGAGCGTTCGACGAGTCGGTCGATCTCCGCAGCGGACGGCGCGGCGTCGACGAGGGCCGCGACCTGCTCGCCGACCTCGTCGCGATCGAATGGCACGAGCTCCAGGCGCTCGACGTGCTCCTCGCGCTCCAGCTCGGCGAGGTACGCCAGGTTGCCGCTGACCGCGCCGCCCGAATCGGTTCGGGCCGTCAGGACGAACAGCGCGCGATCGTCGCGAAGACCCCGCACCAGGAACCCGAGCAGGTCGCACGTGGACTGGTCGGCCCATTGGACGTCGTCGACGACGATGACGAGCGGGCGCTCGCTCGCGAGGCGCTCGAGCAGCGCCAGGAACCGCTCGAACAACCGCGCCTGCGAGAGCCGAGCGGCCTCGCCGGACAGGTGCGAGGACGATGGGCCGTCGGTGCGCGACGACAGCTCAGGGAGCAGGCGACTCAGCTCCTCATGTCCGGCGCCCAGAAGCGCCGGGATTCGCTCCGCCGGTGTGGCGTGGACGAGCTCCCGGAGGATCTCGGCGAACGGCCCGTACGGCAAGGCCTCGCCGGCGATCTCGATGCACGCGCCGGCGACGACCCGGGCACGGCTCGCTGCGTCGGCAGTGAACTGCTCGACCAGCCGGCTCTTGCCGATGCCGGCCTCGCCGCCGACGATGACGGTCGCCCCGACCCCGCCGCAGACCACGTCGAGGATCCCGCGAAGGCGTGCGAGCTCCGCTCCCCGGCCGATGAACGTGCGGCGGTGCAGGACCTCCACCCCGCCGGATCATACGCGCTGCCTGCAGGCGAGCCGCGGAGAATCGCCGCCGTTCAGGTCCTCACGCCAGCGAGAGCCCCGAGAGCGCCAGCTGTCGGCGCAACTTCGCTCGCGTCCGGCACAGCAGCGTGCGGGTCGCACCGGGCGTGCGCCCGACCCGAGCGGCGACCTCCGCCCCGTCGTACCCGCTGGCCGACAGCAGCAGCGCTTTCCGCTCGGTGGCCGGGAGGGCGGCGAGGAGCTCGCCGACCGCGCTCTGCAGCTCGTTGCTGATCGTCTCCTGGTCGGGGGCGACCGGCGAGGCCGGCAGCGGCAGCTCCGCCTGGCGCCGGTCCACGACCTGGAGGTGGCGGCCCCGGGTGACCGCGAGGTTCCGGGCAACGCGGTGCAGCCACGCGCCCGTGTTCTCGGGTGCCCGGCCGACCTGGACTTCGCGCGCGAAGCGCAGGAAGGCCTCCTGGGCAACGTCCTCGGCCGTCTCTGGATCGCGCGTCAGGACGGTGAGGTACCGCACCAGCGGCGCACGATGCGAGGTGAACGCCGCTTCGATCTCCTGCCGATGGACTGCCAGCATTCCCGACTGCCTCCGCGAGCCGCCGGGTCGAGGGCCCAGTTCGTCACGGCTCGACTCGACGGTCGGTCTAAGGCGGTCGAATCCGCATCGGGCGGCAGCCCAGAACGCGCGCCTCAGGCGCGAGATGCGGCATCGATCGCGCCAACGTGCTTTGTGCCGTTCGGCCTATGGTCGGAATCGGCAAAGCGCCTACCATCGGGCACGTACATAGCGGGCCTCCCGCGGCCACGCGCTGGTCGCGGGAGCACGGGGAGGCAACACACCACAGATGCGCAAGACCCTCGCGCTCGTCGGCGTCCTCGCGGTCCTCGTCGCCGCGTGCGGCGGCCAGACCGCGACCACCGACGATCCGTACGAACTCGTCCACAATGCCCAGGCGGCGTCCTGGGATCGGGTCCAGGTCGACATCGGGATCAACGTGACCGGCGGCGACACGCCGCTCTCGCTCGACAAGAGCGCCCTGCGCTTCGCGATCGACCAGTCGGCCGGCAAGGCCAACATCCACGTCGCGTTGCCGCTCGCGCAACTCGGCGATGCGGTGAGCGAGCTCCGGAGCCTCGGCATCACCGGCGACACGCTCGACATCGACGTCATCTACGACGGCGATGCGCTGTACGCCAAGAGCCCGACCCTCGGCAACCTGCTGGCGGCGATGATGATCCAGTCCGGCGAGATCCCGGCGGGTGACATGTCAGGCTGGCTGAAGCTGCTGTCGAAGGCCGATCTCGAATCGCTCGGCAGCTTCGGCGATGGCCTGTCGCCCGTCCCGGTCCCGGACGAGCTCCCCTTCCCGTCCGCTGCCGACGCCGCGACGATCAAATCGACGCTCGAGGACATGGGGATCACGCTGACGTACGAGGGAAGCGGGTCCCGCAGCGGCGTCGACGCGGATCACGTGGCCGTTGCGGTGGATCTCGCCAAGCTCGCCGAGAGCGAGTACATCAAGGGCATGGGCGGGTCCAACGGCAACGTCACGATCGACCAGGACATGGGAACGCTCTCGGGCGACCTGTGGTTCGATCGGAGCAACGGCCGAATCGTCGGGGTCGACATCCACGCCACCTCGACGAGCGACACGTCCGAGACGGCCGACATCTCGATCGATCTCCACGAGCCCGATTCGGGCGTGTCGTTCGACGCACCCGCCCTGTTCGTCGAGGTCCCGATCATGGAGATGATCGGGTCGCTCATGGGGGCCTTCGGCGGGGACATCTTCCAGCAGTAGCCGCCGGCCCGGGCGGGCATGCGGCGCCCGTTCGGGTCCGCCCATCCGCGCGCCCGCACCCATACACTCGCCACCCGTGAGCGACGACGGGTACTTCGGCGAGCGGGTCGCCCGGCACTACGACGAGTCGTCGAATGACATGTTCGCGGCCGCCGTCGTTGAGCCGACGGTCGCCTGCCTCGCGGAGCTCGCCGGCGATGGACGGGCCCTCGAGCTCGGCGTCGGGACGGGGCGCATCGCCCTGCCGCTCGCGCGCCGCGGGGTGCCCGTCGCCGGCGTCGACCTGTCGCGAGCGATGGTCCGGCGCCTGCGCGCGAAGCCCGGCGGCCGCGACATCGCGGTCACGATCGGCGACTTCGCGACGACCCGCGTCGACGGTTCGTTCTCGCTCGTGTACCTCGTCTTCAACACGATCATGAACCTCACGACCCAGGCGGCCCAGGTCGCCTGCTTCCGGAACGCGGCCGCGCACCTGGAACCCGGCGGCTGCTTCGTCGTCGAGGTCGCGGTGCCCGAGCTGCGTCGCCTGCCACCGGGCGAGACCGTCGTGCCGTTCCTGGTCCGCGACGATCGCTGGGGCTTTGACCAGTACGACGTCGCGAACCAGGGGCTCGTGTCGCACCACCTCGAGGTCGTCGGCGGCCACCTGGAGCAGCTCTCGATTCCGTTCCGCTACGTCTGGCCGGCCGAGCTTGACCTGATGGCCGAGCTGGCGAGCCTGCGCCTCCGCGACCGCTGGGCCGGCTGGCGCCGCGAGCCGTTCACGAGCGACAGCCGGCAGCACGTCTCGGTCTGGCAGAAGCCGACCTGACGAACCCCGGCCCTGACTGGTCGCTGGCCGAACGGGCGTAGAATCGCGTCGTTCCCGGTACCGAAACGGCGCGCAGACAGCGCCCCGTTGGCGCCGGCGTCTCCGGAGGAACGTCGTGACCCTGTTCCTGATCGATCTGAAGGACCAGCCCGGCGAGCTCGCCCGCGTGGCCGAGGCGATCGCCGACAAGGGCATCAACATCGAGGCCGTCAGCGGCTTGGCGAGCGGTGGCAACGGCACCGTGGCGATCATGACGAACGACGAGGCCGGCACGCGGAGCGCCCTCAGCGAAGCCGGCTGCCAGACCCGCGAGGTCGAGATCGCGACGGCTTCCCTAGAACACAAGCCCGGCACGCTGGCGGGTGCCGCCAGGAAGCTCGCCGATGCGGGCATCAACATCATCGCCGCCCTGCCGATCGGGATGGCCGAGGGCAAGGTCGGCGTGGCCTTCGCAACCGATCAGCCGGCGAAGGCCAGGGAGATCCTCGGCAGCGCCTCCTAGGGCGGCATCGGCATCGGCTGACCCACGCCGCCGGCATCGCCTGTCGGGCCGACGGCGGCGGCTGAGGACGAGACTACACTTCACTCCGATGGACGCGTTCCTCGTCGAGACGGTCGACCTCCTCCGTCGAACTCCCGAGGTGCTCCGGGCGCTGCTGCTCGAGCTGCCCGAGGCGTGGACGGCCACGGCGGACACGGAGGACGGCTGGCGGCCGAAGGACGTCGTCGGCCATTTGATCACCGGCGAGCAGACGGACTGGATCGCCCGGACGCGGCGGATCCTCGAGGAGGGCACGGCGCGGCCGTTCGACAAGTTCAACCGCTTCGAGATGCTCGAGCGGGACGTCGATACCTCGCTCGACGAGCTCGTCGAGCGCTTCGCCGAGCTGCGCGCCGAGAACCTCCGACGCCTGGGCGACCTGATCCGCCACGACGCCGATCTCGATCGCCGCGGCCTGCACCCGGCGCTCGGCGAGGTCACCCTCCGCGAACTGCTCGCGACATGGAGCGTCCACGATCTCGACCACGTGTCACAGATCTTCGCCGCCATGGCCGGCGCGAGGGACGCCGAGGTCGGACCGTGGAAGCAGTACCTGGGCATCCTGCTGCGGCGCGAGGATCCCGCCGCGGTGCCCGGTTGATGCGGGTGGTGGCATGAAGCAGGCGCGCAATCCCGACACGATCCATCCGCCGGTCGGGCGCTACGTCCACTCGATCGAGATCAGCGGCGAATCTCGCCTCCTGTTCATCTCCGGCCAGGTCGGCAAGGCGCTCGACGGTAGCGTCCCCTCGGACCCGATCGCGCAGTTCGAGCTCGCGCTCGGGAACGTCGTCGCCAACCTCGAGGCCGCCGGCTTCGAACGCACGGACCTCGTCAAGATCGTGACCTACGTCGTCGGCGAGCTCGATCCCGCCGGACGGCGCGAGGTGATCGAGCGCGTCCTCGGCTCGCACGTCACGACTTCGACGCTGCTGTTCATCTCGGCGCTCGCGGCGCCCGAGTACAAGGTCGAGATCGACGCCGTCGCGGCGCGGTGATCGTCGCGGCGCGGTGATCGTCGCGGTGCCGCTCGGCTGGTGACCTACCTAGCGCGATCGTCGGGGTGACGGGCAACCCCCGCGATCCGTACGATGCGGCGGACCCGGAGGCAGCCGTCCGCACCGTGCGTTCACGTCGCCACTCGCCGCTCGCCAGCCCGCCCGGTCGCACAGCCGTTGCGCTCGCGATCGTGCTGCTGGCCGGCGTCGGGCTCGTCGTCGGCGGGTCCGTCGCACCACCGACCGGCTCGGACGGCCGCGATCCGGGGCCTCGGCTGGCGGCTCGCTCGGCGGTCTTCGACGTTCGGGACCTGCCGCCGCTGCCCGGCGGCGCCAGCGTGCCGACCCACGAGCGCGACAGGGTCCCCGAACGACGGTCTCCGAAGGTCCCGCCCGAGGGGCCGCAGACCTTCGCCGCGATCGGCGCCGGGGCGGCCGCCGGCCAGGCGGCGCCAGCACCCGCGACCGACGCCTCGTTCGAGGGGCTCGCGTTCAGCGATGACTGCTCGGGCGTCCAATGCGGCGACGGGCACCCCCCGGACACCAACGGTGACGTCGGGCCGAACCACTACATCCAGACCATCAACACCGCGATCGGCATCTACGACAAGAGCACCGGAACGCGGATCGCCGGCTTCTCGTTCAACGACTTCATGAGCCAAGGCAGCTTCGGCAACCTGTGCGACACCGACAACTACGGCGACCCGGTCGTGCTGTACGACACGTTCGCGGATCGCTGGGTCATCGCCGACTTCGCGTTCCAGGTCGACGGCTCCGGCAACATCGTGAATCCACCGGGCGCCTATCTATGCTTTGCCGCTTCGCAGTCCGGGGATCCGGTCAGCGGCGGCTGGCACTTCACCTCGCTGCACTTCACCGACGGCCTGCCCGACTACCCGAAGATGGGCATCTGGCCGGACGGCATCTACGTGTCGGCCAACATGTTCGACTTCAGCGCCACCGGCGGCTTCAACAACGTCCGAGTGTGGGCCCTCAACAAGGCTCAGCTGTACGCGGGCCAGGCGCCCCAGGTCGTGTCGTTCGATGCGCCGCAGCGCACAGGTCCGTGTCCGGTCTTCACGCTCCTGCCGAGCAACGCCCGGCTGCAGGCCGGCAGCCCGCCGGCCGGCCGCGAGAACCTGTTCGCGTCGGTCTGGTGCTACACGGCCCGGATCCGGGTCTGGAAGTTCCACGTCGACTGGGCCAACACCGCCAACTCGAGCTTCAGCGGACCGTTCGACAGCACGGCCGCGACGACCTGGGCCAGCCCGCCGGGGACCGTCCCGTCGCTGAACGGCAACGACCTCGACGCGCTCGGGATCCGGCTGATGATGCAGAACCAGTACTCGAACATCGGCGGCGTCGAATCGCTCTGGGCCGCGCACACCGTGGCCGGCAGCACGTCATCCCAGGCCGCCGTGCGCTGGTACCAGGTCCCGGTCACGGGTGGCAGCATCGGCAATGCGCTGCAGGCGTCGACATTCAACCCCGACGCGAGCTCGCGGTTCATGCCGAGCGTGGCGGTCGACCGGGTCGGCAACATGGCGATCGGCTACAGCGTCTCGAGTGCCTCGATGTACCCGGCGATCCGCTACGCGGGCAGGCTTGCGGGTGACCCGGCCGGCACGATCAGCCAGACGGAGCAATCACTCATCGAGGGTGGCGGCACGCAGACGGGGAACTGCGGCGGCTCGGCGTGCGAGCGCTGGGGCGACTACTCGGCGATGACGCTCGATCCGGACGGCTGCACGTTCTGGTACACGAACATGTACTACCCGGCGTCGGGCCTCGATCACCACACCCGGATCGGATCGTTCCGCTATCCGTCCTGCGTCAGCGCACCGGCGCCCACCCCGTCGCCGACCCCGAGCCCGACGCCCTCGCCAGTCGCGACCTCGACGCCGCCCCCGACGCCGAGCCCGACCGCGAATCCGACGCCGAGCCCGACCGCGAATCCGACCCCGAGCCCGACGCCCTCGCCGGCGAGCCCGCCCCAGATCGTCCTCTTCGAGCCGACCGGATCTTCGCCCACGAACGATGACGCGATCGGCTACAGCCTGATCTTCGACCGCTCGATCACGGGCCTCACGAGCGGCGACTTCACGGCGACCGGGACGGCAGCCACGGGCGCCACGCCGTGCGCGGTCAGCCCGTTCCTGTCATCCGGCACGAGCTTCACGGTCACCGTCAGCGGCTGTGTCGACGGCAGCCTGACGCTGACGCTGAAGGCCGATTCGGTGTCGGCCGGCGGAGCCCTGGGTCCAACCTCGGCGGCCAGCGCCGCCGCGGTGACGATCGACCGCTCTGGCCCAGGCGTCTCGACCCCCGTCCTCTCGCCGACCTCGGCGATTCCGGGCGCGACGGTGACCGTGACGGCGAGCCTGACCGACCCGGCCGGCGTGGCAGGAGCCGAATGGCGGCTCGGCGCCGACCCGTGGACGCCGATGACCGCGAGTGACGGAGGGTTCGACGAGACGAGCGAGGGTGTGACCTATTCGGAGGTCGCCGCGCCGCCGACGGCCGGCAGCTACCAGGTCTGCGTCCGCGGCATCGATTCGCTGGGGAACATGAGCACCGGCACGGCGTGCGCGACGCTCACCGTGATGTCGTTCTCGCTGTCGACCTCGGGCAGCATCTCGGCGCAGCAGGGCAGCTACGGCAACACCACGGTCACGATCTCGCGCTCGAGCTTCGCTACCCCGATCGACCTCTCGGTCGGCGGCCTGCCGGCCGGCGCCACGGCGAGCTTCAGCGCCGACCCGGCATCAGGCTCCTCGTCGGTCCTGACGATCGGCGCTTC